>NZ_JBVVXU010000007.1:0-220258 GCF_055902035.1 Leisingera sp. SA215 | reverse complement strand
GGGCTGATGGCGCTTCTCCGCGCCGGGGAGCTGGCCTTCTTCGGCGGCCTGGAACCGCTGGCGCAGGCCGGTGCCTTCGCAGAGTGGCTGGCTCCTTTGCGCAAGTCCGAATGGGTGGTCTATGCCAAACCGCCCTTTGGAGGCCCGGAAGCCGTGCTCGCCTATCTGAGCCGGTACACCCGCAGGGTGGCCATCTCGAACCGCCGCCTCGTCAGCGCCGGCGCGGGCACCCTGCGTGAGCCATGCCCGTGCTGTGGCGGGACAATGCACATCATCGAGATCTTCCGGCGCGGGCAAAAACCCCGGTCCCGCGCGCCACCGCGGGACCAAGCCGCATGACGAAACACCCGTCCTTCCGGAATTGTGAACACCGGGCATCCCGACAAGCCCGGCGGGAACCCTGTTTGCGGGCTCTCTACCCGGAGCCGGGGACCACGCAGCAACGTCGCTGCCTATGCCCGATTTGGCCCACCGTCCGCAACGCAGGCATCCGCCCCGGCATCATTATTCAACCGGCATATTCGCTGGCACCAGCCGCGCATTGCACCGTCAGCGCTCTTTCCCCATAGACAGCCCCAAGAGCCCCGCGGCTTCCACCTTGGGAGGTTTTCCAACCCGGACCGATGCCGCGCCAAGCCGCACCTTCACACCGCGGCCCGCATCAGAAAACCTTCACCGAGGCAGTCCCGGCAGGAACAGTAGTATGACCATCTGCTAATTGGTCGAAATCGCAGGGCGACCTCTCCACCTCCGTCCAAGCCAGCCTGCCCTGGCTTGCCGATCAGCAGAAAATTTCTGGAGTGATCAACTGAATTGAGGCGGACTGGCAGACGAATGAGTGGGTGGCGCTGTTAAATTGCATGGGAGCTGTGTGTTGCCGGTGATAGGACGCGAACCTACGCCCCCATCATAACGAATGACTACGTATGGTGTTTTCCGTTGTTTGCTATAAACCGCGATGCTTTCATTTTTCGTCGCAAAACATTGACTTAGTCGTACGTAAGGTTTTCGTGCCCCGCCTACATTTGGCGACAATATGGCTTCAACGAAAGGTGCGGATCATGACGCGAACACCGCTCAACGCGAAGACAATATCCGAACTCTCCTACCCTGGCGAAGGCTCCAAAATCGTTTTGGACACCATATTCCGGGGGGCTGGCATTCTGCTTACCAAGGCGTCCAAAACGTACATTGCGGAAGGTCGCGTGCTGGGCAGAAAGCGCCGGGTAACTATTGGCCGAAGGCAGCAAGCGGGCGGATCCGCGTTGGGGGTGAAGACATTGCGCGTTTGTCCCCCCGCGCACTGGCCGGGCGGCAGGCCCTGTTGGCGCAGGACAATGAAGTGCCGCCCGGGGTCACCGTAGCTGATCTGGTGGGTTATGGTCGCGCGCCGCATCAGAACCTGCTGGGCATCGGTGATGCCGCCGACCGGGCTCATGTGGCCTGTGCCATTACCTGGACGGGGCTGGAGGATCTGGCCGGGCGCAAGCTGGCGGCCCTATCCGGCGGCCAGCTCCAACGGGCTTTCATTGCCATGGTTCTGGCCCAGGACATGCCCGCGATGCTGTTTGATGAGCCGACCAGCTGGCTCGACATCCGCCGCCATGTGGATGTGCTGCGGCTGATGCGCAGCCTTGCCCGCGTAGGCCCGGCCAGCAAACGCACTGTCCGTTCGTGTCAGAAGATATGCAAACAGCACGAGGCTTGCCACACCGGGTAACAGCCAGAGCGGCAACCGGTCCAGGTCAGGCCGTGTTTGCGGCCTCGCGCAGGATGGCCTGCTCGATCTCGTCCAGCGGGTGGTTGGTCAGTACCTTCGGCACGTCCAGCATCAGCTTCTCGGTCACTTCGGGGTGCATTTCATCACGCAGGGCACTGAGCACCGGGCGGCTGGCAGCTATCAGAAGCGTGTCGAACTTTCCAGCGTGGGCTGCTTTATACAGGTCTTCTGCCACTGTTTTCGCAAAGCGGGCCTTTTCCAACTGGTGCCAGTCGGTGTCATCGACTGCCGAGCGCTGTACACCAGGGCCGTCATTGAAGCGGCCGGGGCGGCTTGCGGCCCAGTCCTGCGCCTTTGGGTTGTCCTGCTCCTCCTTGCGTCGCACGGTGAGGTGTATGTTCTGTTCATCGCCCTGATTGACGAGGTACAATGCCTTCTCGCCGTCCGCAATGAGCACCCAAGCTCCGGATGGAATTCCCTTAACTGCCATCACCACTGCCCTCCTGTTCCTTGGACTTTGTCACGCGGGTTGCCCCGGCTGGCCTCTCCTGAGCGCGCTTCAACTCGTCTTCGGTGCCGATGTCGCGGGCCAGACGGCCGCCTGTGCGGCCCTGGTGGGCTACGCCGCCCTGTTTTCCCAACACTTCGTCGGTTTCCTTGCGTCCGTCTTTGGATCTGTGACGTTCAGCCATAACGTGCTCCTTTCATTTGAGATGGCGGTGGTAGCGGAAGGAAAAGGGCTGTAAGGCACGGCCTTTCGCCCATTCCGCATCGGCAGCGGTGCTCGACACAATGGGAACAACCATGCACCGCCTCCAGCCCGGTCTTGGACTGGCCAGTTGCCTTGGATGCGGAGTAGCAGGCCAAGCTAGGGATGGCACATGCGGCGATGCCGAGCGTCGTGCTGTCTGCCATCAGCACCTGGCGCAATTTCTCGAACGGGAGGAAACCGGCTTCTTCCGGCACCACTCCTGTAAGTATGTGAGAGTCCTCTAACATCACGCTGGGGGACAGCGTGATACATGCCAAAGCGGCCCCGGCAGTGGTGGAAGGGAACAGAAAAACAGGTGCGCGCAAGGTGATATCTGCAGTGAGAACATCTGAGCTTGCTGCTTTTTTGCACACCCAGTGGTAGCGTAAGAGGCGGATGCTTCCGGGTGCTGGTTCGCGTGTCTCCTGCATCGCCATTGGCATCCTCCTGCGTTTTGGGTTCACAAGCTCAACGCGCGGGAAGGGGAGTGGTTCCGGCATGATGCGCTCGGAAGAAGAAATCATCCGCAATTTTCTGAAGTTCAACGCCGAGCCTCATTAGCTGTCGCAAGGCAGATTTTTCCAGAGGAGCGTGCCAGAGTTTCGGTCGCCGCAGGCTTTCACGTGTTTTGGTATGCTTGATGGCAGATATGTACATCGTCCCATGTGGCTCCGCGCGGGTACCACCAGGCGTGTTCAAAACGGGGGTTCTGCTTTATGGACTTTGTATGGGGCAGCCGGCCTGCAGAGCAGCTGCGCGCAACGGTAGTGGATTTGATCGTGAGGATGCGGAATTGAACCGTAGAGTGACTTGCACCTGGCAGCACCTGAAAGGCATCCTGACACTAGGACGGAGGCTGAAGCCGCTTCTGCATTGCTGGGTTGTTACTGCTGCACTTTGCCTGGGGGGCGGCAGCAGCCAGGCCCAGACTGCGGCTGATCCGGTTCAGACCGACAGCCTTATCGAAGTCGGCGATGCAGCAGTGCGCGATAGTGCGATTCTAAGCAGGATAGAGAAACTGCTCGCTGAAATTGACGGATATAGTGCCGTGAAGGTGTCGGTGTCAGAAGGGGTCGTCCGTACCACCGGCCCAGTGATTGACAATGCGGCCCAAGAGCGGCTGACGCAGATCATCAACCGTGTGGCCGGTGTCGTCGCGCTAGAGAATGAAACCGAAATCAGCGGCACCCTCGAAGAACGGCTGGCACCAGCGGTGGACCGGATTGCAGCACGCACACGGAACCTGCTGGCGAACGGACCGATTTTCCTGGTCGCGGTGACGGCCTTCTTGCTCGTGGCGGCAGGGGGCTGGCTTCTGACCACGCGGATTGGCATCTGGACCCGGCTGGCGCCCAACCCTTTCATTGCAGATGTCTACCGCGCGGTGGCGCGTATCCTGTTCATCGTGATCGGACTGGTTCTGGCATTGGATATTCTGAACGCTACGGCTTTGATCGGGGCGGTGCTCGGGGCGGCAGGTGTAGTTGGCCTCGCGCTTGGTTTTGCTGTGCGTGACACGGTGGAGAATTTCATCGCCTCCATCTTGCTCAGCTTGCGCCAGCCGTTTCGGCCGAATGATTATGTGGACATCCAGGGCGACCAGGGAACGGTGGCGCGGCTGACGTCGCGGGCGACCATCCTGATTTCTCCTGAGGGCAATCATATCCGAATACCCAATGCTACCGTTTTCAAAGGGCGGATCGTGAATTTCACCCGCGATCCCCATCGCCGCTTTGGCTTCGATTTGGGGGTGGATGCCGATGCTGATCTGGCGGCGGCGTTGTCCACCGCCGTAGCCGCACTCGAGGTGCAGCCGTTTGTGCTCAAGGATCCCGAAGTCGGTGCCTGGGTCAGCGAGGTCGGGGATTCCAACGTTATTCTGACTTTTACCGGCTGGGTGGATCAGACCCGGGTGGATTTCGCCAAGGCGCGCGGCGAGGCGATCCGAGCCGCAAAATTGGCGCTGGAAGGCGCAGGTTTCGGTCTCCCTGAGCCTATCTACCGGGTTCGGTTGGACGGGGCGCAGGACCAGACAGCCGCCGCCTCGGCGAAACGTATTGGCACCCGGCAGGCCGGTCCGGCGGCCAGCAGTTCCGATCTGCCAGAGGCCGCTGATCCAGCCCGTGCCGAGCTACCCTCTGAAGGTGCAGCAGAGCGTGAGCGTGAAGGGTTGGACGGCGGGGAAAATCTGCTGGATGCGCAGCAGCAGGCAGAGTGAGGCCTGGAGGCCGCCGACACTGCTGGATCGGCGGGGGCGCCGTTCTTCAAAGGATCTTCTCCAGCGGATCCTCCATCTGCTTTTCCGGCAAACTGTGGCGTGGATCCAGCATCACACCCAGCCACAGCAGCAGCGGCAGCGCCACAAAGGCGCCGATCGGCCCCCAGAGCCAGAGCCCGAAGATGATGGCAAGGAAGACCAGCAGCGGATTCAATGCCATGCGGTTGCCAACCATCAGCGGAGTAACAATATTAGCCTCAGTCAGGTTAATGAACAGGAACAATATCGGCGGCAGAACCGCATACAGGCCGTGAAACTGCAGTGCTCCGGCAATCGCCAGTCCGATCATTATCAACAGCGGGCCGAGGTACAGAACATAGTTCAGCAAGGACGCCGCAAGCCCCCACAGCACAGCGTACTCCACCCCTGCGGCCATAAGAACCGCAGCCGTCACCACTCCAAGTCCGGCATTCACTACGGTTATGGCCGCAAAATAGCGGGCGACAATCTTATCGGCATGCTTGAGGCGGCCATACAGTGCACCGGTTAGGCGATAAAGGTCGTCCCGGGTCAGTGTGAAGAAAAACAATGTGCCTACGAAGATGAAGACCTGAGAGAGAAAGCTGGGCGCAAGCCATAGGGCGTTTCCCACCGAGGGGATGGCAGTCTGGGGTTCGACTGTGTCAGCGCCGACAGTGTTTTCAATTTCCTCGCTGATCGTCTCGATCCCGCGCAGCAAAGAAGAAGCTTGATCGACTAGAGAAGATACGACGGACCTGATGCGCGGAAGCTCCTCGATCAGGGCGTTCACAACGGGTTCGATAAGCAGTATTGCAGTGGCTACAAATAGAGTGCAGGCCAGAAGAAGGGACAGGGCAACCGCCAGCCGTGGCACACCAAAGCGAGCTAGTTTGTCTGCAAGCGGTGAGACAACAATGCCTAGCACCAGTGCAAAACTCATCGGTGCCAGAACCTGCTGGGCATGCTGCAATGCAGCTGTGATGCTGATGACCGTTAGGATCATCAGCATCACCCGCACCCCTCGGCCGCTGAGCGTGGTTTTCAGGATCCTTGGCATTCCCGTTAGCCAGCGGCTGTGTGCGGTGCCGGGCGGGATGGTCGCGGATCAAGACTGGCGCTGGCAGTGCGGTGCAATTTGTCCATTTCCTCCCGCAAGGCGGCCTCGGCTTTGACGGCCAGCGCATCACGGCGTGCGCCAAGCAACTCGTCTTCCTGGCGGGTGGAGGGCAGCAATGCCCCTATCAGCGCGCCCAGACCCAGCGCTATAGCCCCGGCGGCGAGTGGGTTCTGATCGTAAAACGTCCGCGAGCGTGCCGCAGCATTGGCGGCATGGGACTCGACCTTCTCCTGCGCCTGCAGGGCAGCAGAGCGCGCCTTCAGCACCCGCTTGCGGGCCGCGGCAGGCAGGACGTCCAGGCCTGCATTCAATGTCTCGCGCATCTTCCCAGCGCGGAGGTTTTCTTCACTCATACCGGTCATCTCCTTTTTCATGGCGGCATCTGCTGCGGCGACACGCGCGTCGAAACCGGCAAAGGCGGCCTCGGGGGGAACGGCAGCGGGGGGCGGAGGGGCAGTGCGCGAACGGCTGCTGCCGTTGCCGGTGAACAGAAGGGCCAGCCCGGCCCCGGCAAGTACAAGGGCAGCGGGATTACGCTTAGCTGCGCTTATGGCTTGGCGCCCGAGTTCGCCGCCATAGCCATTTGCCGCCGCCGAGAGCTGTTCTGCCACCGAGTGCGGGGCAACGGCGCCGGACAGGCCGGACAAGGTTTCTGCCAGCCGGCGGCGGTTTGCGTCCACGCGTTGTTCAATATCTTCAGTAGCGGGCATTTGCGGCCTCCATGATGCTTGCGGCATCCTGCTTGACACTGAGGATGGTGCGGTTTGGCAACAGCGCCTCGCTGCTAAGCCGCGATTTGCCGGCCAGTAACAGGCCCAGTGCAACTGCCATCAGCCCGCCGCCGACGATCAGCGCGGCCCACCCGGCCGACAGGCCCGAGGATGCGATCAAGGCGACCAGCGCCGCCGCCAGAACATGCAACCCTGTCAGCGCTATTAGCGCGGCGATGGCGAAACAGGCTATTCCGGTTCCGGCGCGGGCGGCGTTCTCCTTAAGCTCGCTCTTGGCAAGCGCTGCTTCACTGTGCAGCAACGCTGCGAAATGCCGGAGAGCCTCCGAGAACAATTCCGGCACTTGGCGGAGGTCATGACGTGCCATGGCCGACCTCCCGGGTCATATGTGTGCGGTCGGTACCAAGGCTGTCCTGTTCGCTTGCTTTGAGGAAGCGGGTAGCGGCAAATCCGGCCAATGCAGCACCGCCGAGAAACAGTAGCGGGTTGCGGCGCGCAAAGGCGCTGACATCCCGTACAGTTTGCTCGACATCCAAGGCTCGAACCCGGTGGGCGGCGTCCTCAAGGTGGCCCGCAACGACTTGTGCGGCCTGCGCTTGCATGGTGCCTGGTTCAAATGCATCTGCCGCGGCGCCAACAGCATCGGCGGTTGCCTGCACTTCGCGGGCGGCCTGCAACTGCGCTGCATCAGCGGTGCCGCGGACTTTGTCCGTAACTGCGGCTTTGGCCTTGCGGCTCAGGTCGGCAGCTTGGGCACGGGCCTGCGTTTCCAAATCAGACGGAACGGTCATATCATCTGCCTCCTTGCTATCAGTGTTCAATGGGGAAACGCGCGCTCGCGTTGTTTGTTCCCCGCATCGAAAGAAAATGGCCCGGCGTCCGAACGCCAGGCCGCGACATGTTGGCTGCAGCCCTGTCAAATGCTTGCAGCAGAGGATTTAGGACCTGCGATCAGCCAGATGATGAAGCCCAGCACTGGCAGGATGAGAATGACCAATGTCCACACGATCTTGGCAGCGGTGGAGGCACCCGAGGACAGGATTTGAATGATTGCATAGATATCTGCAGCCAGGACAAGCAGGCCAATAATTCCATATTCCATAATTCGCTCCCTTCAGTCTGTTGCTCTGAAAGAGGAACGCGGTCCTAGGAAAATTGTTCCCGGTTCGGCAAAAATTGCATTTATCGTAACCGCTTTAAATGGTGTGAGCCGTTTCCCGAATATGTCAAAGCCGCACTAAACGGCGCGGCTTTGGTTGGTTGCGATGTAGGGGATACAGGTCAGAAACGACTGCGCATTGCCAAGCCGAGCAGGACGCCAG
This sequence comes from Leisingera sp. SA215, assembly GCF_055902035.1. Classification (NCBI taxonomy): domain Bacteria; kingdom Pseudomonadati; phylum Pseudomonadota; class Alphaproteobacteria; order Rhodobacterales; family Roseobacteraceae; genus Leisingera; species Leisingera sp. SA215. The sequence continues at coordinate 212,378 of NZ_JBVVXU010000007.1, read as the reverse complement.
CCCCTAAGGCCCCGGCAACGGCAAGGCCCGGATTTTTTTTCACAAATTCCTGACCCTCTTTTGCAAAGCGCTGCATTTCACCGGAACTGTACTGCAAGCCGGCGTCGATTTGCTCCTGCGCCTGCTGAACCGTTTGCGCGGCCTGCTCCTTGACGCGCCCGGTAAGGTTGCCGGACGCGTTGCCAGCGGCGGAGCCGGTGCTGCCTTTGGTTTGCTGCTGAGTTTCGGCTGTTTTGGTCATGTGTCTGTCTCCTTGTGTTAGCGGCCATTCTGCTGAGCGCAGCTGGCGGGGCGGGTCAGCCTTTAAAGAGGCGGACAACGATCGAGAGAACGAAAAGCGCGAGGAAAATCACAAAGAGGATCTGTGCGATCCCAGCGGAAGCGCCTGCGATGCCGCTGAATCCAAGAACTGCGGCGACGAGTGCCACGATAAGAAACGTGATTGCCCAACCAAGCATGGCTCTTTTCCTTCATTGTTTGCGCGCTGCGGTGAGCGCCATCTGGCAAGTCAACGGTTGAGCAGAAGAATGGTTCCAGCACTGTTCCTAGGGTTGGCGTTTTATCTGCACTAAGTGCGAAGAGCGGAGCTTTCGCGTGGCGAAGCAAGACCCGCACGGGCTGATCGGCGGACGGGTTGATCTTCTGCTCGTGCCTGATTTGTCTGCCTCATGTCGGGGCGGCAGCTCTTTTTAGGACCTGGTCAATAACTTCGTCATTTGGAAGAAACGAGGCCTAGCCCAGACCGATTAGCATTTGCAGAGAACTGCCCGCAAGGGGCCAGCACATCGTCTAACAAATGCTCCTCAACAGCACCGAATGGGCGACAGCAAAGGCACGTTCGCATCGGCCGTTACAATGTTGTCATCGTTGGCACCGCGGTACCGCTACCGCGGTGCAAGCACCTGCCGAATTCGCCCGCGCAGATTTTGTCACACGGCCCTGCCGCGGGCAAGGAAACGGCCCAGAACAACATCGGGCTTCCGGCAATGGGCAGCACCTTTCTAAGACCCGGGCCGGACACTCAGGCCGCGGGATGTTTGGATAGAATTCCCGCCGTTACACTGTCAGTCAGCTCCAGCGTTTCGCCATCTTTCAGGTGCAAAAGATTCACCAGCGAAGCGCGGGCGCGTCCCACGCGGCTTTTGATCGTGCCGACTGCGACACCGCAAGTTTCGGCGGCTTCTTCATACGAAAACCCCCCCGCACCCACTAAGGTCAACGCCTCTCGCTGGCTGTCCGGCAGTTGGTCGAAGGCTTGCATAAAATCGCGCATGTTCAGCCGGCCGTCGTGATCGGGTTTGGAGGCCAGTGCCAAAGCCAGTGAACCGTCAGCATCTTCGACCTCACGCTTGCGCTTGCGGCGCAGAGAATAGAAAGTGTTGCGCAGAATGGTAAAGAGCCAAGCCCGCATGTTAGAGCCTGGTTTGAACTTTTCGATATTGGTCCAGGCCTTGATCAGCGTATCCTGCACCAAGTCATCCGCGGCTGCGGAATTCCGGGTAAGACTGAGCGCAAAGGCGCGCAGCGCACCAAGATGCTCGGTCAACTCTTCGCGTGGATCAGCGGTCATCGCATGTCCTTCTTTTGAAGGTCAGCCTTACGTAACTGATCAAGCAGATCGGAGAACCGGTCCGGCAGCGGTTCCGTTGCCAGCTCGTGAAAGGCTTTCTTCAAGTTGCGGTCGATTCGATCCGCCGTTAGGGGCGCTTGATGGTTGTGTTCTAGCTTTGCCATTCTTCCCTCTGCTCAACGCTCACCGGAAGCCAACGCGTGAAGATGGGAATGGTTCCTGCCGGGGCCCTCATAACCGATGTGGGATGGGCACCCGCTTCAATCTCCGCGGATTTCAATCTGCAAGTTTAGATCCAATGCCTCGCCTGTGTCCGAGCCTATTGCCCAGAGGATACCGTGCCCGGATTTTGTATGCGCTGTTGCGCGACGCGTGTGGAAGCGCGTGTCTGTACCCTAGTGCGGGCAAACACGCACCGCTTGATGTTCTGAGGAAGAAAACAAATGGGTAACTGATCAGCTGCAGGTATCTCCAAAAATTCAGGAACCTTTTGAGAAACCCGCGCGTTTCTATGCTGCATCCCCTAAAGGGACAGAAATTGAAGGAGCATTCAAACATGACTCATCTGATCCGCACCACCGCTCTGGTTTCGGCGATTGCGACGGCCGCTGTTGCTGGCTCCAAAGTCTCCGAAATCGACGTGACGGCAGATCTGAGCGCGATCGAGAATTACCCGGCCGCTGCAATTTGGACCAGCCTTGAAACCGATTTGGAAACTGCTCTGGCCAAGCGCCTTGTCGGCCGGATCGCGGGTGAGGACACGGGAGAGGCGGCAGAGATCCATGTCGAGATTGATTCTGTTATGCTGGCCAGCAATTTCGAACAGGCGCTGGGCGTAGGAGAATGGATGCTGAAAGGCGATGTGGACATCGATATGCCCGATGCGTCCAAGGATATGCGCTATGACCTGACTGTCTCTGCGGACCAGCTGAATGCCTATTACCCCGACGGCACTGACCCTGCCGCCATCGCTGTTGACAGCGAAGTGTTCTACACCGCCATAATCGATGCCTTTGCAGGCAACATTGCGTCGAAACTGAAATAAGGAGGCTATAATGCGTATCTTTCTCGCACTTTTTGCACTGGCCGGCCTGGCAGCTTGTGAAACAACCGAAGGCTTTGGCAGGGACGTGTCCAATCTTGGGAATGAAATCACTGAAGAGTCCCAGGAAGCTCAGTAACGCGTTGCTGCGTTCCAGTTTCACATAGGCCCGGCGTTTTAACAGCGCCGGGCTTTTTGCGCAGACTGCGCTGACACGCCAGGCAAAGCGCGCTGCCGACGGCTCAGACGATGTCTTCGGTCGCGCCAGGCAAAGGCTGCTGAAGCTCTGCCATCCTGTCCGGGTCATGCGGTACCAGAAGCCCGCGGCGCGCTTCCGGGCGGCGGATCTTGTTACGGCGGATCTCCTGCTGCCACCAGGCGGCTGCACAGACCGGGTCCAGTGCTTCGGCCGGAAGGTCTTCCTGCCACCAATGCCGCGCCAGCGCATGCCACAGCTGCCCGATCCTGTCTTGCTGCTTGATCCGCAGGGCGGCCTCAGTATCCCATCGCATCGAGCGCCCGTTCAGATTGGCCGAGCCCACCATGGCAAAATTTTGGTCGGCAAGCAGAACCTTGCTGTGCAGATAGATCATCGGAGATCCCGCCAGAACAGAGGGCGATACACGAGCTGCCATGCGCCGCTGCACCGGGCTGGCAATACAGGCGCGGCCCCCGAAGGCAGCGCTTACCTCCTGCAGCGCTTCAGCCTGCAATGCCATGCCGTAGCGCGCATCCAGTCCGCAGTTTTCATCAAAGGCGACCTCTTCAGGCAGGGCCGGAAGGATCAGGATCAGTGATAAATCCGGGTTGCTCCGGGCGGCATCGGCCAGCCCGCGGGCTATGGGGCTGGAACGAAAGTACTGGGTTTCCAAGTAAATCAGGTGCCTTGCCTGTCCAAAGGCTTCAAGGTGGTCTTCTTCGATTTCCTTCAGGACAGTGCGCGGCGACAATGCCCAAAAACCACCGCGGCGCGGTACAGACAGGGTGCGGCGGATATGCTTGCCTTGGGGCGGCCGCCTGCGCAGTGCGGTTTCGTCCTGGAACCGCTCCAGATGGCTTGCAGCCTCCTCGGCTTCGGGCCCGCGCAGCATCAATTGGACATCAGCCCAGGTCTCATGCGCTGGCTGGTCATGGGCCTGGGTGTCAAAGCGGCGCCGGTTCAGATCCAGGCCGCCGATATATAGAACCTCGCGGTCGATCACCGCAATTTTTTGATGTTGCGAAACCGGACAGAGCTGCGGCAGCCGTTGACGGCTGGCCGCGGCGGGCCGCAATCGCTTGGGCAGTTTGCGCAGCTTGCGCAAAACAAAGGGTGAAAAGGCAAGCCGCGGCAATAGCCCCGCCCGTGCTGGATGCAACGCGGCGGAGACTGACAACAGCGCAACCTGTTCCGGGCCGAGCTGTGCCGCGATCTCTTGCGCCTGCTCAAGGGTCTTTTGTGCGGCGGCATGCAGGGGCGCTGCCATGACCGGATCAAAGTCGCTTACAACCAGCCGGACCCGCACCCCGCGACGCAGCGCATCGGTAATCAGATCGGCCCAGGTTCCGCCGGTTTTCTGCGCCTCGGGACTCAGCAGGAGGGTGGCGAAATCGAACAGACGGAAGCTGGCAATGATCTCGCGACGGGCATCCAGGACCGCGCGTTCAAAGGCAGGCCAGGCTTGCTCGGCTGTGATCAGCACTGCGAATTCCCCGCAGCGGTTTTCTTCAGGCGGCAGGCTCTGTTGCATCTTGTTTCTGTTCCTGCGAGTCGGCTTCTGGAGGTGCGGCCCCGGCAACGGCGGGGAAGCCAAGCCGGTACGTATACGTGTCTTCTGTTTCCTGAGTGACGCCTTTGCCGCCGAGCTGCGTCGCAAAAGCCGTCATCAGCCGTGCTCCGATTCCAGATCCGCCGACGTCCTCCTCCGGATCCAGCAGGGGCTGCCCTTTGGTGTTGGTCAATTCCAGCTCCAGCCAGTTCTTGGCTGTTTCGCGCAGGCTGACTTTGATTTCCGGCCGCCCCCCTTCAGGCACACCGATATATTTCACCGCATTGGTCATCGCCTCTGATACCAGCATTGACAGGGTTACTCCCTGATCCTGGCTGAGCGGCACCTGAGCAAGATCCGTTTCGATCACCACATCCTGTCCGCTACCGGCGTTCATCGAGCCGATCTCCGCGATCAGCTCGTCGATCAGTTCGCGGCTGTCCACTGTGGAAACGTCTGGATTGGTGTTCAGGCTGCGGTGGATGGTGGCCAGACCGCGCACCCGCCGCTGCAGCTGTGACAGCATACGCCGGGCTTCGGGAGTCTGCGCGTTCCGTCCCTGCATGTTCATGATGGACGCCACAAGCTGGAGGTTGTTTTTCACCCGGTGATGAACTTCGCGCAGCAGCATAGTCTTTTCATCAAGGTCAAGCTCGCGCCGTCTCTCTGCTTCGCTGAGGATTGCCACCATGCGGTTAAAGGACAACCGGGCCTCATCGAACTCGCGCGGGGGGCTTTTCAGATTGAGGTTCGGGTTATCCCGCTCTCCCAGCGCATACCGCCGCATGGCCCGGCGCAATGCGTTCAAGTGGCGGATCACCATCTGCTGCAAACCGAGAACAGCAACGGAAATCCCGGCAAGCCACATCAGCACCGGAAATGCCAGCGTCATCCATGAGGTCGGGCTTGCACTCACCGACATGGCTTTTTCCACCGGCCAACTGCCGACGACGGCAACCTGGCCAGGGAGAATTTCACTGACCGCAAAGAAACGCTCCTGTCCGGACCGCGCATCTTCAAAAAATGTGCCGCCGGCGCGGAGCAGCAGTTCGCGGCGAGGTACTGAAACCGGAAGTGACTGTGTGGCCTGCTCCTGCGGTACGCTGGCGGAGAGAATCTCCCCTTGCGCGTCCAGGGTGACAAACCGGATGCCCTGCTCGGCCCATTTTGTGCCCGCCAGTGACTTGGTCAATTGGTGGGGGACCGCGATGGAGACATAACCAAGCAGGATGCCGTCGCGCTGCACCGGGCTGGTTGCCACCAGTTGAGGCCCGTCTTTGCCCAATATGCCCTGGCCGGCTGCAAATGAAAGGCGGGAGGCTTGCTGGGCCTTTAGAAACAGCCACTTTTCGGAGACATCCCCGATACTACCGTCCGAGGTGCATTCCATCTTGCCGACGGGCGTGATGAAGGCTGCAAAAATGAATGGATTTTGCCCCCGCGTAAAGGCTTTCATGAGGTCTGCACAACGTCCGCCACTGGCGAATACCGGCAGGATCGCGGCGGCCAGCCCTTCGGTGGCGCCGCCGGCCCGCTGCAACAGTTCCCGCTCCCTGGCAGCGGCCTGTTGTGTATGGGCCAGCAATGATGCATGCGACAGCCGGTTGGCTTCCGCAACTACAGCGTTGGTTTGATACAGAGCGATCAGGCCCAGCGGTAGCAGCGCAAATGTCATCAGCGCAGCCAGACGTACCAGCAAGCTGCCGGCTTGCAGCTGCGGAACTTTGATCATGCGGCGCTTTGCTGAGCAACGATCCCAGCCGTGACCGTATCAGTCAGTTCCATTTTGCTGTTGTCATCCAGTTCCATCAGCTCAGCCAGTCGGGCACGGGCGCGGTTCACCCGGCTCTTGATGGTGCCGGTTTTCACGCCGCACATCTCCGCTGCCTCATCGTAGGAGAATCCGCCCGCGCCAACCAGCACCAGGGCTTCACGCTGCTCGTCATTCAATTGCGCAAAGGCCGAGTTGAAATCGCGCATGTGCAGACGCCCGTCGTGATCGGGTTTTTGTGCCAGGGTGCCGGACAGCGCGCCATCCGAATCCTCCACCTCGCGCTTGCGCTTGCGGCGCAAGGAGTAATAGGTATTGCGCAAAATTGTGAACAGCCAGGCCCGCATGTTCGATCCAGGATTGAACTTGTCGATATTGGTCCAGGCCTTGACCAGCGTATCCTGAACCAGATCATCGGCAGTGGCGCCGTTGCGGGCAAGGCTGAGGGCAAAGGCGCGCAGGGCGCCCAGGTGATTGACCAGGTCTTCTCTTGGATCTCGCGCGGTGTCAGCCATCGGAGCGGTTCTCCTCCGGCTGGTCCGGGACGCGGGTTTTATCCGCCTCCTTTTCCTTCAGCCGCTTCAGCAGATCGGTAAAACGGTCGGGCACAGGCTCGCTCGCGATCTGATCGAAGGCCCGCTTTAGATTTTCGTCTATTTCGCGGTCGGCCTGTTCATTGCGCGGCCGGGCGCGTCGTCGCTGTGTCATGCAATCCATCGGTTTTTTGCGCAGTTTCTGGAACCAAACGCATTTGAGCGCGTATAGTTCCATATGTATTGCAAAAAAGGGGACGACGCAAAATGACCGCTCAATCGGGAGACTTGATCGCCAGCCAGATTGGCGCAACCCTGCCCTACCTGCGCCGCTACGCCCGGGCACTGACTGGCAGCCAGAGCAGCGGCGACAAATTTGCGCTGGCTTCGCTGGAAGCCATCCTGTCCGGCGAAAGTGACTATGACAGCGGGCTTTCCCCCAAAGTCGCACTTTTCCGCGTATTTCATGCGATCTGGTCCTCTTCGGGCGCACCTGCCGGAGAAGATGAAGACGGAACCAGCCTGGCGGCGAAGGCACAGAAGCACTTGCGGCGGCTTACGCCGAACACCCGTGAAGCGCTTTTGCTGCACACAATTGAAGAGTTCAGTGCAGCGGATACCGGCACCATCATGGGGATAAGCCAAAGCGAAGCCTCCGAGTTGATCTCGATCGCTTACGAGGAAATGTCGCGCGCCACCGCAGGCCGGATCATGATCATCGAGGACGAAGCGATCATCTCAATGGATCTCGAGGCTATCGTGTCTGGAATGGGCCACAGTGTGACTGGCATTGCCCGAACCGAATCCCGCGCTCTGGAGCTGGCAGCCGAGGCTCAGGCCGATCTGATTCTGTCGGACATTCAGCTGGCAGATAACTCCAGCGGCATCGACGCCGTCAACAATATCCTGGCCAATCACGGTGATCGCCCGGTAATCTTCATCACGGCCTACCCCGAGCGCCTGTTAACCGGCGAAGGGCCGGAACCGGCCTTCCTTATCTCAAAGCCATATACCGAAGATCAGGTTCGTTCAGCAGTGAGCCAAGCGATGTTCTTTTCCTCGACCGAAACGCTGAAAGTCTAACCAGTGTCCGCAAGGATATGGAATGCAATATCCGGGCCAGGCTCCGGACTGGGCCGGAAGCCGCGCTGATTTCAGGAATCGCAAGGGTTAGCGGGAGGCACCGCGAAGAACGCGCACTATCACTGCTAGAGCAAACAAGCCGAGGAAAATAATGAACAGGATCTTCGCTATCCCAGCGGAGGCCGAAGCGATGCCGCCATATCCGAAAATGCCGGCAATTATGGCAACGGCCAAGAAAAAGAGGGCCCAGTATTGCATACCGTGTCCTTTCGATTGCGAGTTGCTGCTAGGAAAACCCCTAAGACCGCCGAAAGTTCCTGGTAGCGGTTTGAGACATCTGAGGCCGCCGGTTGTTGTCTTGGGCGCGCCAGTGCGAATTCGCTGATCAAGCAGCGGAACCGGAGCCTTCATTACCATGCCCACCGATTTTGGCCACCAGGGGCGGACACAAGGGGGAAGCTCAGTCAGGGCAGGACACGTGCCTATCCTATCATTTGCGATATAATCCCGGACTTCGATCTAATGGCCGAAATCAGCGTGCAAGCGTGGTATGCTGGCGCGCTGATGTTGATCACGCCATACTGGTGGGTTGCTGTGGCTTTTATCCAGGAGGGATCCGATCAGGCTACCAGGTTTATAGTCGATCAGGCAGTTCAAGACCGCGGTGGACAGCTTGTCCTGATGGGCGATGCTGCCGAAGAATACTGACATTGGCACGAGTGCCGCCAGGAGCGGCTGCCTGCTCTGAAACATAGATGTAGTACCGAGAATGACTAAGGTACGCGGCTAGTCTCAACCTGATAGTCCCTTGCTAGAATAATAATAAGTTATCGATAAACTTCATAAACTTTTATTCTATCAATCCCGACGGTCTCATTGGCATCGAAATGGCTTAAGCTGATGTGAGGAAACGGACTGATTTGGCGGCGTATCATTCCAATTTGGAATGATACAAGTAGGCAATCTCATTGGCCTTGGGGACGCGCTCGCGGATAAATGCACCCAGAGTTTACGCCAAGGAGGCCGCATGGACCGCGCCCAGATCGTGCATAAGAATTTCCTGGACCGGGTAAATGCCGCGGACTTCCCTGCAGGTGCGGCGCCTTCGGGGCCGCTTGCCGCGTCAGAAGCCGTCGGCATCTTCCATGCACAGGTGCTGAGCCGGGCGCTGGACCTGACCAGCCGGGCAATGCAAAAAGCGGGAGAGGGGTTCTATACAATCGGTTCCTCGGGGCATGAGGGGATGGCAGCGGCGGCGCGGGCGCTGCGTCCGACCGACATGGCATTCCTGCACTACCGTGATGCGGCGTTCCAGATTGCCCGGGCGGAACAGGTTCCGGGGCAGCGGATTGCCTGGGATATGCTGCTATCCTTTGCCTGTTCCAGCGAAGACCCGACCTCAGGCGGACGGCACAAGGTTTTGGGTTCCAGGGCGCTGATGATTCCGCCGCAGACTTCTACCATTGCCTCGCATCTGCCAAAGGCGGTTGGCGCGGCTTATTCCATCGGCGCGGCCAAACGGCACCAGCCGGAGCATCAGGTGATGCCGGAAGACGCCATTGTCATGTGCTCGTTCGGAGACGCTTCGGCCAACCATTCGACCGCGCAGGGAGCTATCAACACCGCGGGCTGGACCTCGGTGCAGTCGACGCCGCTGCCGTTGCTGTTTGTTTGCGAGGACAACGGTATCGGCATTTCTGTGAAAACGCCGAATGGGTGGATCGAAGCCTCAATGGCGCAGCGGCCGGGCATCAAGTATTTCAAGGCTGACGGGCTGGATATCTATAACGCCTTTGCGGTGGCGCGAGAGGCAGCGGAGTATGTGCGGACCCGCAAGAAGCCGGCATTCCTGCATTTGCGTACTGTAAGGCTGTACGGCCATGCCGGGGCGGATGTCCCGACCACCTATCTCAGCAAGGCCGAGGTTGAGGCGGATGAAGCCAATGATCCTCTGCTGCATTCGGTGCGGCTGCTGAATGAAGCCGGGGCGCTGTCTCCCATGGAGGCGCTGAAGGTCTACACGGATACTTGCGCGCGGGTGGAGCGGATCCGGGCCGAGGCGGCAACACGGCCGCATCTGAAAACGGCAGAAGATGTGGCTGTCAGTCTGGTCCCCCCAAAGCGGGACTGCTCGCCCACCAATGGCCCGCGCTTAGAGGAGCGGGCGGCGGCGTTCGGCAGTGACATGCGGGCGATGGAGGAGCCGCAGCCGATGTCGCGGCTGATCAACTGGGCGTTGACCGATTTGATGCTGGAACATGGCGAGATCGTTATGATGGGGGAGGATGTAGGCCGCAAGGGCGGCGTCTATGGTGTCTCTCAGAAATTGCAGCAGCGGTTCGGACCGGACCGGGTGATCGACACGCTGCTGGATGAGCAGTCGATCCTGGGGCTGGCAATTGGTATGGGCCACAATGGGTTTGTGCCTATCCCGGAGATCCAATTCCTGGCCTATCTGCACAATGCCGAGGACCAGTTGCGCGGCGAGGCAGCGACGCTGCCGTTTTTCTCCAACGGGCAGTTTACCAACCCGATGGTTCTGAGGATTGCGGGCCTCGGCTACCAGAAAGGCTTTGGCGGGCACTTCCACAATGACAACTCGCTGGCGGTGCTGCGGGATATTCCCGGAATTGTGATTGCCTGCCCGTCAGACGGGGCCGAGGCTGCAATGATGATGCGTGAGGCGGTGCGGCTGGCGCGTGAGGAGCAGCGGGTGGTGGTCTTTGTCGAGCCGATCGCACTGTATCCGATGCGGGATCTGTATGCGGCGAAGGATGGCGGCTGGATGCGGATCTACCCTTCACCGGACCGGCGGATCGCTTTGGGCGAAGCGGGTGTGCATGGGGAAGGCACCGATCTGGCCATCGTGACCTATGGCAATGGACGGTATCTCTCGACCCAGGCGCAGGCGGAGCTGGCGGTCCGGGGTGTGAACGCGCGGATTGTGGATTTGCGCTGGTTGGCACCCTTGCCCGAGGCGGCGCTGCTGGACGCGGTGAAAGGCTGCAGGCATGTGCTGATTGTCGACGAATGCCGGATCACCGGCAGCCAGTCGGAGGCGCTGATGGCGCTGTTTGCGGAACAAGGCGATGCTCCAACGGCGCGGGTTACAGCCAGAGATTGCTTTATTGCAACGGGGCCTGCCTATGGCGCGACGCTGCCGTCGAAGGACAGTATTGTCGAGGCCGCGTTGAAGCTGGCAGGAGCAAAGTCATGACCCGGACGGCCGTTCTTATCTGCCCGGGGCGGGGCACCTATAACAAGGCGGAACTGGGCTATTTGCACCGTCATCACGCGGACAAGGCTGCTCTGCTTGCCGGTTTTGACGCGCAGCGCCTTGCTGCCGGGCAGGAAGAGCTCACAGCGCTGGATGGTGCCACGCGGTTCTCGGTGTCGAAGTACTCACGCGGTGATATTGCGTCGCCATTGATTTATGCCTCAACGCTGGCGGACGCGCAGTCGCTGGCCAAGGACATAGAAATTGTCGCGGTTACCGGCAATTCCATGGGCTGGTACACCGCGCTGGCGGCGGCCGGGGCGCTCAGCGCGGCGGATGGGTTCAAGGTGGTGAACACCATGGGCACGCTGATGCAGCAGCAGCTGATCGGCGGCCAGCTGGTCTATCCCTTTTCCGGTCCAGATTGGCAGGATAACCCGCGCCGCAGGACGGAGCTGCTGACCTTGGCGGCGGAGCTCAATGCACGCGATGGCCATGACTTGGCGCTGTCGATTGATTTGGGCGGAATGCTGGTGCTGGCCGGAAACGAGGCCGGATTGACAGCCTTCGAGGCCGCGGTGCCGGTGCTGGACGACCGCTTTCCCATGCGGCTGGCCAACCACGCCGCATTCCATACTGCCATGCAAGCGCCGGTGGCGGCTGAGGGGCGCAGCCGGCTGAGTGCCGAGATGTTCACGCAGCCGGATGTGCCGCTGATCGACGGCCGCGGGCAGATTTGGTGGCCGGGTGCCACGGACAATCAGGCGCTGTGGGATTACACGCTGGGGCCTCAGGTGGTGGAGACCTATGACTTCACCCGTGCGGTGCAGAATGCAGCTTGTGAGTTTGCGCCGGACCTGTTCATCGTGACCGGCCCCGGAACCACCCTAGGCGGCGCCGTGGCCCAATCCCTGGCGCAAATTAATTGGAAAGGGGTGGCCGGAAAGGCGGACTTTAAAGTGCGGCAGGCGGAGGCTCCGCTGCTGATCTCAATGGGGGATGACGTACAGCGGTCATCGGCGACCGGCTGATCCAGCAGCCTCCCGCGCCTGTTGCCTGCATCATAGATGCAGGCAAATCAGCCTTGGGCATGGCACTGCCCTGCGGGCAGTGCTGTGTAGGCATTCAGGGGCAGGTTTTCCCCGAAAGCCTGTGTGCATCGAGAATCTGCATCCCGGCCTCTAGGATAAACCTCGCAAAGCGCGGCGGCTGGCGCTGCTCTCGATCCGGGGATGAACCCGTGGCAAGGTTACTCGGCTGCGGCTTGCGGTTCGGTTTTGACCCGGATAGCAAAACAGGTCACCGGCTGGGACACGTTGTGCAGGGTGACCGCACCCAGCGAAACACCTTGCGACGGATCGCTCAAGATGTCGCGGCTGACGACGACCGGATAATTGACTGTCTTGCCGTAGTCGCCCAGCCGGGCGGCGATATTGGCGGCCTGGCCGATCACCGTGAAATCCAGCCGCTCGCGGGAGCCGACGTTGCCGTAGGTCACGCGCCCATAGGCGATGCCGATGGCGGCTTCGCAGTGGTGGCCGTTCTCCTCTTTGGCGATTTCTTCCAGCCGGGCCACGATGGTGCGGGCGCTGTTCAGGGCCTGGGTGCGGGCCTTTTCAGGATCGCTGCCAGCCGGGAAAACCGCTAGCACAGCGTCGCCGATGAATTTCAGCACTTCGCCGCCGTGATCATGCACGATGGTCGAAGCGGTTTCGAAAAACTGATTCAGGAGCGCGATATAATCCTGGCGGCCCAGCTGCTCTTCCAGCCGGGTAGAGCCGCGCAGATCGCAGAACATAATGGCGGCGTCGATTTCGTCTCCGTCGCCGCGCCGGATTTCGCCACCCAGCACCCGGGCACCGGTACGCTTGCCGACATAGGTTTCCAGCAGCGACTGTGCGTTTTCGCGCTGCATGAAGATTTCATAGTAACGGGCGATCACATCCGAGCATTCGAAGATCAGCCCGAGATTGGCGGTGGAGAAACCGTTCGGGTGGTCGCTGGTGAGGGTTAGTACATTGATGCGCCCGTCGGAAAACCGCAGCGGCATCGCGACATAATCAGTGGCGCCTTCTTTGCGCAGGTCCTCAAGAATGGGGAATGCATCCGTGGACCGGCAGCAGCCGAGCCGGTGCCGCACACCGCCCAAGCCATTGGAGACGTGGCGCAACGGGCTGTTCTGATAGGCTGGGTGGTCGTGGATTTCGTAAGATGGAGCGTAGGTGGTGACCTGGCCGGTATTCTTCTGCCAAATGTAATTCTTGCCTGCGATCATCGGGTGCAGCGACCATGCCATGACGGATAGGCGGGACAAGCAGATGCCTTGCTCCACGAATTTTTCTGCGAGGGCGGCTGTAAGGTCATCGGGGGTCGGAATCAGGGCGGCGTCCCGCAGCAGCCAGTCGATCACCGGGCCGGATATATTGCCGTAGTCCGGCATCTCGACGCTGTTGCTGCCCAGGTCGAATTCGGCTTCAGCGCCAGGCATAAATCCGATATAGCCTGAGATGGCTGCTGCCTCCGGCATCGCCTCCTCATAAGACCAGACACCGTTCTCTACGCCGCTGCCAGTCAACATCAAGTCGCGGTAGCTGGCAGTGCCCTTAAAGGGGCAGAAGGTCTGCAGGGGGGTTTTGGGCGATAGCGGAGTCGCCACATCTTCCAAGGGAAAATAGATCGCCGGGGGAAGCCGGGTTTCATACATCACCTTTGCGCGGGAGCTTTGCGCCAGAAGGCTGCCATTGCGCCGGGCGGTGACCAAGCCTTGAAGCGGCTCGATAACAATGCCGTAGCCTCGCTGCGGTGCGTGTACCTGTGCATCCATCCCTGAGGTCCTTGTCATTTGCTCCGGAGATGCGCTGAAAATCAGGACCGGCCGGAGTGGGCCGCTTCTGGACTATCTGGGGTTCGGGGACAGAAATTCCAGAGCCGAACACATGATGTTGAGCACAGCGGAGCCATACTGTTCAGACCATACGGATCACGTCTCTGCTGATGGCCAGAACATAGCCGCGCTTAGCAATGTTCTTGACCAGCAGTTCGCTCACCATCTGATTGCCGAGAGTGTCCCGCAGGCGTTTGATCCGGGTGGCGCCGGCGGCTTCCTCGCAGTCGGCGGAGGTGCGGCCTGAAATCACCGCTTCGATCTCGGCGCCTGATAGAACGTCATCGTCGAGCCGGGCCTCTGCCAGAACCGCCAAAGTTTCCATCGCAGCAGGCGTCAGTTTGAACCCCATGTTGTTCAGGTAGACAGTGTTCTCATCACGGCTGATCAGAAGTTCGTTCACCTGGATGCCGGAGCGTTCGATCTGCGCCATGCGGCGGTTGAGCATCACCAGCATGCCAAGCACCGTCAGTGCGGCCACCATCATTGCAGTGGCGAACAGCAGCAAGACAAAGATCACCATCCGGTAACTGGTCAGGGTGTCGGCAAAGGCGGTGCCGGACTGGGCCAGGATTTCCAGCAGTCTGATCTCGGCCTGGGCTGTCAGGTCATTTTCGACAAACAGCTGCTCAACCCGTGCGTTAAAGGCATTGGCATCAGGCAGCGTCAGAAAGAGAACAGTGCCGGCAATGACTAAAAGCGCAACAATGGCGGCTATGCCGAATGCGATTACCCTGCTGCCAGCCGCGCGAGCCTCAGAAACGGAGATAATAGGATCCGGCATTGGCCTTCCTTTGCTGCAGGCCTTCGGGGCCGAAAACGGACAGGACATTCAAAAGCTTCCAGCCGCCGGGTGCAATACGGGCCTGGATCTCGTCCCGCGCGGCCTGTTTCTTGCAGGCGCCGGAGAGCTGGATCACACCGTAGTGCAGGCGCAGCGGGTTGTCCTGCTTGGCTTTGTAATCGGCATAGCAATCAGCCGCTTGGGCTGGCAGGGACAGCGCCAGAAGGGCAGCTGCAAGTGCGGGGATCAGGAGGTACTGTTTCATACGGGCATCCTGCGGCGGCGGGCCTTGAAATTCAATAACCGCAAAGGGTTGAGACCGCTGATATTCGATAACAAGCGGCCGATATTGCCTGTCTGAAGGGGTTGGGGACAGGTTGGAGACATCCAAGCGCACAGGCTGCGCATCCGGCAATCAATAGAAAGGTCCCGACATGGCCCAGACAAAAGGTTCCCAGCCGCACCGCAAATTCATCGCATTGATTGTGGCAGCCTCAATCGCCATTACCGGCTTCTCGGCAGCGCCTGCCCGCGCAGACGAGGATGTCGCCAAGTTCATTGCAGGCATGGCCCTGCTTGGGATCCTTGGCGCTGCAATCAATGATGCGAGGAAAGACGACGACCACGCAGTGACCCGGACCTACAATCCCCCGCGCGGCCACGGGCATGGCGGTCACAGGCACAATTCGCACAAACGCTATGGCGGGCATGTGAAGCCGCTGCCGCCGCGGCTGCACCGCTATGACTTGCCAGCGCAGTGTGTCCGGTACTTCCCGCGCTACAGCCGCAACTATCCGCTGGTCGGCAAAGGCTGTCTCGACCGTAATTACGGGTACACACAGAAACTGCCGCGGGCCTGCAAGGTGACCTTCTGGAACGGCAACCGCAACCACACCGGTTACAAACCCCGCTGTCTGAACCAGCATGGGTACCGGATGGTCAACCGCTAACGACACTCCGCTATCGGGCAGCATTAACTCGGGGGCTTTGGCCCCCTTTTTTTGGCGGGTTGAAATTCGTGCCTGAATTGGTTTTCTCATTGGTATGACAAAACCTGACTACAGCCTGGAAGATGCCGCTCTTGCCCAAGGGTTTCTGAGAATAGCCGGAGTGGACGAGGTGGGACGCGGACCGCTGGCCGGGCCGGTCACCGCCGCAGCGGTGGTGCTGGACATCTCAGCGATTCCCGAGGGACTCAATGATTCCAAAAAACTCAGTTTGCGAAAACGCCAAGCGCTGGAAGGAAAAATTCTGACTGCTGCTCAGGTGACCGTTGCGCATGCATCGGTTGAGGAGATTGATTCTTTGAACATTTTACGTGCCTCGCATCTGGCGATGGAGCGCGCGGTGTCCGCACTTGATCCGGCGCCTGATTATCTGCTGATTGACGGCAACTTGATCCCAAAAGGATTGAGCCTGCCTGCAGAGGCAGTGGTCAAGGGGGATGCCAAATCGGTCTCCATTGCGGCGGCGTCAATCATCGCCAAACAGGTGCGTGACAGGGTCATGGTGGATTTGGCGCAACAGTTTCCGGGATATGGCTGGGAGAAAAATGCAGGCTATCCCTCGAAACAGCACCGTGAAGCGCTAGTTGATCTAGGTGTGACCCCACATCATCGGCGATCATTCAAACCCGTACACAACATCTTGTATCAAGAGTGAACCGTAGGGTGTTGTTCTAATAAACAAATTGACCTCGAATCCGCGATGACTCATCCTGTGGACAACCTAATGAGCGCAAAAATGCGCCGCGGTTATGAGGCAGAGCAATGAATAAAACCATGACAAAGGGCGCGGCAGCGCTCCCTTTAAACACGATTATGGGCGGGGACTGCATCGAGGCGATGAACAGTCTTCCGGCCAATTCGGTCGATCTGATCTTTGCGGATCCGCCGTATAACCTGCAGCTGAAAGGCCAGCTGCACCGTCCCGACAATTCCAAAGTCGATGCCGTGGATGACCACTGGGACCAGTTTTCCAGTTTTGCGGTCTATGACCAGTTCACCCGCGAGTGGCTGAAGGCGGCGCGCCGGGTGCTGAAGCCGAACGGTTCGATCTGGGTGATCGGCTCTTATCACAATATCTTCCGTGTCGGATCTGCGCTGCAGGACGCAGGCTATTGGGTGCTGAACGATGTTGTTTGGCGCAAATCGAACCCGATGCCGAACTTCCGTGGCAAGCGGTTCACCAATGCGCATGAAACAATGATCTGGGCCTCCAAGTCCGAGGGTGCGAAATACACCTTCAACTACGAAGCCCTGAAATCGCTGAATGAAGGCATTCAGATGCGCAGTGACTGGGTGCTGCCGATTTGCACCGGGCATGAGCGGCTGAAGGACGAGAACGGCGACAAGGCGCATCCGACGCAAAAGCCGGAATCGCTGCTGCACCGGATTCTGGTCGGCTCGACCAATCCGGGCGATGTTGTGCTGGATCCGTTTTTCGGGACCGGGACCACCGGTGCTGTTGCCAAGATGCTGGGACGCGAATTCATCGGCATCGAGCGCGAGGAAGCTTACCGTAAGGTGGCGGAGAAGCGGATCAAGGCCGTCCGTAAGTTCGACCGCGAAGCACTGGAAGTGTCCGCCAGCAAACGCGCGGCACCGCGGGTTCCCTTCGGTCAGCTGGTTGAACGCGGCATGCTGCGCCCGGGCGAGGAGCTGTATTCGATGAACCGCCGCCACAAGGCCAAGGTGCGTGCCGATGGCACTTTGATTGGCGACAACATCAAAGGTTCGATTCATCAGGTGGGCGCGCATCTGGAAAATGCGCCGTCCTGCAACGGCTGGACCTACTGGTGCTTCAAGCGCGAGGGCAAGACAGTGCCGATCGACGTGCTGCGCCAGCAGATCCGGGCTGAGATGCAGAACTAAGGCTAAGGGCTTTTCTGAACGTGAAACCTATTGCAGGTGCCTGTGCTTGTTGCACGGGTGCACACCTTGCCCCGCCTGCTTCAGGCGGGGTTTTTTGCTATTGCGGCCTGATGCGCTATTCCCTGCTTGAGGCGCAGCACTTATCTGGAGCTCGATAGCCGCGGCACCTAGCGGAAAGGGAAAACAATGACCGATACCGCGTTCGTACCCGGGCACCATGCGCCCCAGGCGGCAGCAAGCAAAAACCAGCAGATTTCTGACGCGGAAAACAGGTTTGCAGAGGCCGCGCTGGATGCGCACAAACGGCGGGGGCTGCAGCTGGCGGTAAGAGCCCGGTGGATTGCATTGCCCCTGATCGCGGTTTTCATAGTCTTCTTGAACCCGCATTGGAACGTTCTCTACTATCACGGCCTTCTGGCGTTGTTGTGCCTCAACGGCTGGTTCATTAGCCGCACTGGCAAAGTCGGCCGGTCACGCCTGGAACTATTCCTTATATTTCTTGATCTTGTGATCATGACCTTTGCGCTGGTCGTGCCCAACCCGTTTGATACCCGCGAAATACCGGCGGCGATGCTGTACCGATTCGAGAACTTCCAGTATTTCTTCATCATCCTTGCGGCTGGCACGATGGCTTATTCCTGGCGCACAGTAATTGCGATCGGCACATGGACGGCGGCAATGTGGCTCAGCGCGCTGGCGCTGGCTTGGTGGTTTGCCACTCCGGTTCCCGGCCTTTCGGAAGCTGTGGCCGGAGTGCTTGAATTGGACCCAGAGCTGGCGGAATTTTTTGACCCTAATAGTTTTGTGATTCAGTTGCGGGTGCAGGAGGCCGTGGTCTTTGTGCTGGTGGCGGTAACGCTGGGATTTTCGGTGCGCCGGTTCAACGCGCTGCTGAGGAGCAACGCCAGCCTGGAGCGGGAACGGGCCAATCTGTCGCGTTATTTCTCGCCTAATGTGGTGGAGCAGCTGTCAAAGAACGACGAGCCGCTGAAGCAAGTGCGCAGCGAAAATGTGGCGGTGCTGTTCATCGATATTGTTGGCTTTACCAAGTTGTCTTCAGGGATGGACCCGCGACTGGTGATTGACCTCCTGCGGGACTTCCACGGCCGGATGGAGCGGGAGGTGTTCCGTCATCACGGCACGCTGGACAAATACCTGGGCGACGGGCTGATGGCGACTTTTGGAACGCCGGTTGCTGGCCGGCAAGATGCCACCAATGCGCTGGCCTGTGCCCATTCGATGCGCGTCTCTCTGATGGCATGGAACAAGGAACGCGCCCGCGAGGGCAAACTGGAGATCCGCGCCGGGATCGGCGTTCATTGCGGCGAAGCGCTGCTGGGCGACATTGGCTCCAACCGGCTGGAGTTCGCGGTGCTGGGTATGACGGTGAACATCGCCGCCCGGCTGGAGAACCTGACCCGCAAGCTGCAGGCCGGGATTGTGATCAGCGAAACGCTGGCGGCGCAAGTGAGGACGGAGCAGGCAGGTCTGGATCTGCTGGCCGGCAACGCCCGGCACCCGGATCAAGAAGTGCGCGGACTGGATCAGCCGATGACGGTTCTGGCCTGGACGTAAGGCTATCGCGGCATCGGATTCTGCGCTTTGTTGTAAGCATGCCAATCAGTGATCTCGGGGTAATACGTCTGCCGCCAGCGCCGCACCCGCGGGTTCATCACCCGGCGCCACAAGGGCGGGATCATCGCAGCGACAGTCATCACCGGGTAGCCATAAGGCAGCTGCGGCGCGTCAGCTTCAGTATAGTTCTGCAGCAGCGGAAAGCGGCGGTTTGGTTTGTAATGATGGTCCGAATGGCGCTGCAGGTTGATCAGAAGCCAGTTCGATGCCTTATGCGCAGCATTCCAGGAATGACGCGGCTGCACGGGTTCGTATTTTCCATCACCAAGATGCTTGCGGGTCAGACCGTAATGCTCGACATAGTTGACCACCTCCAGCTGCCAGATTGCGACGCCGGCCTGCACCAAGAACAGCAAGACGCCGGTCAGCCCGCCCAGCATCAGCGCCAGCAACAGCATGGCTGCCTGCAGCGCCCAATACCGGAAGAACGGATTCGAGCGGTCGGTCCAGGGGCGGTTCTTCTTCCCCAGCTTCTCCCGTTCGGCGCGGAATGCGGAATGCCAGCACTGCCGCAAAACACGCGGGTAAAACCGGTGGAACCCCTCGTTATAGCGGGCAGTCACCGGATCGCGCGGGGTGCCGACATAGCGATGATGCACCAGCAGGTGTTCGGACCGGAAATGGGAGTACATCACCATCGCCAGCAGAATGTCGCCGAGCCAGCGCTCAACCCGGCTGGACTGATGCATCAGCTCATGGCTGTAATTGATGCCAACAGCTCCTGTAACCACGCCAACGCCAAAGAAGGCTGCGAATTTTTCGAAGGCACTGAGGTGCTCCGCGCTGCTGACATACCAGATCAGCCAGAACAGCGTGACGAATTGCAGCGGCACCCAAGCAGCGGTCAGTGCCTTGTACCATTTCAACTCGCTGTCCGGCGTTTCCGGGTCGGCGTTTTCCAGGTTCAACCCGAATGCCCCGTCCAGCACTGCAAACAGATGCCAGGTTACCAGCGGCGGCAGGATAAGTGCCCAGCCGCCTTGAAGTGCAGCAATCCAAACCAGCGGCAGCAGCAAAAAAGACATCCAGAACGGCAGGGCGCTTTGCCATCGGGAAAGGGTTTCGGGGGCGATCATGCCTGTGTCTTCCAATTCAATCAGAGCGCGTTTTCACCGACACTATGCCCTAACATCTGAAAACCCAAGCGCGTCGCCGGGTTCCTCAGCGGCCTTGATAAAGCTCGAAGGCCTTGCGCATTACCGTAGGCAGGCTGGAAGGGCGGAAGTCGCGGCGTGATATCAGTTCCTGTGCTGCGTTCTGATTGAAACCTGCTGGCAGTTCGGCCGTCATCACCCGCAGCATCAGGTGGAAATGAGTAAAGGTGTGGCGCACTTCACCATCCTGCTCCTGCCAATCCGCTTCAAAGGGCGGGTTCGGACACGGGGCGTCACTCCACTCCGAACCGGGCCAGCCAAGCATGCCGCCCAGCAGCCCCTTGTCTGGCCGCCGTTCCAGCAGCCATGTGCCGTCGGCAGATTTCGCCAGGTAAACGATGCCGCTCCGGGTGGGTTTTGGTTTTTTCGGCGTCTTCTTCGGCAGCTCAGCCGCAGTGCCCGCAGACTGCGCAGCACAGTGTTCGCGCCAAGGACAGATGCCGCAGGCAGGGTTGCGGGGTGTGCAGATGGTGGCGCCAAGGTCCATCACCGCCTGGGCGTAGTCACCGGGGCGCTGGGACGGGGTCAGTTCTGCCGCGTGCGCTTTCAGCACCGGTTTCACACCTGGAAGCGGCTCGTGAATGTCATGCAGCCGGGCCATCACCCGCTCCACATTGCCATCCAGAACGGTCTCTGGTCGGCTAAACGCAATCGAGGCGATGGCGGCGGCCGTGTAGGGGCCGATACCAGGCAGCTTTAACAGGTCATCGTAATTGTCCGGGAACGCTCCACCGAAACCGTCTGCGACCGATCGGGCGCACTTCAGCAGGTTGCGGGCGCGGGCATAATAGCCAAGGCCGGCCCATTCGGCCATGACTTCGGCGTCAGCCGCCGCGGCAAGATCGGACACAGTCGGCCAACGGCTGGTAAAGCGGAGAAAATAGTCCCGCACTGCGGCCACCGTAGTCTGCTGCAGCATCACTTCGCTGAGCCAAACCTTGTATGGATCGGGGCGGATGCCTGCCGTACGTTCGGCGGGGCCCACCCGCCAGGGCATCCCGCGGGCATGGACGTCATACCAAGCAAGCAGGTCTCCGCTCATCGCGGCGGAATTGCTGTTCAAGTCACGCATTCGTTATTCCCTGGCTCGAGGTTTGGCTGGCGCCTGCATTCCGGCTCTTTACAATAGGGCAGGCAGTCGAGCAAAAGCTAGATCATGGCATTCAGGCGCAGCACCACACGCGGGTTCGCACGAACCTCCAAACTCCTTAACGAGCAGATCCGCAAGGCAGGGGAGAGCCGCGGTTTTGCGGTGTCGCGGCTGTTGACCCATTGGGAAGAGATCGCCGGGCCGGATATCGCTGCAATGGCGCGTCCGGTGAACGTGGGCTATGGGCGCGGTTCCTTTGGGGCGACGCTGACGGTGCTGACGACCGGAGCCAATGCTCCAATGCTTGAAATGCAAAAGGAACGCCTGCGTGAGCGGGTGAATGCAGTTTATGGCTTCAACGCCATCTCCAAGGTGCGGATCACGCAAACGGCACCGACAGGATTTTCCGACGGCCGCGTGGAATTCAAGTATGCCCCCAAAGTGCAAGCGCCGGGTCAGCCCGATCCGCAGGATAAAGCGGCTGCCAGCCAAGCGGCGGCCGGTGTAGAAAACGATGATCTGCGCGCCGCCCTGGAGCGTCTGGGGCAGAACGTGCTGACAAAACAGAAAACGCAAGGAAAGGGGTTTAAATGACCCGTCTGATGTCTGGTGTCTTTGCCGCGTTTGCGGTTGTAACAGGTAGTTATGCCCTGTCCGGGTTCAACACTCAGAACAATCTGTCGCAGAGTCCTCTGGTAGGCGCGGCCTTTGCACAGGAAGCCGAAGTCGACACATCCACTGTAGCTGAAATGACTCTGGGGGCGGAGGACGCTCCAGTCACTCTGATCGAATATGCCTCCTACACTTGTCCGCATTGCGCTAACTTCCACAACGAGACTTTTAAGCAAATAAAGGCCGATTACATTGACACCGGCAAGGTGAAGTTCATTTACCGCGAAGTCTATTTTGATCGTTACGGGCTGTGGGCTTCGATGATCGCGCGCTGCAGCGGGCCGGATAAGTTTTTTGGTATCTCCGATCTGATCTACAAGGGTCAGTCCGAATGGGCACGGGCCGGCGGCGCAACCGAGATTATCGATGAGCTGCGCAAGATCGGCCGACTGGCGGGGATCGGGGACGAGCAGTTGGAAGCTTGCCTGCAGGATGGCGAGAAAGCGCAAACCCTCGTGGCCTGGTATCAGGAAAACGCAACCGAGCACGGAATCGAGTCAACGCCGTCGTTCATTCTGAACGGCGAGAAGATTTCTAACCAGTCTTATGAAGATTTTAAGGCGCTGTTGGACGCAGAACTGGAAGGCTGAACTGTTTTCTGCAGAAAAGATTTTAAGCCTGGGTCGTGAGCCCGGGCTTATTTTTAGGCGGAGAATGCCGGGCAGGCGCTCTTCCCGCGGCCTCGGCTGGAGCTAAGGGTCAGGGTGCAGGTGCCGCCTTCTTCAACAGTTCCTTCAACGCATCATCTCCAGCAACCTGCATCCGCACAGGCAAGGTGATGACCTTGGAACGGAAGCTATCCGGCAGGCGGACGGCGTCTTTTTCTGTTGTGACCAGCTGGGCGTTCAGCAGCTTGGATTCGTTTTCCAGCCGGGTCATCAGCGCCGGTGAAAGCGGCTGGTGATCGTCCAGCGCTTCGGCGCGGGCAATGTCGGCGCCAAGGCCGCGCAGAGTGTTGAAAAACTTCTGCGGGTGACCGATGCCTGCAAAGGCAAGAACGCGTGTCCCGTTCCAGGGCATCCCGGTTTGCAAAGGCCGCAGCGCACCAGTGAAATGCGGCAAGCCCTGCAGATGGCTCCCCCAGCCCGCGGCAAAAGTTTCCTGAGCCTCTTGCGGCCCAAGCGAAAGCACGGCGTCAGCCCGCTTCAATCCAATGGCAACCGGCTCGCGCAGCGGGCCGGCCGGCAGGCAGCGGCCATTGCCGAAGCCTTGCTGCGCATCCGCCACGATCAGGGACAGGTCCTTGGCCACCGCGGGGTTCTGAAATCCGTCGTCCAGCACGATGACAGTTGCCCCTGAGTCTGCTGCGGCGCGCGCGCCGGCGGCACGGTTCTTGGCAACCCATACATCGGCAAAGGCTGCCAGAAGAAGCGGTTCATCGCCCGTCTGCGCGGCTTTGTGGCGGTGAGGAAAGACTTGCACCGGCCCTTCCAGCGTGCCGCCATAGCCGCGGGTGACAACATGCGGTTCATGCCCTTGGTTGCGCAACGTTTCCAGCAGCCAGATCACAGTGGGCGTCTTGCCGGTGCCGCCGGCATTCAGATTGCCAACGCAGATCACCGGGACGCCAGCCCGCACTGGGCTGCCTTTGGCTATCCGGAAAGCAGTGGCGCGTGCATAGAGCCAGCCAAGCGGCGCCAGCAAAGCTGACCGGAAGTCAAAATCACCCGGCGGTTTGTGCCAGAATTCAGGTGCCCGCATCGGTCTCCTCGCGCTGGTCCAGAAGGGTCTGGACCATTTCCAATAACATGTCTGCTGTGGCGGCGCTTTCAGTGACGCTTTGCCAGCCGGCCAGTGCCATTTCGGCGGCCTTGTCCGGGGCGGAAAGCGCAACGACTGTATCGGCCAGTTCCGATTGAGACAGCACCGGCTGGGCGGCACCCGCCGCGGCCAGTCTTTCATACAGGTCGCGGTGAGCATGGATACCCGGCCCGTGCAGCAGAGCCGAGCCTAAGGCTGCGGCGTCCAATGGTGACTGGCCCTGCGCCCCAGGGTCCAGGCTGCTGGCGATCAGCGCGGCTGGAGACAGGCGGTACCACAGGCCTAAATCCTCGCTGCCCGCCAACAGCACCTGGGTGAGATCCTCGGGTTCACCGCCGTCTTCCCAATCGGCAAAGGACAGCCCGCTGTCCTGCAGCAGGCGGCGGGCTGCTGCAAGATCTACGCTGTTTTCCAGCGCGACCACAAGCAGCAGCCGGTGCAGCAGCCGTAAGGCGGCGCGATGCGCGTCCAGAATACGGGGAAGTTCGCTGAGCTTGGTATGGGCGGCCAGCCAGACCGGGCGGCTGCCCAGGGTCTGCTGCATTGCGACAAGTTCCTCATCATTGCATCCGGGCGGAATTGCTGACACCCGCAGCTTGCCGGCCAATTGCACCCGCTCGCCAGGAAATCCGATCCGGAGCAACCGGGCATGTACTGCCTTGGAGGGGGTCAGGATGCAGGTTAGCCCGTCCAGCAGCCGCCGCCGCTGGTCCGGCAGCCAGCGGCTGGCGCGGTTGGGCATTTCATCCTCCAGCAGATCCGCCAGCAGCACCCCAATGCCGTTCTCACGTAATTGCCGAAGCAGTACCCGCCGTGCCGGTGGGCCGGTCCAGATGCAAGCGTCGGGTTGCCAATGGTTCAGGAATCCGCGGGCCTCGGCCATGGTGTCTTCAGGCAGCGGGCCAATCGGAATATCGCAGCCAACTGTGCCAGTCAGCCGCAGTCCGGGCTCCCAGCTCGCCAGCACCGACAAGTCCGGGCGCAGGGATTTGAGGCGGCGGCCGATATCGCACAGTGCGTGATACCGTTCAGAAGTGGTTGCGTGCACCCACAACAGCTCTCCTTTGGGGCGGGGCTGCAGAACGGAGGAGGAGTTGGAAGCTGTGGTTCGCCGTTGCATCTGGCTCGATCTGAAATTTCCGGCCCAAGGTATCTGCAACATGCGGGTTTGTCTGTGATAAATTTGCGCGTGACGATGGCGCTGCTGCTGCCGCTTAAGGCCGGTCAGGTTAAATGTCCAGCGATGCCAGGACCGTTCGGGTCCAGTGCCGCCAGCAGCGAAGCCTGCAGCGCCGAATTACCAGCGACCACACCGTTCAGGCGCGGGTGCGGATTGTTAAACCGCAGGGGTTTGCCGGCTTGGTCCGTAAGAATGCCGCCGGCCTCGCGTATCAGCAGATCGCCTGCCGCGATGTCCCATTCCCAACTGGGACGCAGCGTCAGCATGGCGCCGAAACGGCCGTCCGCCACCTTGGCCAGCCTGTAAGCAAGCGAGGGCCGGTAGCTGCGGATAAATGCGGGCGGGCTGCCGCCCTGCCAGTGATGGGCCTGCAGGTTGGGTTTGGCGGCAAGCACTTCAGTACGGGACAGATCCGTGGCGCGGGACACATGAATCGAAGCGCCGTTGCAATCCGCCCCCAGTCCCTTGGCGGCTGTGTACATCAGCTCCCGCTGCGGCAGGTAGATCACGGCGGCGGTCACCACGCCGTGTTCAGCGACGGCAATGGAATGCGCCCAGGTGCGAGAGCCTTCGGCAAAGCTGCGGGTGCCGTCGATGGGGTCGATGATGAAGACCTTTTCGCGCAGCAGCCGCGCGTTGTTGTCTTCGCTTTCTTCAGACAGCCAGCCGTAGCCGGGCCGCGCCTGCTGCAGCAGGTCTTCGAGCATGGCATTGACTGCCAGGTCGGCTTCGGTCACGGGACCAGCGCCGCCGGGCTTGTCCCAGCGTTTGGCTTGGGGGCCAGAAAAACGGCACGCAATATCGCCGGCCTGTTCCGCCGCTTTCACAAGCAGGGAAAGGTCAGTTGCCGGCAAGGGTCATTCCTTCGATCAGCAGTGACGGCACTACGGTCGATAGGTGCCGGCGCGCGTCATTGGCGGGAACGATCCGGCGCAGCATTTCCAGCAGGTTGCCCGCGATGGTGCATTCATTGACCGGGTAGGCGATCTCGCCGTTTTCCACCCAGAAACCCGACGCCCCGCGGGAATAATCGCCGGTGTTGGGGTTGATGGTGGATCCGATCATCGATGTCACCAGGAGGCCAGTGCCCATTTGCCCAAGGAGATCCTCGCGGCTGGCTTCTCCTTCAGTCAGCGCAAGGTTCCAGGTCGCGGGCGAGGGCACCCCACCGATACCGCGGGCGGCGTTGGCGGTGCTTTCCAGGCCCAGTTTTCGGGCAGAGGCAAGGTCCAGCGTCCAGCCGGTCAACATGCCGTTGTCGACCACGGTGCGCTTGCTGGTGGGCAGCCCTTCTCCGTCAAAGGGGCGGGAGCCGGAAATGCGCGGCCGGTGCGGATCTTCAATAATGGACAAGGTGCCGGGCAAAACCTGTTCACCCAGTGAATCCTTCAGCCAAGAGGAGCCGCGGGCGATCGCGGCACCATTGGCAGCAGACAGCAAGTGGCCGACCAGAGACGAAGATATACGCTCGTCAAAAAGCACTGGAAAACTGCCGGTCTTGGGCTTGCGGGCGCCCAGCCGTGCAACCGCCCGTTCACCGGCGGTGCGGCCAATATCCCGGGCGCTGCGCAGATCGGACTGAAAGGTGCGGGAATCCCCGTCGTGGTCTCGCTCCATGACTGAGCCGCTGCCTGCGATACCGGTGCAGGAAAGTGACCGGCCGGTACGATGGTAGCCGCCGGAAAATCCATTGGTCGCGGCCATATGCACAACGTGTCGGCCATAACCCGCCGCTGCGGATTGCACCTGGGTTATACCGTCGATTTCCTGACAGGCAGCTTCGGCCGCCAGTGCGTCAGACTGGAGGGCAGAGGGTTCCGGCTCTCCACTGGGGTCTTCCAGCTCCAACGCCGCTAGATTCCAGTTCTTGGCCAGCTGCGACGGTTCGGCAAGGCCTGCATAAGGGTCCTCGGGTGCTTCCTTGGCCATGGCAACTGCTCGCTCGGCCATCGCCGCGATGGTTTCGGGGCGCATGTCCGATGAAGAAACCAGCGCCTGCCGCTTGCCCACAAATACACGCAGGCCCAGATCGGTGCCCTCGGAGCGCTCTGCATGCTCCAGCTTGCCGGTCCGGACTTCGATGCTGAGAGAACTGCCCTCTGCCGCCATGGCATCGGCGGCATCCGCACCTGCCTTGCGGGCGGCATCAATCAGGGCGTGGCAAAGCGCTTCGGGGGATTGGGTCATGGGCACCTTCTGTTCTGCTCCCTTAAAGAGCTATCCAGTGAGGCGGCTTGCCGCAAGGGCGGGCTGCAAAAAAGGGGCCGCACGCGGCGGCCCCTTTGCAAAACCTGTCAGAAATTTGACGGTTATTTGATGCGCTGGCCATTGGCGTGGATCTGGCCGTTTTCGGAGATCGCAATCTTCGAAGTCAGGGTGTCCTCACCCTCGCCCGGCACGGCTAGCATGCCCATCATCATCCGCGCGCCCATGGCGTCGCTGTCAGACATCAGGCCCATCCCGATCAGCTTGTCGATCAGGGTATTGGCGCCGGTCAGTTTAAGGTCAGCCTCGCCCGACGGGGCAGGCATGCCGTCAAAGCTGACGAGGTCCTCGTTGTTGAAAGTGAAGTTGCCTGTGCCGGTCAGCTCGGCACCCGCTGCGGAGACCTGCAGTTTCTTCACGGTCAGCGCATTCAGCTCACCCGGCTGCTCATCACCCGATTCCACGGCTTCCATGGCTTCCGGGTCGAACAGGTCGAACAGCACTTTGCCTTTGCCGGCAAGGTCCAGCACCACAGTGGCCGGATCATGCGGCAACTGGCCGGTCGGGTCGACCATGCCCCACAGCATTTCCGGAACCGCAAAGTCGCGCAGGGTAACTCCGAGGGCAAAGTCCTGCTCTTCCTCGGATTTGGCGAGCGGCATCATCAGTTTGAAACCGGTTTCGGCCATGCTCAGCGCCAGCGGGAAGGGGATCTCGGAACCGGTGATATTCACATTGGTGCCGATCTGGGACACATCATAGGTCATATGCTGCCTGTCCATCGCCACTGTGATTGATCCGCCTTGGGAATTGCTCTCCATGGCGAAGTTCTCGCTGCCATCCGCACCGGATACTGCACCGTTGCCGCCGGTGAAGGTGAAGGTGCCGTCAAATGCAAAACCGGCCCGCAGAAGCGCCGCCATGTCGGGGCCTTCCAGATCGGCAGGCACGGTGCTGGTGCCTGTAAAGCTCAGACCTTGCAGGGCACCCTTAAAAGAGCCTGTGCCGTTGCTCTCCGGATCGTTGAACCCCATGTCATAGCTGAGGCTGGAGGCAGTCAGCGCCTGGTCATAGTTGCGCGCGCCAGCGATCTTCATAACGGTTTTTGTGGCAACATCGTTCATGACGATCTCAACATTCGCCACGTCCGCGGGCACAGCCTCACCATCTGCAGTCAGCTCCTGCAGCGTCATGGTGACCTTGGAGGAGTTGTAATCATATTCCATGCTGTCGGTGTCGCCCGACACTTTCATCGGAGCACCGTCATGGGCATAAACCAGTTTGCCCGCAAAGCTCTCGCCTTCGCCTGAAAATTTGAAGCCCACAGGAAATTCCGCAGGCAGCAGCACATTGACAGTGCCATCGCCGTTTTCCACAAACTGGATCTCCGGGAAGCTCACCGTGCCGGAACCGTCCTCTTCCGGGATCGGCATGACCATCGAAACATCGGAGACGGTCAGGGTACTGCCTGAAACAGCTTCAGTGCCGGAAACGGTGTAGCCGGTGCTGGTCAGATACGCCTTCCAGTCAGCCCAGACGTCCTGGGCACTCAGATCGGCCAGGGCACTTTGGGCGGACACAACAAAAATTGCTGCTGCAACGCCGCTGCGTGCAATAATAACGGACATATGAGAACCTTTCTCAGTGAGATAATTGAAATCATCGTCGGCCCGGCGGACGGTGCCGTCAAGGGGGCCTTGGACTGGACCGTTCCCCTTAACCGCTTTACCACTTGGGTCAGCAGCCACTTGGAGGGACGGCGGATGGATTTCAATGGAAAAACAGTTGCAATTACAGGCGCCAGCCGCGGGATCGGGGCAGATACCGCCCGGGTTTTTGCCGCTGCCGGAGCCAACCTGGCCTTGTTGGCAAGGAGTGGGGAGGCGCTGCGGGAGCTGGCGGAGGAGATCGGCGGAAATGCGCTGACCTATATCTGCGATGTATCAGACTATGCGGCGGTGGAGGACGCGTTGGTCAAGGCGCATCAGCACTTCGGCAGCCTGGATATATTGATCAATAACGCTGGTGTGATCGAGCCTATTGCGCGATTGGCTGATGCGGAGCCCGGCGGCTGGAGCAAGCTGATTGATGTTAATCTGACCGGGGTGTTCAACGGAATGCGGGCGGCGCTGCCGCTGATGAAGCCGACGGGCGGCGGCACCATAATCACCGTCAGTTCGGGCGCAGCGCACCATGCGCTGGAGGGCTGGAGCGCATACTGTTCGTCAAAAGCAGGCGCGGCAATGCTGACCAAAGCACTGGACCTGGAAGAGCGCGCCAACGGGATCCGCGCCATGGGACTGTCGCCGGGCACGGTCGCAACTCGGATGCAGCGCGAAATCAAGACCAGCGGCATCAACCCGGTGAGTGAGCTGGAATGGGAAGACCATATCCCTGCCGAATGGCCCGCGCGGACGCTGATGTGGATGTGCACGGATGATGCGGACGATTGCATCGGCTTGGAAGTTTCCCTGCGCGAGGACAGCATCCGCCAGCGGGTTGGCCTGGCATGATTGATCTGGAGATTGCGCAGAACGGCCTGTGGACCATCACCATCAACCGTCCTGACAAGGCGAATTCCCTGACTGAAGCGATGCTGACCGAACTGGCTGAAATCGCCGAACGCGCGCAGCAGGCCCGCGGATTGATCCTGACCGGCACTGGTAAGGTGTTCAGCGCGGGTGCTGACTTGGACGAGGCGCGGGCGGGTCTGGCGACTTCGCCGGTATGGGAGCGGTTGTCGAATGCGATGGCTTCAATTCCCTGTCTGAAAGTTGCGGCGCTGAATGGCACTTTGGCTGGCGGTGCCAATGGCATGGTACTGGCTTGCGATATTCGCATTGCAGTGGCCTCGGCCAAATTTTTCTACCCGGTGATGAAGCTTGGCTACTTGCCGCAGCCCTCGGATGCCGGGCGCATGGCGGCGCTGATCGGACCTGCGCGCACCAAGATGCTCTTGGCGGCCGGGCAGAAAATCTCTGCCCAGGAAGCCTGCAACTATGGCCTGGTCGACCGGATCGTGGAACCGGACGCGCTGATGGATACTGCGCAGAATCTGCTGGCGCATTCCTTGGAGGCCCGACCGGAGATTGCGGCCGGGATTTTGAGGATGTGCCGGTGAAACGGCTGTCCGGCTTGCGGCTGCAGGTGCAGAACCCTGAGCGGCTCGCTGGATTCTACGCGGATGTGTTCGGCATGGACGTTCAGGCTGAAGGCGAGGCCTGGCGTGCGGGTTATGCAGGTCAGGATGCAGATCTGATCTTGCTGCCCGGCGGTGTCCAGGTTCCGCCCAAGCAGGATGAGCGGTATTGGAAGATCGGGATCTGTCTGCCCGATCTGGACATCGCCTGCACACAGCTGCGGCACAAAGGAGTTGAGGTTTCCGCCCCGCATCAGTTCCGCGATATCGGGTATATGGCGCATCTGCATGATCCCGAAGGATATGCGATTGAGCTGCTGCAGCATGATTTTGCCGGCAGCCGGCCTGGCAGGGCAGGCGATACAGCGCTGCCGCTGGGCGGCGGGGCGCATATCGGCCAGATCACCTTGCGCACCGGGGACATCGCCGCCGAAATTCTGGCACATGCGGATATGAAGCTGGTGTCGGTGCAAGATGTTGCGGAATTCGGGTTCGACCTGCATTTTCTGGCCTTCACAGACGAAACACCGTCGGACCCGGATTTGCGGGCCGTGGCGAACCGCGAATGGCTGTGGCGGCGTCCTTATACCACTTTGGAATTTCAGCATATTGCCGGTGCGTATTTGCGGCAAAGCCCAGCGTTCCTAGGTTTGGAAAACACCTAGCGCAGGCACCGTTTCCCAGGCACGCCCAACCCCCGGATGCCGCTGGCCGGGATGGGTGGCGCGGAAAAGGCGCCTGGTGTCAGAAAATTGCGGACGGCAGCCAGGTCGCCAGGCCGGGGATCAGCCAGACCAGCAGCACCCCCAGCGCCTGCAGGCCGATAAATGGCACGACACCCTTGTAAATGTGGCGGGTGGTGACCTCCTTGGGGGCGGCACCGCGCAGGTAGAACAGCGAGAAACCGAATGGCGGCGTCAGGAACGAGGTTTGCAAGTTGATCGCGATCAGGATGCCCAGCCAGACCGGGTCATGCCCCATCAGGATCAGGGCCGGCGTCACCAGCGGCAGCACGATGACCGAGATCTCGACGAAATCGAGGAAAAAGCCCAGCACGAAAATGAACAGCATGCAAAAGATCAGGGCGCCGGTCGGGCCGCCCGGCATGTTGCCGAGGATATGGGCGACCCGCTCCTCGCCGCCAAGGCCGATGAACACCAGCGAGAACATGCCCGCGGCCAGGATGGTGGCAAAGATCATCGCCGTCATCGTGGTGGTTGAGGTTACCGCCTCGTGCAGGACCCGCTCTTTCAACCCGCTGCGCAGCGCCGCGGCAATCGCAACCGCGCCGGCCGCTGCCAGGAGCGCATAGAATAGCCCCGCCGCAAAATCGCTGCTGCTGAGGTCGCCGCGCTGCAGGCGGACCGGATGCAGGCCGGACAGGATGCCCAGCAGGATCAGCGCCGCTGCGCCCAGCAGGATCAGCCGGGCCGGGCCGCCTGCGCGCACCCCCGCCATCAGCAGCGCGCCGATGCCGCCCACCGATGCCGCCTCGGTCGGCGTGGCGATGCCGCCCAGGATGGCGCCAAGCACCGCAAAGATCAGCAGGATCGGCGGCACCACCGCGCGCACCACCTGGCCGCGGCTGGGCCGTGCCATCCCGGCCGGAGCCGAGGGCATGTCCTGCGGGCGCAAGAAGCCGCGGACCAGGATATACAGCAGATACAGCAGTACCAGCACCAGCCCGGGGATCAGGGCGGCGGCAAAGAACTGCCCCACCGACAGCGCCTCGACCGAGAATTTGCCCTGCTCATACTGCGCTTGCTGAAAGGCGTTCGACATCACGTCGGCGAGGATAATCAGCAGCGTCGAGGGCGGGATGATCTGCCCCAGCGTGCCGGCCGTGCAGACGATGCCCGAGGCGACCCGCGGGTCATAGCCTGCCCGCAGCATGGCGGGCAGGGCGATCATGCCCATCGCCACAACCGTGGCGCCGACAATGCCGGTCGAGGCCGCCAGCAGCGCCCCTACCAGCACCACCGAGATGCCCAAGCCCCCCTTGAGCTGGCCGAACAGCCGCCCCATAGTGTCCAGAAGCTCTTCGGCGATGCGGCTTTTCTCCAGGATCGCGCCCATCAGCACGAACAGCGGAATGGCGATCAGCACCTGGTTGCTGAGCAGGCCGAAGGCGCGCTGGCCGAGCGCGCCCAGCAGGGTGACATCCATCACTCCCAGAACCCAGCCGAGATAGGCAAACAGGATGGCGATGCCCGCGATCGAGAAGGCCACCGGAAACCCCATGAGGATCGCTGCCATCAGGGCCGCGAACATGATCAGGTCAAGATATTCGGTCATTGGGGGGCTCTCTCCGAAAACAGGCGGATCAGAAGGGAAACAGATTGCAGCATGACCAGCACGCAGAAGGCGGGGATCAGCGATTTCAGCAGGAACACGGCTTCGATGCCGCCAACGGCAATCGGGCCCTCTAAGATGGCCCAGGAATTGCGCACCGAGGGCCAGGACCAATAGATCAGCGCTGCCATCGACGGCAGCAGCAGGAACAGGTGGCCGAAAATGTCGATGCGCCGTTTCGTGCGCGCCGCCGCCGCCGCATAGAACACGTCGACGCGGACGTGCTTGTCTACCAGCAGCGTGTAACCCGCGGCCAGCATGAACAGGGTGGAATGCATGTACAGCACGCTTTCCTGAGCGGCGATCGAATTCACCCCGAACACATAGCGCCCGACCACAATGGCAAACTGCACCAGCACCATGATCAGCGCCAGCCAGCGTATCACATGCGCCAGCCCCTGGTTGATGACGTCCAGCGTATCCGCAACCCGTAACATGCTGCTCTCTCCCCATCAAAAAGCCGGCGCCTGGTTTCCTCAGGCGCCGGCAGGTGTTTTGCAGATCAGTAGCCCATCACCGAGGCGCGGGCATTCATCTGGCCATTGTCGGCGTAGGTCATGTAACCGCCGACGCTGTCGCGGTAGGCGATGAAGCTTTCGGTGATGCGGCGGACCAGTTCGTCTTCATCTTCCTGCAGCTCGGCAAGCACTTCCTTGGCGGCGGTGCCCATGGCGGTGATAACGTCTTCGGGGAACATCTTCACTTGCACCCCATGCTCGTCGACCATCGTCTTCAACGCCAGCGCGTGCTTTGTGGTGTATTCGGTCCACACCGGGTTGTAGAGGCTTTCGCAGGCCATCGTCACCACCTGCTGCAGATCTTCTGGAAGCTCAGCAAACACGGCGGCGTTGACACCGCACTCCTCGGCCGAGGATGGTTCGCCCACGCCGGGCCAGTAGTAATTCTTAGCCACCTGGTAATATCCCAGCGCGCTGTCGGTCCACGGCCCGATGAATTCGCCCGCGTCCAGCGCCCCGGTCTGCAGCCCTTGGAACATCGCCGGGCCGCTGGTGGCTTCCGCCGCCATGCCCAGTTTCGATGCCATCTCCGATGCCAGACCTGTTGTTCGGAACTTCAGCCCTTTCAGGTCCTCGGCAGAGTTGATCTCGGACTTGAACCAGCCGCCCCACTGCGGCCCGGAATTGCCGCACAGGAAGGGTTTGATGCCGAAACGGCCGTACATCTCGTCATAAAGAGCCTGGCCGCCGCCGTGGTACATCCAGCCGAATTGCTCGTCCGCGCGGAGGCCGAAAGGCTGCGAGCCGAACAGCAGGATACCTTTGGATTTCGACCCCCAATATGCCGGCACGGCGTGGTACAGCTCGGCTGTGCCTTCGGAAACCGCGTCAAACGCACCCCGGCCCGGAACCAGTTCACCGGCGGCAAAAAGCTTTACCTCGATTCTGCCGCCCGAAAGGGTGGTGATCCGGTCGGCCAGCATCTGTGCCGCTACACCGGGGCCAGGCAGGTTTTTCGGCCAGGCGGTAACCATCTTCCATTGCATTTTGCCCTGGGCAATGGCGGGGCTGGCCAGCGTTGCTGCTGCTGCGCCCAATGCGCCGGTTTTCAAAAACGCGCGTCTTTCCATGTTTTCATTCCTCCGTCTGTCGGTGCATCTGCGATGGGCGGATGCCGGCAGCGCAGACTTCGCTATGTTTTGTAGGCGCTTTACATTAATATGTGGATACATATTAATGTCAATCACAGTTGCGCGGATCAATTTCGCCTTTCTGCGCAGACTGCAATATGGAGCGGCGGCAATTGTTTTCCCGTTTGATCTGGGGGAATGAATATTGACGGACAAGCCACGGCATTCCTGGGTAACTATCCGCGATAGCATCCGGGAGATGATTCTGAACTCCACCTACGGGCCGGGAGACAAGCTGCCGCAGGATGAGGAATTCGCCGCCCGATTCGGCTGCGCCCGCTCCACCGTTCACCGGGCAATGCAAGATCTGGCCCAAAACGGGCTGGTGCAGCGGCGCCGCAAGGGCGGCACAACGTTGCAGCGCGATCCTGTGACCCGCGCAACCCTAAGTATTCCAATCACAAGGCTTGAGGCCGAGCAGAAAGGCAGCGTGTACCGCTACCAGTTGATCCGACAGTCGAGGCAGCCATTCCACCCGGCCATACTGGCCAATTTCGGCCTGCATGAAGCCCGCCCGATGCTGCGAGTCGAAGCATTGCATCTTGCCGACAGCCGCCCCTATGTCTTCGAAGACCGTTGGATCTGCGTGGAAACCGTGCCGGAGATAAAGGATGTGGACCTGACCCGCGAAAGCGCAAACGAATGGCTTGTCCGCAACCGTCCCTACAGCAGGTGCGATTTACGCCTGTATGCGCGCCGCGGAACCAAACGCGACAGCGAAATACTCCAGAGTGACGTCGGCAATGCGCTGTTTGTCATGGAACGCACAACCTGGATCGGCGACGCTCCGATTACCAGCCTGCGCGCCGTAGCCCACCCGGGTTACCATTTGTTCACTCAGGGTTGACGGGACGTGTATAGCCCGGGAGTGACTGGCCGCTTTGCGGGCGGAATGGAATGAATATACACGGGCTGCATGGGCCCCGTGCAGTGAAGTGAAGCGCTGTCGCCGGGCGCTGGAAACGGGCGCTGGCAAGGGGGTGGCATGACGGAAACTTGGGATGCAGTGGTGGTCGGAGCCGGGCCTGCAGGGCTTATGGCCGCCGAGGAGCTGGGCCGCGCCGGGTACCGCGTGCTGGTGGCCGAGGCCAAGCCGTCGGCGGCCCGCAAGTTCCTGATGGCGGGCAAATCCGGATTGAATCTGACAAAGGACGATCCGTTTGAGCAGTTGATTGCCCGCTATGGAGAGGCCGCAGACTGGCTGATGCCAATGATCCGCCTCTGTGATGCACAGGCCGTTCAGGATTGGGCGCGGGGATTGGGGAGCGAGCTGTTCACCGGCTCAACGGGCCGGGTGTTTCCGGTGGTCATGAAAGCTTCACCGCTGCTGCGCGCCTGGCTTGCACGCCTTGATGGCTTCGGCGCACATGTCCGCACGCGCTGGCGCTGGACTGGCTGGGAGGGCAGCGTGCTTGCTTTTGAAACCCCGGACGGGGCAAAACGGATTGAAGCCAGGGCGGTGGTTCTGGCACTGGGCGGCGCCAGCTGGGCGCGGCTTGGCTCGGACGGGGGCTGGGTTCCTCTGCTGCTCGAAAAAGCTGTAGAATTTGCACCGTTCAAACCTGCAAATGCAGGGCTCCTGGTGGATTGGTCCGGTTTCATGGCGCTGCAGTTCGGGCAGCCGCTCAAGGGAATCGCATTGCAGGCCGGCCCTGTGTCTTCCCGCGGGGAAGCCGTGATATCGGAGCGCGGGCTGGAAGGCGGTGGGGTCTATTCCGTCTGCGCCGCCGTGCGGGAGGGAGAGACGCTGCGGATGGATTTGCTTCCGGATCTGGACATGGCAGAAATTGTCCGCCGCCTGTCCCGTCCGCGCGGTAAGGCGAGCCATACTAATCATTTGCGAAAGGTGCTGAAGCTGGGAGCTGCCCGGGCAGCAGTACTGCAAGAGTTCGGACGGCCTTTGCCGCAGGATATCCAGGCCCTGGCCCGGTTGATCAAAGCGCTGCCAGTCAATCACGCAGGCCTGCGGCCGATGGACGAAGCGATTTCCACCGCTGGCGGCGTATGCCGGGATGCGCTGGACGAGGGGTTGATGCTGAAACAGATCCCCGGCACGTTCTGCGCCGGGGAAATGCTGGATTGGGAAGCGCCGACAGGCGGCTACCTGCTGACCGCCTGCCTGGCAACCGGGCGCTGGGCCGGGCGGGCTGCCGCAGCTTACTTGGCGAGCGCCGCAACCCGCTGATAAGCCTCGCGGTCCCGCATCCGCTTGCCGTAGTCCTGCAGCTTTTCGCCTTCGACAGGGAATTTCGCGCTGCGGGCCCAGTTCAGACAGTGGGTGCAGATGATATCCGCGATGGTGAACTCCTCTCCCATCAGGAAGGGGCCGGCCATCTTGCCTTCGAGCCGCGCCAGATTGTGGGAAAATTCCCATTTCAGGCTGCCTTTCACTTCCGGCACCCGCTGTTCCTCAGGCAGGATGAAGCTGTGGCGGGCTGCGGCCCAGAGCACGGCATCGACTTCGTCCAGCAATAAATGGGTGATGGCGTCCTGCTTGGCGCGGGCCACGGTGCCGGCGGGGGCGGTCAGCGCGCCATGCTTGTCGGCCAGGTAAGTGAGGATGGCGGTCGAATCGGTGATGGTTTCCCCATCCGCCTGCAGCACCGGCACCTTGCCCGAAATATTCAGCGCCTGAACTTCCGGGCTGCGCGGCCCGTGCTGTTTCAGTTCGTAAGGTTCCCCAAGCTCTTCAAGCGCCCAAAGCACCCGGAAGGTGCGGGTGAGCGGGATGCCGGTGACGGTATACATCGTCTCTCTCCTGTTGTGCCCTGCTAAGATGGGCAGCCCGGGGGAGCGGATCAAGCCGAGGGGCTGTGATGATCAGCGCGCACGGCCCAGCATGGCAAGCCGGATCAGGGCGCGCTCCATCAGCGCCAGCGCCGGGGCGGTCTGACCTGCAGAGCGCAGTGCCAG
This sequence comes from Leisingera sp. SA215, assembly GCF_055902035.1. NCBI lineage: Bacteria > Pseudomonadati > Pseudomonadota > Alphaproteobacteria > Rhodobacterales > Roseobacteraceae > Leisingera > Leisingera sp. SA215. The sequence continues at coordinate 175,124 of NZ_JBVVXU010000007.1, read as the reverse complement.
GTCTGTGTCGGTAATGATCGTCAGCGCGGTTTCCAGCCGGTTCGCGCCCCAGTTCTGCGCTTGGCGCAGCATCCGGTCGCGGCGCTTGCCATATAGCGGCGGGCGCAGCTGGCCGATGCCCTGGGCCGGGCCGCCGGGGGCGGCGGCAATGGTGTAAAGCGTGCGGAAATGGCGGGTGGCGCCGATGCAAAGCGTCACGGCATTGGTGCCTTGGGCTTGCAGGCGGCGGATCAGCGGGCCGATTTCGGCGCTGCGGGCCTCGGCCACCACATTCAGAACGTCGTCCAGCGCGGCCTCGGTCGATTGCGGGGCAACGGCGCTGATGTCGTCCAGTGACAGCGGGCTGCTGTCGCCGTGCTTATATAGCGCCAGCTTTTCGATCATGCGGGAGAAATCGCCGGGACCGGTATCATTGGCGATATCCGTCAGCGCCGACATGCTGTCACCCGGGACCTCGCGGATACCGGCCTCAGTCAGGATCCGCTCGATCTCGGCGCGCGAGGGCGGGTCGTCGTAGATGCCCACAGCATAAGCATTTTTGTGGCTTTCAAACGCTTTGCGCAGTTTGGACGTTGCTTTGAGCGGTCCAGCCGTAACCACGATCTGCGCGTCGCCGGGCTGCCATTCCTCCAGTGCGGCCGCTATAGCAGGGGTCGCGGTGTCATTGGCACCCTCGACAAAAACCGCCCGGACGCCGGGGAAAAAACCGACCGCCTTCACCGCATCCAGCAGCTGCGCCGGGTCTTTGCGCAGGTCACTGCCGGGCATCCGGTTCAGCCTCATTTCCTCTTCGGCGCCGGGGCCAAGCAGGGCAGCTAGAACCTGCTGCCGTTTCAGCGACACGCGCATCGCATCGGCACCATAGATCAGAATACCGGTTTTGCCCGGATCGGGCTTGGCAAAATAGCCGTCAGCTTCACGCGGGGAGAGCTTCATTCCGCAGGCGCGGAAAGATCCGCGGTTGCCAGGATCTGCGCGGTGATTTGGTCGGCCAGGATCACCATCAGCCGCTCATGCGCGTCGCGCTCGCCTGCCAGCGTCTCCACGGTCGAACCAGTCGCGGAATAGCCAGTGAAGTTTCGTACCGTTCCGCTGGATGCCACGTTGCCGTCCGACAGGCGGGTAAGCGAATAGCCTGCACTTCCGATCACCGAATAACGGGTGATCTCATTGCCTGCAGTAATCGCCTGGCCTTCTTCCTGGGTGCTCAGCGTCAGGTCCAGCTTATAGGCGGTGCTGCCGCCGCGGCCCAGGCGCTGCTCCAGGTTCCGCACCAGGAAATAGGCGTCCGTGCCGCTGGCCGCCTTGATCTCCTCCGGTGCTTGCACCGCGATCCGGCCGTAAAGAGCTGCCCCGGTGCCGCCAGGAGCATGCACCGGGGTAAAGCCGCAGGCCGCCGCCACCAGGGGCAGGGCCAGCAGCAGGGTTCGACAGTTAAGCAACGACATTCACAATCCGGCCCGGCACAACGATCACCTTTTTCGGGGCGGCGCCATTCAGCGCCTTCTGCACAGTTTCATGGGCCAGAGCGCGTTTTTCAACCTCTGCCTTGTCCAGATCCTTGGCAACTTCGATCTCACCGCGGCGCTTGCCGTTGATCTGGATCGGCAGGGTGACAGTGTCCTCGACCAGCATCGCCTCATCGGCAACCGGCCAGGGCGCCGTAGCCACCAGACCCTCGCCGCCCTGATGACTCCAGATGTCCTCTGCCAGGTGCGGGGTCATCGGCGACATCAGCTGCGCCAGCGTCATGATTGCCTGCTTTTGCACCTTGGCGCCGGCCTTGGATTTGGCAAGCGTGTTGGTAAAGGCATAGAGCTTGGCGATTGCAGCGTTGAATCCAAAGGAGTCCACGCCAAGGGTCACATCGCGGATCGCCTTGTGCATCTCGCGCAGCAGATCCTCGTCGCCCTGACCTGTGGTTTCGGGGTCCATGGCGGCGATCTTGTCGCAGAGGTTCCAGACGCGGTTCAGGTGCTTGTAGGCGGCTTCCGCACCGGAGGCGGTCCATTCCACGTCACGTTCGGGCGGCGAATCGGACAGCACGAACCAGCGTGCGGTATCGGCGCCAAAGGACGAAATGATGTGCAGCGGGTCCACCACGTTGTTTTTGGACTTGGACATCTTGGCCGAGGGGATGATCTCCACCTCGGTGCCGTCCTTCAGGAAGCCCTTGCCGTCGCGCAGTTCCACTTCCTCGGGGTAGTGGTAGACAGGGCGATGGTTGCCGCCGGTAGTCTTGTAAATTGCGTGGGTCACCATGCCCTGGGTGAACAGCGCATCAAACGGCTCGATGGATTTTTCCGGCAGGTGGCCGCAGATCTGCATCGCGCGGGCAAAAAAGCGCGAGTACAGCAGGTGCAGAATCGCATGCTCGATGCCGCCAATATACTGGTCGACGTTCATCCAGTATTCGGCCTCGGCCATGTCGGTCGGGGTTTCGGCGCGGGGCGCGGTGAAACGGGCGAAATACCAGGACGAATCGACGAAGGTATCCATGGTGTCGGTTTCACGCAGGGCCGGTTTGCCGCAGGAAGGGCAAGCACAATCGCGCCAGGAAGGGTGGCGGTCCAGCGGGTTGCCCGGCACCGAGAAGTCGATTGCTTTGCCGTCCTCGTCATAAGGCAGGGCAATCGGCAGGTTTTCTTTCTTCTCCGGCACCACGCCGCAGTCTTCGCAGTGAACCACAGGGATAGGGCAGCCCCAATAGCGCTGACGGCTGAGGCCCCAGTCGCGCAAACGGTATTTGGTGACGCCCTGGCCCCAGCCGGCCTTTTCCGCAAAATCGACGGTGGTGTTTATTGCATCCTCGCCAGTGGCCCCGGTCAGCCCGGCAAAATGATCGACCCAGCGGACCTTTTCGGTTTTCGGTGGCACCAGTGCCTCATTCACAACCGGCGTGTCATCGTCCAGCGCAAAGAAGGCATTGGTGACCGGCAGATCATACTTGCGGCAGAAGTCGAGGTCGCGCTGGTCATGCGCCGGGCAGGCAAAGATCGCGCCGGTGCCGTAGTCCATCAGGATGAAGTTGGCGATCCAGACCGGCAGTTCCCAGTCGGGGTTCAGCGGGTGCTTCACGCGGATACCGGTGTCATAGCCCAGCTTCTCGGCCGTCTCGATGGCTTCCTCGGTAGTGCCGCCCTTGCGGCACTCGGCAACAAATGCTGCGACCTCTTCCGATTCGGCTTCCAGTGCTTTGGCAATCGGGTGGTCGGGCGAGATGCCGACAAAAGACGCGCCCATCAGCGTATCGGGGCGGGTGGTGTAGACCTCGATCGGCTCACCGTTATCGGTGCGTTCAAACGAGAACTGCAGGCCGCGGGACTTGCCGATCCAGTTCTCCTGCATCAGCCGCACCTTGGCGGGCCAGTTTTCCAGATCGTCCAGCGACGCCAGCAACTCTTCCGAGAAATCGGAGATCTTGAAGAACCATTGGGTCAGCTCGCGCCGTTCCACCAGCGCCCCGGAACGCCATCCGCGGCCGTTTTCGACCTGCTCATTGGCCAGCACGGTCATGTCGATGGGGTCCCAGTTGACCACGGCGTTTTTGCGGTAGACCAGACCTTTTTCCAGGAAATCAAGAAACAGCGCCTGCTGCTGGCCGTAATACTCCGGGTCGCAAGTGGCGAACATCCGGCTCCAGTCCAGCGACAGACCCAGCGGTTTCATCTGTTCGACCATGGTGTCGATGTTGGAATAGGTCCAATCCTTGGGGTGGCCGCCGCTCGCCATCGCGGCGTTTTCAGCCGGCATGCCAAAGGCGTCGAACCCCATCGGGTGCAGCACGTTGTGGCCGGTCGACAGCTTGTAACGCGCGATCACATCGCCCATCGTGTAATTGCGCACATGGCCCATATGCAGCTTGCCCGACGGATAGGGGAACATCTCCAGCACATAATACTTCGGCTTGCCGCCGGTACGCTTGGCCTGAAAGATCCCGGCCTTGTCCCAGGCTTCCTGCCATTTTGCTTCGATTTCCGTGGCGGAGTAACGCGACATCAGAGCGGTCCTTTGCATAAAAACGCCGGGCAAGTGGCCCGGCGCTTCTGATAATGGGGTTTGGCTGGTGTTTCCAGAGCGCAGCGGATCAGAGTTTTTTGTCTGCGATCCGCAGCTGCCGGGCGCGGGACAGAATCGCGTCCTCGACCGCTCGGGAGGTGCTGGCGCTGACCGGGCCGCCCTTGGACTGCAGCGCAACATTCAGGGACCGTGCGTCCAGTGCAGGATCCTTTATATGCACCGTGGCCCGGTAGCTGCGGCCGCCGCCAGGCGGGGTGCCATAGCCGGTGACGATAACTCCGGTGAATGGATCGACCGATTGCACCGGCAGGAAGTTCAGAATATCCAGGCTGGCAGCCCAGAGGTAGCGGTTGACCTGCACGGTCTGGTCCGGCTTTGCATTCAGAAAATCAAAGACCGAGGACTTGGTCGCGGCGCCCTGGATTTCTTCTTTATGGCTGGTTGTCCGCGCTGTGCTCGCCGGCGGTTTTCCGCCCTTGTTACCACCGCCGCAGGCCGCAAGGCCAAGACAGATCGCGCCGATCACTGTTACCCGCAGGGTCTTTCCGTATTTCATAACCGCTCCCGGAGCCATTTTCTGCGCGAACACCTAACGCAAGCCGCGCCGGCGGAGCAAGGCCTTAGCGTCTATAGGGCTGCTCCATGTGCGTTTCCGGGAAATTCAGGGCCTGGAAGGGGTAAAGGTTCCTCAGGACGGGCGCCGCGGAAGCGGGACTGTGGCAAAGCTGCACCATCCCGCGGCACATCGTTTCGCCTGACTTTCCCAACACTTGCCAAAACGGGGGTGAAAGAGCGAAACCCCTTGGCATACCCACGCCGGATTCCCCGGTTTGGGCTGTGGAATTGAAAACCGAGGGAAAAACATGAAAAAGGTTCTCTTCGCGACTACCGCGCTGATCGCCACCGCAGGCATGGCCGCGGCAGAAGTCAAAATCTCCGGCTACGGCCGTTTTGGTCTGGATTACAACGAAGCCAACAAAACTGTTGTTGGTCGTTCGGACACCAACATCACCAGCCGTTTCCGCCTGACCTTTGACGCGTCGACCGAAACCGATGGTGGCGTCACCGTTGGCGGCCGTATCCGCGCTCAGGCAGAAAACCGTGACGGCGGCCAAGGCGCAGCCACCTTCTCCAGCCCGCAGTTCCACGTCGCATACGGCGGCCTGCGTGTGAACGTTGGCAACATCTGGGGCGCGATCGACTCCGCACCGGGCTTGTACCTGAACACCACCTCGGTTGGCACCGGCATCGACGGCATGGGCTTCAACTCCCTGGCCATCAAAGGCGCTGGCTTTGACACCTTCACCTCCGCAGGTGCTGGTGTTGGCGGCGTGGAAGCCATCTACTCCGCTGGCGGCTTCACTGGCCACATCTCCTTCTCGCAGCAGAATGGCGGCGCTGTCGCTGGTTCCGCTGATGGCCTGCAGCGCACCGCCATCATGCTGAACTACGCGTTCGGTGATTATTTCGTGACCGGTGCTTACCAGTCCGCAGACAACGGCCGTACCATCACCAAAGGTGGTGTTGCAGGTGTTGAAGCAGACGACGATCTGATCTTCCTGGCTGCTGGTGCAGACTTTGGTCAGTTCGGCGCAACTCTGCAGCTGGCACAGACCGAAGAAGCTGACAGCGTGACCCTGGCAGGCGAAGCCGAAATCGGCGCAGCCTCCACCCTGATCGGCTGGGTGAACTCCACCGACATCGACAACAGCGTGACCGTTGGTCAGACTGTAACCGACGGCACCGCCTTCGGCATCAACTACGAGTACGACCTGGGTGGCGGCGTGACTTTCGTTGCTGGCTACGTTCAGACTGCAGCTGCGGTCAACGAAAACTCCGTTCAGGCAGGTCTGCACTTCAGCTTCTAAGCTGAAGCACGCCTAGCGTGAATTCGGGGCGGGTTCCTTCGGGGCCCGCCCTTTTCTTTTGGCTCTTAACATTTACCGGCAAACAGTGTTTTTTGCGGCCGAACAGATGCGAGGCCAAATCCATGCCGCTTGAAGAGATCAAATCCCGAATCGCCAAAGCTGAAGACCAGGCCGGCCGCGTGCCGGGCTGCGTGCAATTGATTGCTGTTTCCAAGGTGCAGCCGGACAAACGGGTCGAGGCCGTTCTGCAGCAGGGCCATCGCTGTTTCGGTGAAAACAAGGTGCAGGAGGCCGCTGGAAAGTGGCCGGGATTCGCCGAGCGGTTTGACGATATCGATTTGCATTTGATCGGCCCGCTGCAGACCAACAAGGCCCGCCAGGCGATGGAGTTGTTTGGCAGCATCCATTCAGTCGACCGGCCCAAGCTGGCCAGCACGCTGGCCCGGCTGGCGCAGGAATTGGGCAAGTGCCCGGAATTGTTCATTCAGGTGAATACTGGCGAGGAGCAGCAAAAAGCAGGCGTGATGCCGTCCGATGCAGATGCTTTCATCGCAGACTGCCGCCAGCTTGATCTGCCGCTCAAAGGGCTGATGTGCATCCCGCCGGTGGAGGAGGAAGCCAGCCTGCATTTCGCGCTGCTGGCCAAGATTGCCGAGCGCAACGGCCTGAAGGGACTATCAATGGGAATGAGCGGCGATTTCGAGAAAGCCATTGCGCTTGGCGCCACCCATGTTCGCGTCGGATCTGCCATTTTCGGCGCCCGGACCTACCAGGGCGGATAAGTATTCGGAAATCTTTGGTCAGGACTTTTCTACAAGTGTTCGCCGCGTCAGGCCTGCGCCAGAGGTGGTACAATGATCCGGGTTCCAGGTTGAACCCGGTCAGCAAGCCAATGAAGATCAGCGCGCGAGAAAGCGATGCAGCCTTCGGTGGGGTATCCAGGGCGGCGCCATTGGTGAATGAAGATTGCAGAACCGCTTCCCGGAGATGCGGCTGGCCAGTTCCAATCGGTGACCAAAACCAGATCATACAGCGGATCGCTGCGCCGCAGCCTTTCGTGGCTGAACGGATAGGGCGCCCGCACATGGCGATTGTAATTTGCATCCCCCGAATCATCCGACCACAAGTCCTGCGGCCCAATAGGCTTGGCCCAGAAGGCCGGGCGGGGCAGCCTGTCAGGGCGGTAAAGCATCCCCGCAACGCGGTGCACTCCGACGGGGGTCGCACCATCCCCTTCGCGTTTGTTCCGGGACAGTCCGCCTTTGCCGATTGTGCAAGGCAGCACCCGTCCCAGGAAACGCATCCCGCGGGGCGTCAGGACCAGATCGGCGGGTGATGTCACAGCATGTGCCCGGATTTCCGGGCCTTGGTGGCCAGGTAATGCTGGTTGTGGGCGTTTTCACCTACCTTCAACGCCACCCGTTCCGCGACGTGCACGCCGGTTTTCTCCATCATCGCGATCTTGTTCGGATTGTTGGTCAGCAGCCGCACCTGGGCAAAGCCCATCTTCTTCAGAATGGCGGCCCCCAGACGAAAATCGCGTTCGTCATCCTCGAACCCAAGCCTGTGGTTGGCCTCCACCGTGTCAAAGCCCTGGTCCTGCAGGGAATAGGCCCGCATCTTGTTGGCGAGGCCGATGCCGCGGCCTTCCTGGTTAAGGTACAGAAGCACGCCTGCGCCTTCCTCGCCCATCTGGGCCAGCGCACCGCGCAGCTGCGGGCCGCAATCGCATTTGAGCGAGCCCAGCACGTCGCCGGTAAAACAGGCGGAATGCAGCCGCGCCAGAACCGGTCTGGAGCGGTCGGGGCGGCCGATTTCCACCGCGTAATGCTCCTCGGCGCCGTCCTCGGGCCGAAAGATGTGCAGCCGCCCGGCTTCGGCGGCGTCCATCGGCAGGCGCGCCGCAGCAACAGGGTGCAAGGGCGAGCTCTCGCTGAGCAGCGGAGCCGCGGCTGTCCGCGAAATGACAGTCAGCCCATGGTCCGCGGCAAAGGCGGCTGCACCCTGTACCGGCACCAGTGCTGCGGCCGGCAGCAGACGGGCTGATTTCACCAGCGCAATCGCCAGCCGGTGCAGGTCTGCGCTGCCGCCGCGCTGGCTTGCCAGCGGGCCCTTCATCGGTGTGTTCAGATCATCTGCCGGATCCGCCAGCGCCTGGATCCAGTCCAGGCCTTCGGATTCAGGCACGGTTACGCGGGCAACGTCTTCATCATAGACGCGGGCTTTAAGTGTTTCCGCCCTGCGCGCCGTCACCGCCAGTGACAGGTCTCCCAATGTGCGCATGGAATCCAGGCGGGCACTGGTCAGCGTCTCGACCGCTATGGCCAGAGCGGCGTCATCGCCGCAGGTCAGGACCACCGGCAGGCCCATGCGCAAATCGACCCGGGCGCGGGCCAGCAATTCGATCATAGTGGGCATCAGGCTCATTCGGGGTTCCGGTGTTATTTTGTAACAAAGGCTCGCTGTCTTTACGCCCAAATGCAACGGATGTGAAACAATTTCCCTGCCATGGACACGTCGGCGTGAGAGTATTGCAGCAAATCTTGCCGAGGGCGCAAGGGATGCGCATGTGTGGTCATGTGAACAGGAGGGCGAGCCGATGGCGCAACTGAAAAAAATTCTGCTGGTTGATGATGATGAAGACCTGCGAGAGGCCTTGAGCGAGCAGCTGGTGATGACCGAGGACTTCGATGTATTCGAGGCTGAAAACGGTCAGGGCGCGATGGAGCGGGCCAAGGAAGCCCTGTATGATCTGATTATCCTGGATGTCGGCCTGCCGGACACCGACGGGCGCGAGCTGTGCCGCCTGATGCGCAAGCAGGGGGTGAAGGCGCCGGTGCTGATGCTGACCGGTCACGACAGCGATGCAGACACCATCCTGGGTCTGGATGCCGGCGCCAATGACTATGTCTCCAAACCCTTCAAGTTCCCGGTTCTGCTGGCACGGATCCGCGCTCAGCTGCGCCAGCACGAACAATCTGAGGACGCGGTCTTTGCGTTGGGGCCGTATACCTTCAAACCGTCGATGAAGCTTTTGATCGCCGAGGATGAACGCAAGATCCGGTTGACCGAGAAAGAAACCAACATCCTCAAGTTTCTCTATCGCTCCAGCGATGGAGTGGTGCCGCGTGATGTGCTGCTGCATGAGGTGTGGGGATACAATGCGGGCGTCACAACGCATACGCTGGAAACCCATATCTATCGTCTGCGGCAGAAAATTGAGCCTGATCCGTCGAATGCGCGGCTGTTGGTGACGGAATCCGGGGGCTACCGGCTGGTCGCCTGATGTATTCTGCGTTAAGTCAGACCAAAGAAGACTCTTTGGTTCATCTTTGAATCAGGCCCTATCCCGCGCATATCCGGGTCACGATATGCACCTCCCTGTTGGACTTGGCCGGGCATGACGCCCGGCCTTTTTTGTCTGGGTTGTTTGCATCCGCTGAACATTTCCACTCTGGTCCTTCCCTGCCCGGACAGGCAGTATCGCGCGCGAACCCGGATTTCATCATGAGGCGCGCGATGCCATTTACTCTTGCCACCTGGAATATCAATTCGGTCCGCCTGCGCGAACCGATTGTGCAGAAGCTGTTGCAGGAGGAGGGGCCGGATGTGCTCTGCCTGCAGGAGTGCAAAAGCCCGGTGGAGAAGATTCCGTTGGAAGGCTTTGCGGCTTTGGGCTACGGCCATGTGGTTGCGCGCGGCCAGAAGGGGTACAACGGGGTGGCGATCCTGTCGCGCCTGCCGATCGAGGATGCAGGGGATCAGGATTTCGCAGGTCTTGGCCATGCCCGCCATGTGGCCGGGCGGCTGGAGAACGGAGTGGTGATCCACAATTTCTACGTACCGGCGGGCGGTGATGTGCCGGACCGGGAAAAGAATGTGAAATTCGGCCAGAAACTTGATTACCTTACGGAAATGCGCGACTGGTTCCAGTCGGATAAACCGGAAAAGTCCATTCTGGTCGGCGACCTTAATATCGCCCCCCGCGAGGATGATGTCTGGGACCACAAGAAGCTGCTGAAGGTCGTCAGCCATACGCCCGTCGAGGTGGAGCATTTCGCACAAGTGATGGACGCGGGCGGATGGTCCGATGTGACCCGGAACGATGTTCCCGATGGCCGCCTGTACAGCTGGTGGAGCTACCGGGCCAGGGATTGGGATGCTGCCGACAAGGGACGCCGTCTCGATCACGTCTGGGCGACGCCGGACATCAAGAACGCGGCCCACTCCAGCCGTATCCTGCGGGCTGCCCGCGGCTGGGAAAAGCCCAGCGACCATGCGCCGGTGTTTGCGACCTTCGATCTGTGACCGCAGCCCCGCACCCCAGCCAACGACCAGATGGCGGTTGTCACCAGAGGCGCAACCGTCATTATTATCGCTACGCTTCACGGGCTCGAGTGCCGCGCCCAGGCGGCGCCATCCATGCGCATCTTCTTTCCGGATAACGCGATGGGATCGAACCTGCGGCTGGCTACCTGCAAACTCCTCTCTTGGTTTCCGGCGCTTAGGATTCCATATAGGGGGCAAGTTCCAAGCGGAGAACAATCTGATGACCGAAATTCTTGGCAGCACCGCACCGGCGGGTGATCTGATCAAAGACGTGACCGAAGCCACTTTTATGCAGGACGTTGTCGAAGCGTCGATGCAGGCGCCGGTGATCGTGGACTTCTGGGCGCCCTGGTGCGGCCCGTGCAAGACCCTGGGCCCGATGCTGGAGGCGGCCGTTACCAAGGCCAAGGGCGCGGCCACCATGGCCAAGATCAACGTGGACGAAAACCAGCGCCTGGCGCAAGCACTGGCGCAACAGGGGCTGCCGCTGCAGTCGATCCCCACAGTGGTCGCCTTTGTGGAAGGGCGCCCGGTCGACATGTTCCAGGGCGCTCTGCCAGCATCAGAGATCGAAGCTTTTGTGAAAAAGGCCATCGAAGCCGGAGGCGGATCAGCCGACGGCGGTCTGGCCGAGGCGTTGGAAGCGGCCGAACAGATGCTGGCTGAAGGCGCCGTGGCGGATGCCGCCCAGACCTTTGCCGCGATTCTGGGGGAAGATGACAAAAGTGCTGCTGCTTACGGCGGTTTGGCACGCGCGCATATCGCGCTCGGCGATCTGGATCAGGCAGAGGCCGTTCTGAACGGCGCTCCCGCCGAAATCGCGGAGGCAGCAGAGATCGAAGCAGCCCATGCGCAGATCGCCCTGGCGCGGCAGGCAGAGAACGCAGGCCCGGTGGGGGAACTGAGCGCTGCGGTGGCCGCCAGCCCGGATGACCTGCAGGCGCGGTTCGACCTGGCGCAGGCGCTGCACGCAGCAGGAGACGCGGAAGCTGCAGTGGACGAACTTCTGGAACTTTTCCGCCGTGACCGCGAGTGGAACGACGGCGCCGCCAAGGCGCAGCTCTTCACCATCTTCGATGCGCTCAAACCCAACGACCCGGTGGTTCTCAACGGGCGGCGGAAACTTAGCTCGATGATATTTGCCTAAGACCGGGGCAGCACTACACTCTGTCCCATGATCCAGCCTGCTGATCTGCCGGACACGATTGCCGTGTTTCCATTGCCCGGGGCACTTTTGCTGCCCCGGTCGCGCTTGCCGCTGCACATCTTCGAGCCCCGCTACCTGCAGATGCTCGAAGACACTCTCAAAACGCCGCAGCGGCTGATTGGCATGGTGCAGCCCTGTCCGGGTCCGCAAGGGACGGGGGAAGAACTGCACGCGATCGGATGTGCCGGACGCGTCACGCAGTTTTCCGAGACGGAAGACGGAAGATACCTGGTCACGCTTTCAGGCGTGTCCCGGTTCCGGATTACCCGCGAAGCCAACGGATTTACCCCCTATCAGCGTTGCGATGTCAGCTGGACGGGATTTGACCGGGACCTTGGCCGCTCCGAGGCGGATGATACCCTTGACCGGCCCTCCTTCCTGGATCTGCTGGAGCGTTTCTTTTCTGCCCGGAGCCTGTCGACTGATTGGGAAGCATTGAAAGATGCGGACGACGAGCTGCTGATCAATTCCCTGGCGATGCTTCTGGAATTCGACATTGAGGAGAAACAGGCCTTGCTCGAGGCGCCCTGCCTTGCCACAAGGCGGGAAACGCTTGTCACTTTGATCGAATTCGCCCTGCGCGGCGGCTCTCAGGAGGAAACCCTGCAATGACCGAGACACAGGCGCCCGCCTTTGACCGCAGGATGCTGGAAGCATTGGTCTGCCCGCTGACCCAGGCGGTGCTGGAGTATGACGCTCCGGCGCAAGAGCTGATTTCACGCAAGGCCAACCTTGCCTTTCCGATCCGCAATGGGATCCCGGTGATGCTGGTGGACGAGGCCCGCGCGCTGGAGTGACACCGTATTGGTCACCGCCAAGGCAATCAGATTGCCTGCCCCTTCAGCAGCTTGGGCACATCACCGGTCAGGCCCGCAGCCTCGCGCAGGAAATTGCGGCGCAGGCTGGGAAACGCCCCTGCCACTCCCATGCCGATGTCCCGTCCCAGCCGTAGCAGCGGGTTATCGTTGGAAAACAGTCGGTTGAAAACATCCGTGGCCGCGGCCAGCGAGGCGGTGTCGAAGCGGCGCCATTGCTGGTAACGTTCCATCACTAGGGATGAGCCGATATCTTCGCCCCGCCGTGTGGCTTCGGTGATGACTTCCGCCAAGGCGCCGACATCGCGCAAACCCGCATTCAGCCCTTGGCCAGCGATTGGGTGCATCCCATGCGCCGCATCGCCCACCAGCGCCATGCGGTCGCCGATAAAGCTGTTGGCGATGGTCAGGTTCAGCGGGTAAGTGAAACGCTTGCCCGCCAGTGAAATCTCTCCGAGGAAATCACCAAAGCGCGGCCGCAGTGCCTGAATATATTCGGCGCCCTCCAGCGCGTGGATGGCCTTGGCGGTCTCCGTCCGCTCACTCCACACGATGGAGGAGCGGTTGCCCGGCAGCGGCAGGATCGCAAGCGGCCCAGGCGGCATGAAAAACTGATGGGCGATGCCGTGATGCGGTTTTTCGTGGTCGATGGCGCAGACCAGGGCCGTTTGGCCGTAATCCCAGCCGGTGCGCCTGATGCCTGCCCGCTGCGCAGTACCGCTGCGGCGCCCGTCCGAGCCGACCAGAACCTGGCCGCGCAGCTCTCCGCCATCGTCCAGCCTGACAGTTACACCGGTCTGGTCCGGCGTCTGCGCCACCACGGTGCGCCCGGACACCAGGGTGATTCCCGGCGCCTCTTCCATTGCCTGCAGGAAGGCCCGGCGCAGGAAACGGTCTTCAATCATATAGCCCATCGGGCCTTCTTCCAGCTCGGCATGATCGAAATGGATGAAAAACGGAGATGGGCCGTGACCCGCATGACCGTCTGTCACCTTGATCTCCAGCATGGGTTGCGCCTTGTCCCCGGCATGCTGCCAGACGCCGGTCTGCTGGAGCAGCCGCTGCGAAGCCAGCGCCAATGCATAACCGCGCCCGTCAAAGCCCTCGTCAGCAAGCTTGTCCGGGGTCAGCGCGTCGACCACAGTGACGCTGTGACCGGTCTGCGCAAGGGCCAGGGCCAGCGCGGGGCCGTTCAGCCCGCCGCCCACGATCAGGATATCAGACGTGTTTTTCATGCCCCGCAATATGCGCCTGCTGACGGGATTGTCCATCCGCCAAGCACGGGATTGTGCCCGTGTCTTACTGCAGCTACCGTTTGCATCAACTGCATTTGGGGAGACGGGCTGATGCAAGATTGGCTGACAATGACCGCCGCTGATCTGGGGCGGGGGATCAAAGCGGGTGAAATCGGTCCGCTGGCGCTGACCCGCTGTTATCTGGATGCCATTGACGCGCACCCGCTGAAGGACCGGATCTTTACCCAAGTGACCCATGATCGCGCCTTGGCAGAAGCCGAGGCTGCGCAGCAGCGTGCGGATCTGGGCCTGCGGCGGTCGTTGCTGGACGGGGTGCCGCTCAGTTGGAAGGATCTGTTCGACAGCGCAGGCACCGCGACCGAATCCGGGTCGGATCTGCTCAAGGGCCGGGTGCCGGACCAGGATGCAGCAGTCCTGCGCAACGCAACCCTCATGGGGGCGGTCTGCCTGGGCAAGACCCATATGAGCGAACTGGCGTTCTCTGGCCTTGGCTTCAATCCGATCAAGGAAACGCCGCCCTGCGTGAATGATCAGTGTGCTGCACCGGGAGGGTCGTCTTCCGGGGCGGCTGCGTCCGTTGCCTTTGGTCTGGCCGCCGCCGGGATCGGCTCTGATACGGGCGGCTCGGTCCGTATACCGTCTGCCTGGAATGATCTGGTGGGTCTCAAGACCACCTCAGGCCGGATTGCCCAGGAAGGTGTGGTGCCGCTGTGCCTGAAGTTCGACACCATCGGCCCGCTGGCCCGCTCGGTGGAGGATGCCGGGCTGTTGCTGGGGGTGCTGGAGGGAATGGCGGGACCGGATCTGCGCAATCCTGCGCCGCTCAAAGGGCGCCGTTTTGCTGACCTGCAAAACGTGGCGCAGAACGATCTGGATCCGCAAATCGCCGCCGCCCACCGTGCAGCACTGGACAGGCTAAGGCAGGCCGGAGCGGAGATTGTGCCGCTGGAAGTGCCGGAGCTTGAGGCGGCGATGGAGCTTAGCCCGATTCTCTACACCACCGAGGCCTACGGCCTGTGGAAAGACGTGATCGAGGCAGCGCCGTACCTGATGTATGCGGAAATCCTTGAACGCTTCCGCTCCGGCGCGCAGTTCAGCGGTTCGGATTATGTCGCGGCATGGGGTAAACTGGAACAATGCCGGATGGCCTGGGATCAAGCGGTGGCCGGGTTTGATGCGGTGCTCAGCCCGGTATCGCCGATCATGCCGCCAAATTTGGACAGGCTGCAAAGCGATCATGACTTCTATGTGCAGTCAAACCTGCTAGCACTGCGCAATACGCGGATCGGCAACCTGATGGGGCTGTGCGCGCTATCTTTGCCCTCCGGCACTCCCAGCTGCGGCCTCCAGGTGCTCGGCCAGCCGGACTGCGAGGAAGCCCTGCTGCGCACCGGTGCCGCGATCGAGATGGCCTTGGCCTGAAAGCCACATTCGGCCCAGCGGGCCACTCACCGGGTGGACGCATCCGCCCGCCACCTGTATCCTGAGGCGCAAACGGGGCGCCAATGATCCTGTGACTGAGGCATTAGATATGGATTTTCCTGAGCGGTTTTCGAACCTGCCGGCCTATGCTTTTCCGCGCTTGAGGGCGCTTTTGGACCATCACACTCCCGGCGGGGATGTGGTGCATATGACCATTGGCGAGCCGAAACATGCGTTTCCGGCCTGGGTCACCGATGTCATCACTGAAAACGCTGCCGGGTTTAACCAGTATCCCAACAACGACGGCACGCCCGAGCTGCGCGGGGCCATCGCGGGCTGGATTACCCGCCGTTATGGCGTGAGCGCGGACCCGGAGACGCAAGTTATGGCGCTGAACGGGACCCGCGAAGGGCTGTACAATGCCGCCATGGCGCTGTGCCCGGAGCAAAAGAACGGGCAAAGGCCGGTGGTTCTGATCCCGAACCCCTTCTACCAAGTCTATATGGTGGCCACGATTTCGGTGGCGGCAGAGCCGGTGTTTGTGCCCGCAACCGCCGCCACCGGCCATCTGCCGGACTATGAAAACCTGCCCGAAGAGGTGCTGAACCGCACCGCAGCGGCCTATATCTGCTCGCCCGCTAACCCCCAGGGCGCTGTCGCGTCGCGCGGCTACTGGACCCGTCTGATCCAGCTGGCCGAGAAATACGATTTCCGTATCTTCGCGGATGAATGCTATTCCGAGATTTACCGCGATGAAGCCCCCGTCGGCGCATTGACCGTGGCCCAGGAGCTGGGTGCCGACCCCGAGCGTGTGGTCTTGTTCAACTCCCTGTCTAAACGCTCCAACCTTCCGGGGCTGCGCTCTGGTTTGATTGCCGGCGGCCCCGAAACCATCAAACAGGTCAAACAGCTGCGTGCCTATTCCGGTGCCCCGCTGCCGGCCCCCCTGCAGGCGGCCGCGGCCAAGGTCTGGGCGGATGAGACGCATGTGGTGGAAAACCGCGCGCTATATCAGGAGAAATACAGGATAGCCGATCAGGTCTTTACCGGCCTCAACGGCTATATGGCGCCCGAAGCGGGCTTCTTCCTTTGGCTTCCGGTAAAGAATGGCGAGCAGGCTGCGCTGAAGCTGTGGCAGGAGACCGGCGTGCGGGTGCTGCCCGGCGCCTATCTGGCGCAGGGTACGCCCGGACAGAACCCCGGCGAAAGCTACATCCGGGTGGCGCTTGTCGCCCCCGCCGAGGACACCCGCAGGGCGCTGAGCACTCTGCGCGGCTGCCTGTACTGAACTTTTGCAGCGCGGCTCCTGGCTGGGGGCCGCGCAGCCAAGACCAATAAACGGACAGGTTCGTGACTTTGCGGGTAACAGCGGGCACGGACAAAGGAAACGGAACTGAGGTAGGCATGGCATTTCAAACACGCAGCCGCGATCCGCTGCTCGACAGCAATATGCAGGCAGCCATTGAAAAGCGCGGCAAGGAACTGATCGGGATTGCATTGATCCTCGTGGGGCTGGTGGTTGCCGCCATGCTGGGTTCGTATACGCCGGACGATCCGAACTGGACCGTATCCACGGATGCGCCGGTGCAGAATTGGCTGGGCCGTCCCGGCGCCTCTGTCTCTTTCATCCTGATAACCCTGTTCGGCAAGGCCAGCTGGGCCATGCCTCTGTTCCTGTCCGCCTGGGGGCTGCGGTTCGTGCTGCACCGGGGCGAGGACCGGGTGGTCTGGCCGCTGCTTTTGTCGGTGCCATGGCTGTTGGTGGTGGCGCTGCACATGGAAACCCTGAACGCCGGCAGCACCTGGCAGCAAAACTATGACTTCGGCCTTGGCGGCATGGTCGGCTACACCTTCCTGGGCGCCTTGCTGGCGCTCCTGCCCGTGGGCCTGCATTTCATGGTCAAAATCATGTCGCTGCTAAGTGCTGCGGGAATGCTGGCGCTTGGCTGCGCGGTGCTTGGGTTCACATGGCCCGAGGTCAAGAAGGGTCTGCACAAAGTGATGATCGGTCTGATCCTCGGCTATGGCGCTGTGGCCGCGTTGCTCGGCCGCGGGGCGTCCAGCGGGTTGCAGGCTGCGATGACCTATCGCAAAGGGCGGGCGGAGCAGGCGGACGGTTCTGCTTACGAGGCTGCAGAACCCGAGCCCGAGATGTTCGAGGACTATTCTGAAGCCAGTCACATCGCTTACGATTCTCAGGAAGAGCAGGAAGAACCTGCAAAAGGCGGCCTGCTGTCGCGTGTGCCCGGCCTGATCCGCCGGGTTGCGCCCGGACCGGCACCTGAAAGCTTTTATTCTGCTGAGACGCAGGATGAGGCTGAGTCCGAAGCCCTGGCAGATGGCGAGGCTGGCGAAGACCGGATCTCCCAGAAAATCGCCAACGCCGTGCGCATTCGCCGGGCAGCAGATGTGCCGCCGGAGCAGGATCCGGCCCTGCCGCTGACCAAAGGCCGCGGCCAGCGCCCTGCACCGCTGATCTACAACCCTGCCGCGGCCCACGACGGCCTGCCGCCAGAGCCGCCGCTGACCTCTGCGTTCGCACCGGTACCGCCGGTGCCGGAAGATCCTTCGTTGTCCTGGCCGGCTCCCACTGATGGCGCATATGGTCCGGATGCATCGGATCCCGGCCTTCCAGACGAAGTTGAGATTGCAGATTTCGCTCCGGATCACAGTATGATTGCCCCGGACCACGTGCCGGCCGAGGCTCTGCCGGATGCTGCGGAACCGCCTGCTCCGGTTCCCTCCGCGCCCGAGCCGCACCCGGCGCCGGGACCGCGCCTGACCGTGGACCTGCCGGTGGCCGAGCCGCGCAAAGCGGTGGTTGAAAAGCCGGCCCGTAAAACCGTGCAGCCCTCGGCGCGTGCCAAGGCCGAAGCTCAGCCCAACTTGGCATTCGATGACAGTGGCAGCGATTTTGAACTGCCGCCGCTGAGCCTGCTGACCAACCCGAACGGCGTCGAGCGTCACCACCTGAGTGACGAAGCGCTGGAAGAAAATGCGCGGATGCTGGAGGCCGTTCTGGATGACTATGGCGTCAAGGGAGAGATCACCTCAGTTCGTCCCGGCCCTGTCGTCACAATGTATGAGCTGGAACCGGCTCCGGGCCTCAAGGCATCCCGGGTGATTGGGCTATCCGATGACATCGCCCGCTCGATGTCGGCGCTTTCGGCACGGGTATCAACCGTGCCGGGCCGGACGGTGATTGGCATCGAACTGCCGAATGAGAAACGCGAAAAGGTGGTCCTGCGCGAGATCCTGTCGTCCCGGGATTTCGGCGACGGCAACCACGCGCTGCCGCTGGCGCTGGGCAAGGATATCGGCGGCGATTCCATGGTCGCCAACCTCGCCAAGATGCCCCACCTGCTGATTGCAGGCACCACCGGCTCCGGTAAATCTGTGGCCATTAACACCATGATCCTGTCGCTGCTGTATAAGCTGACGCCGGATGAATGCCGCCTGATCATGATTGATCCCAAGATGCTGGAACTTTCCGTCTATGACGGCATCCCGCATCTGCTCTCACCTGTTGTGACCGACCCGAAGAAGGCCGTGGTGGCCCTGAAATGGGTGGTGGGCGAGATGGAAGACCGCTACCGCAAAATGTCCAAGATGGGTGTGCGCAACATCGCAGGCTACAATGGCCGCGTGAAGGAAGCGCTGGCCAAAGGCGAGATGTTCTCGCGCACCGTTCAGACCGGCTTTGATGATGACACTGGTGAGCCGGTGTTCGAGACTGAAGAGTTCCAACCCGTTGTGCTGCCCTATATCGTTGTGATTGTTGACGAGATGGCAGACCTGATGATGGTTGCGGGCAAAGAGATCGAAGCCTGTATCCAGCGACTGGCGCAGATGGCGCGGGCTTCGGGCATCCATCTTATCATGGCGACCCAGCGCCCCTCGGTTGACGTGATCACCGGCACCATCAAGGCCAACTTCCCGACCCGGATTTCCTTCCAGGTCACCTCCAAGATCGACAGTCGCACCATTCTGGGCGAAATGGGGGCCGAACAGCTCTTGGGCATGGGCGACATGCTGTACATGGCCGGCGGCGCCAAGATCACCCGCTGCCACGGCCCGTTCTGTTCGGACGAAGAGGTCGAGGAAGTGGTCAACCACCTCAAGCAGTTCGGCCCGCCGGACTATGTCGGCAGCGTTCTGGATGGTCCGGCTGACGACAAGGCTGATAACATCGATGCGGTTCTGGGGCTGAACACCGGCGGCAACACAGATACCGAGGATGCTTTGTATGACACCGCGGTTGCGATCGTGATCAAGGACCGCAAATGCTCCACCTCCTACATCCAGCGCAAGCTGGCGATCGGTTACAACAAGGCCGCACGGCTGGTTGAACAGATGGAGGACGAGGGCGTCGTTTCGGCTGCCAACCACGTGGGCAAGCGGGAAATTCTGGTGCCAGAGCAATAGCCTGACAAAAATCTGCCGATGCCGGGCCCGTAGGGGCCCGGCATCTTCACTTCTGCCGCAGCGTGCCTATGTTGAGGCCATGAAACGGATTGTACTAGCCCTTGCGCTGACCTTTGCAGCCCCGGCCGCCTGGGCGGCTGAACAGCTGAGCCTCAATGAGATCTCCAGCTACCTGAACGGGATTTCCACCGCGGCTTCGCCCTTCACTCAGATCAATGACGACGGCAGCCTGTCGACCGGCAAGCTTTACATGCACCGCCCGGGCCGGATGCGATTTGAATATGACGGCAAGGGCGGCGGCACTGTGGTTGCCGGCGGCGGCGCGGTGGTGATCCACGATCCCAAATCAAACCAGCCACCCGAGACCTACCCGCTCAAACGGACGCCGCTGTCGATCATACTGGACCGCAACGTGAATTTGGGGCGGGCCAATATGGTGGTCGGCCATAGTTTTGATGGAACCTCCACCATCGTGCGGGCGCAAGACCCTGAACACCCGGACTATGGCAGTATCGAAATGATGTTCACCAGCGCTCCGGTAGAACTGCGCAAATGGGTCATTCACGACAGCGCGGGCGGCCAGACAACCGTGATCCTGGGCGCAATGGAAACCGGTCAAAAACTGTCCTCCAGCCTGTTCACCAACAGCGGCAGATCCCGCTAGGGCAGTGGCTCCCGCGCCTGCGGCGGCTCCGGCTTTGCCGGAACCGTCTGGCGGCCTTGGGCCCGGTGCCGGGCTGGCGCCCGGGGCGCATAGCCACCTCAATTTCAGCTGTCAGGAACGGGCGGGAGACCGCCCCTTTGGTATCTCAGCGGAACTTACGGCAGGTCGCGAGCTGGGCCTGATAGGTCTGGGCGCGGGATTCGACTTGTCCTGCAACACGCTGCAGCCACGGTTTGGACCGGTAGCTGCCGCGCGAATAGCCATAATGCCCTTCGTGGTAGGCGAGGTATTGATTGCGCGCGTCATAAAGCTGGATGCCGTTCTTTTCGCGGCTCTTGCGCATGTACCAGCCCATGAAATCAGCCGCATCGCTGATCCGGTCGCGCTTGGCCCGCCGCCGCCCGGTATCGCGCCGGTAATCGTCCCAGGTTCCGTCCAGCGCCTGGCTGTAGCCGTAAGCACTGGATTGCCGCCCGACCGGGATCACGCCCAGCAGATACTGATGCGGGGTGCGGGCATCGCCGCGAAACCGGCTTTCGTGATAGATCGTTGCCATCTGCACATGCACCGGCACACCCCAGCGGCGCTGGGTTGCACGGAAGGCTTTCAGGTATTCGGGCCGCTGCTGAATGATGCTGCACGCATTATCCAGATTGCGCGGCGGCGCTTTGTGCCCGCCTCCGCAAGACGCAACCGCCATGAGGAGAACGAGGGCGCTGAAGAGTCTGCTCATTGCCTCTGCCCATATTTTTTTGGGTTATTCTGCAGCAAGTTTAGCGGATTGCGGCAGGCGAGGAAATCACATTTACAGAAGCCGCGACAGAAGCAGTGGCAGCAAGGCCGCTGACATCAGGGTTGAAACCACCACAAGCCCGGCCACAGCGCTGGAATCGGCTTCATATTTCTCTGCCAGCAGATAGGCGGTCACGGCAACAGGTGTCGCGAACTGCAGAATCAGCACCCCGGAGGCTGTCGGATCCAGCCCGAAAGCAAACGCCAGCGCCCAGCCTGCCGTGGCGCTGATCAGGAATTTCACCAGCGAAAATGCAACGGCGGTTCCCGTCTTGCCCGGGGTCAGCCGTGCGACCGCTGTGCCTAGGGTGATCAGCATCAGCGGCACCGCCATCTGCCCGGTCAACTCCAGCGCATTGGTCAGGAAACGCGGTGTTTCCCAACCCTGCCACAGGAACAGCCCTCCCAGCAGGGTTGCCCAGACCATCGGCTCGCGGATTACTTTGCTGCCGGCACTGCGGCCTGCGACCAGATAGATGCCGTAAGTGAAGGATAGGATGGCCGAAACGGCAAGCATGACAACGGCATAGCCAAGCCCGGCCTCGCCAAAGGCAAACATCGACAGCGGGATGCCCAGGTTGCCGGTGTTGCCAAAAATGAAGGGCGCCAGATAGGTCCGGCGGTCCAGATGCGCCATGCGGCAGGCAATTTCGCCTGCGCCGGCCAGCACCGCATGGCCGGCCAGCGCGGCCAGCATGAATGCGCTGAGCGCCCCCTTGTCCAGCTCCGATTTCATCAGTGCGGTGAAGATCAGGCAGGGCACGGCGAGCGTCATCGCCAGCCGGGTTACAAACTGGGTCCGGTACTCAAACCCCAGTTTCACCCAGATGAACCCGGCCATGGCCAGCAGGAACACCGGGGCGGATATTTCGAGCACTGTCAAAGCGAGGTTCACAGTCTGTTTCCCTGAAAATTTACGTCAAGAGTTGGACAATTGCTTGATGGGCGCGCTATTTACAATGAACGGGGGCGAACATGATCATGATGAGAACACGCGCGAAATACAACCTTGGCCAAGTCGTCCGCCACCGGAAGCATCCCTTCCGCGGGGTGGTCTTTGATGTTGATCCTGAGTTCTCCAATACCGATGAATGGTATGAGGCGATTCCGGAAGACAGCCGCCCGGTAAAGGACCAGCCGTTCTACCACCTGCTGGCGGAAAACGACCAAAGCTATTATGTGGCGTACGTGTCGGAGCAGAACCTTGTCGCGGACTATTCCGGGGAACCAGTTGGCCACCCGGATGTCCCTGAAATGTTTGGCAATTTCGATGGCGGCGCCTATGTGTTGCATTATCAGCTGAACTGAACTCCGCTGTTTCAGGCGGGCAGGAACACCCGGAAATCAATATCCCAGCGCGCAGCCGTCCTTGCGCGGATCACTGGCGCCTTCCAAAACGCCTGAGGCGTGCATCCGTATTGCCTGCGCGCCGCCCAGCGGTGTGTCCGGCACCACCACACGGTGCCCCGCATCTGCAAGCTTCCGGTGAACCTCAGCAGCATAGCCGCGCTCCAGTTTCAGCACGCTGCCATCGGCAAAGCAGCGGGGCGCATCGACAGCGGATTGCAGGTCCATGCCAAAATCAGCGAGGTTTGAGACCAGCCGGGCGTGCCCGGTCGGCTGATAACCGCCGCCCATCACCCCAAAGGGCATGATCACCTCCCCGTCCTGCTGCAGCAGGGCGGGGATGATCGTATGCATCGGCTGTTTTCCGGGGCCGAATTCATTCGGGTGACCCGCCTTCAGGGTAAAGCCAGCGCCGCGGTTCTGCAGCAGGATGCCGAATTTTTCCGACGCAATGCCAGAGCCGAAGCCGTGGAAGATAGAATAAATCAGGGAGACCGCCATGCGGTCCTTGTCCACCACGGTTATATAGACCGTGTCCCTGTGCACCGCCTCCGTTAGCGGCTGCGCTGCCGGCAGGGCGTGCTTGGGGTCAATCAGCGCGGCAAGCCCGGCAGCCGTTTCAGGCGCCAGCATATGCGCCAGCCGGGTGGTGTGGCCGGGATCTGCGAGGAAACGGTTGCGCGCATCATAGGCAAGTTTGGCGGCCTCCGCCTCGATATGCGCACGGTCTGCGCCAAAGGGATCCATCCCGGCGATGTCGAAATGCTTGAGGATGTTCAGCAGCAAAATGGCTGTTGCACCCTGGCCGTTGGGCGGATGCTCGGATAGACTCAGGCCTTTGTAGCAGCCGTCAACCGGCTGCGTTGCAAAGCTGCCAGCCGCGGCGAAATCCTCCAACGTGTGGACGCCTCCAAGCTCCGTCAGTGCGGCGGCCATATCTTCGGCCACTTCCCCGCAATAAAAGGCATCCCGCCCGTCCTTCGCGATGCGGCGCAGTACCTCGGCTTGTCCGGGCGCGCGGAACACATCGCCGGTTCTTAACGGCTGGCCGTCTTTTAAATAGTGGCGCCGGGCCGCGCCCTGCAAAGCCTTCGCATTGTTTTGCCAGTCAAAGGCGGTGCGCGGTGCCACGGGAACGCCCTCTTCGGCATAGTGGATTGCCGGTTGCAGCAGTGCATCCATCCCAAGCCGCCCTTCGCTTTCGGCCAGGCGGCAGAACGCGTCAATCGCGCAGGGGATCGTCACCGCATCGGGGCTGTCCAGCGGCACGGTTTCCAGCCCCTTTGCCCGGAGTGCTGCAGCGCTGGCCCCGGCAGGGGCGCGGCCCGATCCGTTCAGTGCCTCAATGCCCTGTCCCGGGCGGGAATAAAGAACAAAGCAATCCCCGCCGATTCCCGTCATTTGCGGTTCGCAGATCCCCAGCAAGACCGCCCCGGCCAAAGCGGCGTCCATTGCATTGCCGCCGCGTTTCAGGATGTCGATGGCGACACTGGCGGCCAGAGGATGCGAGGTTGCGCACAGGCCGTTTTGGGCCAAGACCGCTGATCGCCCCGGAAGATGGAAGTCGCGCATTTTCCTGCTCCTGCTGTCACTTGCCAAAGGCTAGGCGCAAGCGGCGGGAACGCAACCTAAATCCACCGCGGGTCCGAAGGAACGGAACGTTATCGTGAAGCAGGAAAGCTGGCCAGATGAATTATCCCCGGTGCCGCGCACTGGTGGGGGCTAGAACACGCGGCACCGGGGGAAGCTCATTTCAGCTACAGCTCAGACGTCGCATATCTATCTGGCCGAGGTGGGCCGGGTTTGCGGCGGGATTATGGCGCTGCGTTAAAATGCAGCAAACCGGCGGCCGTGTCCCCGGCGAACCGGAGCCCGGTTCAGACTTCGGCTGAAGGGCTGGTCACTTTGAATTCAAAGCAGAGCGACAGTTTGTTGCTTCCTTCCGAACGCTCATATTGGACTTGGCTTGCCAATTCGCGGATCAGAAACCAGCCGAACCCGCCTTCGGGCAGATTTTCGGCCGGAACGTTGATATCCGCGGGTTTGCCCTCCGGCAACTCACCTTTAGGATAGGGGGCGCCTGCGTCCTGAATGCTGATCCACAAGTGTTCAGGATAAACCTCGCCCCGAATCCGCACCTTCCCCGGCGACGCACTTTCATAGGCGTGTTCAACGATGTTGTTCACGGCCTCCGTCAGAGCAATTTGCACCTCATCCACACGGGCTCCCGGTACTCCCAGGGACCGAAGCCGGGCCACAATCGAGGAAATGCCGGAACGGGCATCCAAGTTCGTCGCCGTGAACGAGCAGGCAAAGGTTTTTACCATCGATTTCTCGCTTTACGCTGACAGCGCAGTTGTCGTCAGGAGCTTGCTTCTGCCGGAGCGATTGCGTCGCTAAGCGAACCATAAAGGTCAAAGATCGTATCCATGCGGGTCAGCCGGAACACTTTTTCGACCATCGGGGTCAGTCCGGCGAGGTCCAGTTTCCGGGTGCCGCCAAGCTGTTTCATCGCGGCGACGATCGCGCCAAGCCCGCTGGAGTCGATAAACTGCACTTCGGAGAGATCCAGGATGACACGATCGGCACCGGATTCTGTTTCCGCGCGCATGTCCTCCTTGAACTGGATGGCCATGGCGGCATCAATGCGATCGGCATTGACTTTGACGATTTGTGCATCGTCCGTCATGGTAGTGGTCAGGCTCATTTCAGTCCCCCGGGATGTAACGTCATTTGCCAGCACTCTAGACCGCAAAGCTTACTATTCTGTAGGTATTATTTTGACGATTGGAGGAAAATTGCATGAAAGATGTTGTTATCGCCGGGGCGGCCCGGACCCCTATGGGCGGGTTCCAGGGAATGTACGACGGGGTGACGGCTTCGGAGCTGGGCGGCGCGGCCATCCGGGCGGCCCTTGAAGGCGCCGGTGCTGCCACTGTCGATGAGGTGCTGATGGGCTGCGTTCTGCCTGCCGGCCAGGGCCAGGCGCCGGCGCGTCAGGCGGGTTTCGCCGCGGGCCTGGGTGAGGAGGTTCCGGCCACGACCGTTAACAAAATGTGCGGCTCGGGCATGAAGGCGGCGATGATCGCCTTTGACCAGATCGCGCTGGGCCATGCCGGGACAATGGTGGCCGGCGGCATGGAAAGCATGACCAACGCGCCCTATATGCTGCCCAAGATGCGCGGCGGCGCCCGTCTCGGCCATGGCCAGGTGATCGACCACATGTTCCTCGACGGGCTGGAAGATGCCTACGACAAGGGCCGCCTGATGGGCACCTTTGCCGAGGATTGCGCTGAAAAATACCAGTTCACCCGCGAAGCTCAGGACGAATACGCGCTGAAATCGCTCGCCAACGCGCTGGAAGCCCAGGACAGCGGCGCATTTGACGGGGAAATTGCGGCCGTTACCGTAAAAACCCGCAAAGGGGAGGTGGTGACCGACGCGGATGAGCAGCCGAAATCGGCGCGCCCGGAAAAAATCCCGACCCTGAAACCGGCGTTCCGCAAGGACGGCACTGTAACGGCGGCGAATGCCTCCTCCATTTCCGACGGCGCGGCTGCACTGGTTCTCGCCTCAGCCGAGGCTGCCGCGGCACAGGGATTGCAGGTCCGCGCCCGTATCCTCGGCCATGCCAGCCATG
Organism: Leisingera sp. SA215; assembly: GCF_055902035.1. Classification (NCBI taxonomy): domain Bacteria; kingdom Pseudomonadati; phylum Pseudomonadota; class Alphaproteobacteria; order Rhodobacterales; family Roseobacteraceae; genus Leisingera; species Leisingera sp. SA215. The sequence continues at coordinate 149,339 of NZ_JBVVXU010000007.1, read as the reverse complement.
CGCAGGCACCGGGCTTGTTCACCACCGCACCGGTCCCGGCGGCGCAAAAGCTGCTGAAAAACATTGGCTGGCAGGTTGAAGACGTCGACCTGTGGGAAGTGAACGAAGCTTTTGCTGTGGTGCCGATGGCCTTCATGCATGAGATGGGCATTTCCCGCGGCAAGGTGAATGTAAACGGCGGCGCCTGTGCGCTGGGCCACCCGATCGGGGCCTCCGGCGCGCGGATCATGGTGACCCTGCTGAACGCATTGGAAAAACGCGGTCTCAAGCGCGGCGTGGCCGCCATCTGCATCGGCGGCGGCGAGGGCACGGCGATTGCAATTGAGCGGGTCTGACCTTCACCTTTGTAAAATACTCAAGGGGTGAATTGACCGTTAGGTCAAGAGGGGGCATTGAGCCCCCTCAATGCGTTGAAGGAGAACAGGACATGCGGGCCGACTATGAAACCCTGGCCAAGACAATCGCGTCGCTGACCGAAGGCGAGACGGATGAGGTCGCTCTGATGGCCACTGTCACCTGCGAAGTGCATCATGCCGACGACCGGTTCGACTGGACCGGCTTCTACCGCGCTGTTGCTCCGGAGTTGCTGAAGATAGGCCCGTATCAGGGCGGCCACGGCTGCCTGCAGATCCCGTTTTCCCGTGGTGTCTGCGGTGCCGCGGCGCGCACCGGCGAGGTGCAGCTGGTGGCGGATGTGGAGGCGTTCCCCGGCCATATCGCCTGTGCCTCCTCAACCCGTTCGGAACTGGTGCTGCCGGTCTGGAACGGGCAGGGGGAGTTGATCGGGGTGTTCGACATCGACAGCGACCAGCCGGACGCTTTCACGGCGGAAGATGCGGATCACCTGGCCGCAATCCTGCAGCAGGTGTTCCGCCGCATCTGATTCGCGCATTCAGGGGCTTTGCCCCTCGGCCTGCGGTCTCACCCCAGAGTGTTTTTGACCAGAAAGAAGCAGCCCGGCGCCTGATGGCGCTGGGTTTTTCCTTGCCGGTTACAGGCGGCGTGAAAAAATGCTTGGAAATTTCACGATTCCGGGGCATCGTGAAAAACGAGAGGAAATTTTCACGGACGGGGAGAAGGCTGGTGAACGATCAGGCGCTGGCAGCGGCCACACTGGGGGCGGACATCAGGGCATTGCGCAAGGCGCGCGGGCTGACGCTGGCGGATCTCGCGGCGGTGCTGAACCGGTCTGTCGGCTGGCTGAGCCAGGTTGAGCGGGACAAGTCGGACCCCTCGATTTCCGATCTGCGCGAGCTGGCGCAGGCGCTGGGCGTGCCGATGTCGATGCTGTTCGCCCATTCCGAGGCGCCGGCCGAGGAGCATGGCTATGTGGTGCGGGCCGGCAGCCGCCGCCCGATGGGCTCGGGCGAGGAAGGGTTGATCGAAGAGCTGCTGTCGCCCGACCTGACCGACGATTTCGAGATGGTGCATTCCACCTTCCGCGCGCACTCAAAGATGCAGAAACCGGCGCACCGGCCGACGCAGGAGGTCGGCTATGTGATCTCGGGCAAGCTGGATCTGCTGATCGGCGGCCGCGCCTTTACCGTTGGTCCTGGCGACAGTTTCCGGATCAAGCATGAACCCTATCAGTGGTCGAACCCCTATGACGAGCCTGCCGTGGCGGTCTGGGTGATCGCGCCGCCGGTGTATTAGGAGAAGTTCAATGATCAAGGGATCCTGCCTCTGCGGCGACATCCGCTTTGAAACAGTGGCCCGGCCGCAAGGCGCCTCGATGTGCCATTGCAGCCAGTGCCGCAAGCAATCCGGCGGCATCTGGTCCTCGGCTTATGTCAAGGATGACGAATTGACTATCACCGGCCCTGTCAGCTGGTTTGCGTCCAGCCCGCTGGCCAAACGCGGCAGCTGCCCGCGCTGCGGCTCCTTCCTGTTCTGGAAGGCGCATGACGAGGACACCACCAGCTTTGCGCTTGGCGCAGTCGACGGCGCCACGGGGATGAAGATCGAAAAGCACATCTTCACCGCCAGTAAAGGCGATTTTTACGAGATTGCGGACGGCGTGCCGCAAAAGGACTGAGACTAGGGAGCGACAATGTCTGATTTTCCAACCAAGGCCCGCGTGGTCATCATCGGCGGCGGCGTCATCGGCGCCTCGTCGCTTTATCATCTGGCCAAGAAAGGCTGGACCGATTGCGTGCTCTTGGAAAAGAACGAGCTGACCGCCGGTTCGACCTGGCACGCGGCCGGCAATGTGCCGACCTTCTCGACCTCCTGGGCGATCATGAACATGCAGCGCTATTCGACCGAGCTGTATGCGCGACTTGGCGAAGAGGTCGACTATCCGATGAACTACCACCAGACCGGCTCGATCCGGCTGGCGCATACCAAGGAGCGGATCCAGGAGTTCGAGCGCGCCTGTTCAATGGGCCGCTACCAGGGCATCGGGATGGAGATGTGGACTCCGGAACAGGCCAAGGCGAACTACCCGTTCCTGGAAACCCACGACCTGGAAGGCGTTCTGTGGGACCCGTCGGACGGCGACATCGACCCGGCGCAGCTGACCCAGGCGCTGGCCAAGGGCGCGCGCGACATGGGACAGAAGATCATTCGCTTTTGCCCGGCCACCGGTGTGACCCAAAAGGAAGACAAGACCTGGGTCGTGCACACCGAAAAGGGTGACATCGAGTGTGATTACGTGGTCAACGCGGCTGGGTATTATGCCCAGCGTGTCGGGGAATGGTTCAAACCCTTTGGCGGCCGCACCGTACCGATGATGGTGATGTCCCATCAGTATCTGCTGACCGAGCAGATCGATGAGGTGGAAGCCTGGAGCAAGGAACACGGCAAAAAACTGCCGCTGATCCGCGACGTGGACGTGTCCTATTATCTGCGTCAGGAAAAGAACGGCTACAATCTCGGCCCTTACGAGCCGAACTGCAAAGGCCACTGGATGACCGACGACGACCGGATGCCGGACGATTTCTCGTTCCAGCTGTGGTCGGACGATCTGGACCGGATCGAGGACATCGTGACCGATGCGATGGAGCGGGTGCCGCTGATGGCTGCCTCGGGCGTCTCCAGCGTGATCAACGGGCCGATCCCCTATGCCCCCGACGGTCTGCCGCTGATTGGCCCTATGCCGGGTGTCGACAATGCGTTCGAGGCCTGTGTGTTCACCTTCGGCATCGCTCAGGGCGGCGGCGCGGGCAAGGTGCTGGCGGAATGGATCGTCGATGGTCAGACCGAGTGGGACATGTGGGCGGTCGATCCGCGCCGCTACACCGACTACACCGACCAGGATTACTGCGACAAGAAAGGCATGGAGGTCTACGGCAACGAATACGCCATGCACTTCCCGCACCACGAATGGCCGGCCGCGCGCGGCAAGAAGGTCAGCCAGGTCCATGACAAGATCAAGGAGCTGGGCGGCCAGATGGGGGCCTATAACGGCTGGGAACGCGCCAACTGGTTTGCCAAACCCGGTGACGACACCTCTGAAGAGGCTACCCATACCTGGGGCCGCTCCGGCCCGTGGCAGCAGCGGATCAAGGAAGAATGCGAGGCGGTCCGCGACAGCGTCGGCGTGCTGGATCTGCCGGGTTTCTCCCGCTTCAACCTGGAGGGTGAAGGCGCCGCGGAATTCCTGCGCGGCCTGGTCACCGGCGGCCTGCCGAAAGCGGGCCGGATGAACCTGGTCTACATTGCGGACGAGCGCGGCCGCATCCTGACCGAGATGTCCTGCATCCGCCATGGCGAAGACCACTTCACCATGATCACCGCAGGTTCGGCCCAGTGGCACGACTTCGAGATCCTGCGCAAGGCACTGCCCGCAGGCCTGACCCTGACTGATCGCACCACCGATTTTGCGACCATGATTGTCACCGGTCCGAAATCGCGTGAGCTGTTTGCGGGCCTCTCTGACGCCGACTTGTCCCTGGGCTGGCTGACCCACCAGGAAGCCACCGTCGCTGGCAAGCCCGCCTTCTTGGCGCGGGTTTCCTATGCCGGCGAACTGGGCTGGGAAGTCCACTGTGCCAACGAGCATCAGGCAGAGATCTATGCGGCCCTGATCGAAGGCGGCGCCAAACCGTTTGGCATGTATGCGCTGAACTCTCTGCGCATTGAAAAAGGCTACCGCAGCTGGAAGGGCGATCTGTCCACCGATTTCTCCCTGCTCGAAGGCGGGCTGGAGCGGTTTATCAAACTGGACAAGCCGCAGGGCTTCCCGGGCAAGGCCGCTATTCAAAGGGAAAAGCAGCAAGGTCCGAAAAAGACCTTTGTGACCCTGATCGTCGAGGCTGGCGATGCGGATGCACCCTATATGTCCTGCATCTGGAAAGATGGCGGGATCGTGGGCGAGACCACCTCGGGCGACTGGGGCTACCGGGTCAACGCCTCGATTGCGCTGGGCATGGTGCGCAGCGACCTTGCGGTGCCGGGCACCGAGCTGGAGGTCGAAATTTACGGCCAGAAATGCCGTGCGGTGGTCCAGAAAGACGAACCGCTGTGGGATCCGGTCAACGAGCGCCTGCGTGCCTGATAACGGCCATGAGTCCGGGCTGTAGCGGTCCGGGTTGACGCCGCAAAGAAAGACAGCCTGCGCCGCCGGATCGTTTCATGTATCCTGGCGGCGCAGGCGCTCCACGGAAAGGACAGTCCGGTATGGCTGAGATCACGCTTCTTGACGGCTCGATCGGGCAGGAGGTTGTCAAACGGTCCGGCGACCGGGCAACCCCCCTATGGTCCACCGCAGTGATGCTTGACAGGCCCGAAGTGGTCGGCGGCATCCATGCCGATTACTTCGCCGCAGGCGCCACGATTGCCACCACAAACACCTATGCGGTTCTGCGCGACCGGCTGCAGCGCGCCGGGCTGGAAGGCCGCTTCGAAGAACTACTGGAAACGGCAGCTGTTCAAGCGGCCGCCGCACGGAACACCCATGGCTCCGGCCGCGTCGCTGCAGCGCTTGGCCCGCTGATCGCCTCTTACCGCCCGGACATCTGTCCGCCGCAGGACGAAGCGAAACACACTTACGCCGAGCTGGTCTCGCTGCTGGAGCCTTCAGCCGACCTCTTCCTGATCGAGACGGTCTCCTCAATAGAGCATGCCAAAGGCGCGCTGATGGGCTGTTTGGACACGGATAAGCCGGTCTGGCTGGCCGCCTCCGTCAAGGACGAGGATGGCACCCTGCTGCGTTCCGGAGAGCCGCTTTCAGCGCTTGCCCAGATAATCGAGGAGTTCCAGCCCGATGCGGTTCTGCTCAACTGTTCCCGGCCCGAGGTCATCGGCGAAGGACTGAATATCGTGAGAGGATTCGGTAAGCCGTTTGGGGCCTTCGCAAACGGGTTCACCCGGATATCCGAGGGTTTCCTGCAGGACGCCGCCACCGTGGATGCGCTGGAGCAACGCCAGGATCTGGGGCCGGCGGCCTATGCGGATTTTGCGATGGCCTGGGTTGCCCAGGGCGCCGCAATCGTGGGCGGCTGCTGCGAAGTCGGCCCGCATCATATTTCCGAACTGGCCCGCCGGCTGCGCGCGGCCGGGCACCGGATCGTCTGACATCGTCTGGCAGGGGGATCTGCATGGCTACTCCGGAAAAACTCAAACCCGCCGCCCCGGCCCCGGCCCGGGTCTGGAATATAGACATCATCGTCACCGAAGGATTTGTGCTGATCGAGATGTCGGCGCTTCTCGAAGTGCTGCGCATTGCCAACCGGGTGCTGGCACAGCCGCCGTTCAAGTGGACGGTGCGCTCGCTGCAGGGCGGCCGGGTTGGCTGCCGGGCAGGCCTCAGCCTGGATACCGAACCCTTTGCGGCAAAACCGGACGCGGATTTCGCCTTCTTCCTGGGCAACTCGGATCCGGATCATCCGGGCCTCAGCTTGGGGCGGGTGATCTCCAGCTACACCTGCCGCGGCATCAAGGTCTATCTGCTGGCCGAGGCCGCCGCCCGCTATATCCGCGACCAGGGCGGGACGGCCGGACGGCTGACCACCCATTGGGAAAACTCCGCCCTGCTGCGCGAGCGCATGGGGCTGAACGATTCCAGCCATGCGCTAGCCAGCGAGGACGGGCTGGTGGTGACCTGCGCTGGCATGGGCTCCACAATCGACATCGCACTGGCTCTGGTCGGGCGGCTCACCTCTGCCGCGGTGCAGATGACCGTGGGCAACATCATGCTGCACGAACAGGTGCGCGATTTCTCCTCACTGCAGCCCTTTGCCGGCGCCAAACCGACGATCACCGGCGACAGCGACCTGGACCATTGCATCCGCATCATGCAGGACAATATCGAGGAACCGGCGCCGATCAGCGAAATCGTGGATGAACTCGGCATCTCGACCCGCTCCCTTGAACGCAAGTTCAAGACCTTCCTGGGCACCACCCCCAACGGTTTCTACCGTGAAATGCGGCTCTCCAAAGCCAATAACCTGCTGCTCAACACCACGATGAGCGTCCGCGAAATCGGCCTCGCCTGCGGATTCCCGAACGGGTTCTCTTCCCTTTACAAAAGCTTCTTCGGCATCACGCCTTTCACCTTGCGCAAACGCCGCCGGCTGGGACAGGACGGTTCGGAGAATATCCTCAAGACCGGAGAATAGCCGGGGAAGCCTGGCGTTTTTGATACATTTTCCGCCGCCTGCTCATGGTAATCAGATGCAAACACTGACTGTGGAGCGATGAGATGAGCGATCTTCCCAACAAGGCCCGCGTGGTCATTATCGGCGGCGGCGTGATCGGCTGCTCGGTGGCCTATCACCTGACCAAGCTCGGCTGGAAGGATGTTGTGCTGCTGGAGCGCAAGCAGCTGACCTCCGGCACCACCTGGCACGCCGCCGGCCTGATCGCCCAGCTGCGCGCCACTGCCAACATGACCAAGCTGGCAAAGTACAGCCAGGAGCTGTACGGCGCGCTGGAAGAGGAAACCGGCGTTGCCACCGGCTTCAAGCGCTGCGGCTCGATCACCGTTGCCCTGACCGAAGAACGCAAGGAAGAGATCTTTCGCCAGGCTGCCATGGCGCGGGCATTCGGCGTCGAGGTAGAGGAAATCTCGCCTGAGGAAGTAAAAGCCCGCTACGAACACCTGAATGTCGGCGACGTGACCGCTGGCGTGTGGTTGCCCAAGGACGGGCAGGGCGACCCGGCCAACATCGCCCTGGCCCTGGCCAAGGGCGCCCGCCAGCGCGGCGCGCTGGTCAAGGAACGCATCAAGGTCACCGGCATCTCCAAGGACGGCCGCCGCGTCACCGGGGTGGATTGGATCAGCGACGACGGCCAGTTCCAGGGCCATATCGAGGCCGACATGGTGGTGAACTGCGCCGGCATGTGGGGACACGAGGTTGGCCGCATGGCAGGCGTCAACGTGCCGCTGCACGCCTGCGAGCATTTCTATATCGTGACCGAAGGCATCGCGGGCCTCACCCAGATGCCGGTGCTGCGAGTGCCGGACGAATGCGCCTACTACAAGGAAGACGCCGGAAAGATCCTGCTGGGCGCCTTTGAACCGAACGCCAAGCCCTGGGCGATGAACGGCATCCCCGACACATTCGAATTCGACCAGCTGCCCGAGGATTTCGACCACTTCGAGCCCATTCTCGAGGCCGCCTGCAACCGGATGCCGATGCTGGCCGAGGCCGGTATCCATACCTTCTTCAACGGGCCTGAATCCTTCACTCCCGACGACGCCTACCACCTGGGCCTGGCACCGGAGATGGACAACTTCTGGGTTGCTGCGGGCTTCAACTCGATCGGCATCCAGTCGGCCGGCGGCGCTGGCATGGCTCTGGCGCAGTGGATGGAAGACGGCCAGAAACCGTTTGATCTGGGCGATGTGGACATCTCCCGCATGCACCCGTTCCAGGGCAACAAACACTACCTGTTCGAACGTTCGAAAGAGACCCTGGGCCTCTTGTACGCCGACCATTTTCCCTATCGCCAAAAGGCCACCGCCCGCGGCGTGCGCCGCAGCCCCTTCCACCACCATTTGCTGCAGCAGGGCGCGGTAATGGGTGAAATCGGCGGCTGGGAACGCGCCAACTGGTTTGCGGGCGAAGGCCAGGAACGCGAATACCAGTACAGCTGGAAGCGGCAGAACTGGTTCGAAAACTCGGCTGCCGAACACAAGGCGTTGCGCGAAAACGCCGGCATGTACGACATGTCCTCCTTTGGCAAGATCCGCGTCGAAGGCCCGGATGCCGAAGCCTTCCTGAACTACATCTGCGGCGCCAATGTCTCGGTGCCTGCGGGCAAGATCGTTTACACCCAGTTCCTCAACCCGCGCGGCGGCATCGAGGCTGACGTCACCGTCACCCGCCTGTCGGAGACCGTCTATCTGGTGGTCACCCCGGCAGTGACCCGTCTGGCCGATCAGACCTGGATGATGCGGCACAAGGGCGATTTCAACGTCGTGCTCACCGATGTGACAGCGGGCGAGGGCGTGCTGGCAGTAATGGGGCCGAACGCCCGCAAACTGCTGCAGAAAGTGTCGCCCAACGATTTCTCCAACGAGGTGAACCCTTTTGGCACCGCGCAGGAGATCGAGCTGGGCATGGGTCTCGCCCGTGTGCACCGGGTGACCTATGTCGGCGAACTCGGCTGGGAGATTTATATCCCGGCGGAAATGTCCGGCCATGCGTTCGAAACCCTGTGGGAAGCCGGCCAGGACATGGGGCTGAAACTCTGCGGCATGCACATGATGGACAGCTGCCGGATCGAAAAGGGCTTCCGCCACTTCGGCCATGACATCACCTGCGAGGACAATGTCATCGACGCAGGCCTCGGCTTTGCGGTTGCCACCGGCAAGGACGATTTCATCGGCAAGGCGGCGGTGCTGGCACGCAAGGAAACCGGTCCCAAGAACCGCATGGTTCAGTTCAAGCTGACTGACGCCGAGCCGCTGTTGTTCCACAACGAACCGATCCTGCGGGACGGCGAATACGTGGGCTACCTCAGCTCCGGAAACTACGGCCACACGCTGGGCGCTGCCATCGGCATGGGCTATGTGCCCTGCGAAGGCGAAAGCGCAGCAGATGTTCTGGGTTCATCTTACGAGATCGACGTCTGCGGTGTGAAGGTCAAAGCCGAAGCCTCCTTGAAGCCGATGTATGATCCGAAATCGGAGCGGGTGAAGGCCTAAGCACCTCTCCAGTGTTTTGCCCGCCCCCTATCACGCCCCGGCCGCAACGCCGGGGCGTTTTCCGGTACTGTCCCCGCGGGGATACGACCAGATTATCCAACCTTGTCCCCGCAGGGACAGCGACGGGTTCTGCGGCAACGTTTTCCACGGTTTGGCCCTAATGCCGCCTGCCGCCTCTTGACCCCGCCGGGAAACCCTTGGAGAAATCCATAAAAGCCTTGTGCGGCAGGGGTAAACCGGTAGGTTGCTTGTCCCGGCCACTGACACGGGCATGACGAAGAGGATTTGGGACATGAAGATCAGCATCGAACGCGGCACGCTTCTCAAGGCTGTGGCTCAGGCACAGTCTGTGGTTGAGCGCCGCAATACCATTCCAATCCTGGCGAATGTGCTGATCGAAGCCGAGAGCGACAGCGTCCAGTTCCGCGCAACCGACCTGGATATCGAAGTGGTCGACAAGGCGCCCGCCCAGGTGGAGCGCGCCGGTGCCACCACCGTGGCCGCCACCACCCTGCACGAGATTGTCCGCAAGCTGCCCGACGGTGCGCTTGTCACCTTGAGTGCGGACGCCGCAACCGGCCGTCTGACGGTGGAGGCGGGCCGGTCGAACTTCTCGCTGGCGACCCTGCCGCGGGAGGATTTCCCGGTGATGGCCTCGTCGGAATACCACTCGAATTTCGCCGCCAAGGCCGCGGTGCTGCGCCGTCTGTTCGACAAGTCGAAATTTGCGATCTCAACCGAGGAGACCCGGTACTATCTGAACGGTGTCTATTTGCATGTCTCCACCGCGACGGAAGGCGGCAAGGCGCTGCGGGCCGTGGCCACCGACGGTCACCGTCTGGCCCGGATTGACGCCGAACTGCCGCTGGGCGCCGAGGACATGCCGGGCGTGATCGTGCCGCGCAAGACCGTGGGCGAGCTGCGCAAGCTCCTGGACGACGATGACATGGACATCGCCGTGTCGGTTTCGGAAACCAAGGTGCGCTTTGCCACCCCGAACATCACCCTGACCTCCAAGGTGATCGACGGCACCTTCCCCGACTACACCCGGGTGATCCCGGCCGGTAACACCCGCCGTCTGGAAGTGGACGCCGCCGAGTTTGCCCAGGCGGTGGACCGGGTCGCAACTGTGTCCTCGGAACGCTCCCGCGCGGTGAAGCTGCAGCTGGAAGAAGACCGCCTGATCCTGTCGGTGAATGCCCCGGACAGCGGTGCCGCGGAAGAAGAGCTGGCGGTGGCTTACAATGATGAGCGGCTGGAGATTGGATTTAATGCCAAGTACTTGCTGGAGATCGCCAACCAGGTGGACCGGGAGAATGCCGTGTTCATGTTCAATTCCTCAGGCGATCCGACGCTAATGCGCGAAGGCAATGACGAAAGCGCTGTCTACGTCGTGATGCCGATGCGGGTCTGACGCGGCTGACGGTGCTGACTGCCCTGCCGGGCGGCGGGACGCGAGTATTTTTGGAAAGATGAAACGGGAGCGCGCCGCGTGCTGGCCCTGACAGCCCTGACCTTGTCCCATTTCCGCTCGCATTTGCGGGCGGAACTGCGTTTGGACGGGCGTCCCGTGGCCATTCACGGGGACAACGGCGCGGGCAAGACCAATATCCTGGAAGCGGTGTCTCTGTTTTCGCCCGGCCGCGGGTTGCGCCGGGCCAGCGCGGCGGAGATGGCGCGCCAGCCGGAGGCGCTTGGGTGGAAGCTGAAGGGGGAATTGCGGGCGCCCTCGCAGGCCTATGAGGTGGAAACCTGGTCCGAGGGTGGCAATGCCCGGCAGGTGAAGATCGACAATAAATCCGCCAGCCAGATTGCGCTGGGGCAGGTGGCCCGGGTGGTCTGGCTGATCCCGGCGATGGACCGGCTGTGGATTGAAGCAGCCGAAGGGCGGCGGCGCTTTCTCGACCGGATTGCGCTGAGTTTCGAGCCGTCTCATGCCGAGGTCTCGCTGGCCTATGAAAAGGCGATGCGCGAGCGCAACCGGCTGCTGAAGGAGCAGGTGCGCGACGCCGCCTGGTACCGGGTGCTGGAAGACCGGATGGCCGCCGCCGGGCACCGGATCCATGTGGCACGGGTGCAGGCAGTGGATTTGCTGCAGCTGGCGCAGGCGGAGGCGGAAACGGCCTTTCCAGCGGCGGAGCTGGAGTTGCTGCAGTCCGAAGGCAGCATGCCGTCGTCTGAGGCGGATTTCAAAGAAGCCCTGGAGGAAAGCCGGTTCCGCGATCTCGCGGCGGGCCGGACCCTTGTCGGGCCGCACAGAACCGATCTGATCGGCACCTACCAGGCAAAAGGCATCCCGGCCAAAGAGTGCTCCACCGGCGAGCAGAAGGCGCTGCTGGTGTCGCTGATCCTGGCCAACGCGCGGGCGCTGGCGCAGCGGGAAGGCGCGCCGCCGATCCTGCTGCTGGATGAGGTCGCCGCGCATCTGGATGCCGCCCGCCGCGCCGCGCTCTATGACGAGATCTGCACGCTCGGCACCCAGGCCTGGATGACCGGAACCGGGCCGGAGCTGTTTGCCGAATTGGACGGGCGGGCGCAGGTGCTGGAGGTGTCCGACAGCGGCGGCACCTCGGAGGTTTTGCAGAAATGACCGTTTCTCCCTGGGATCTGACCCTCTATGCGGGGGCGCTGCTGATCTTGTTCCTGACTCCCGGCCCGGTGTGGCTGGCGCTGATGGCACGTTCGGTGTCGGGCGGGTTCCAGGCGGCCTGGCCATTGGCGGCGGGGGTGGCTTGCGGCGACATCCTGTGGCCGCTGATCGCCGTGGCCGGCATGTCCTGGGTGGTGTCGGAATTCACCGGCATCATGACCGCGCTGCGCTGGCTGGCCTGCCTTATGTTCCTCGGCATGGGTTATTTGCTGATCCGCCATGCCGGCGAGGCGGTTGAAGAAAACCGGGCACTCACCCGCCCTGGCATTTGGGCGGGGTTCATGGCCGGCATAGCGGCGATCCTGGGCAATCCCAAAGCCATTCTGTTCTACATGGGCGTTCTGCCCGGTTTTTTTGACCTGACGTCCACGTCCTGGACGGATGTTGCCGCGATCGTGACGTTGTCTTTCGTGGTTCCGCTGGCGGGCAATCTTGCATTGGCGGGCATGGTGCACCGGGTGCGGCGTGCGGTGACCTCGACGCGGATCCGGCGGCGCATCAACCTGGTCTCCGGCGGCCTGCTGATCGCGGTGGGGCTTTTGATTCCGGTATTCTAGGCAGGCGGCTGCAGCCAGGCCTTCAGGTAAGGCTCCAGCGTCCGGGCAGGCGGTGCCTCGTTGTTATGCTCCATGCAGAACCAGACGCCCAGCACATGGTTCAGGAAGGCCTGAATGCCTTCTGCCAATAGCTGCGGCGGCGGGCTTTGGCGAATGCTGCCGGCGGCCTGCATGTACTGCAGCCAGCGGGCCAGCAGCGCGACCTGCCGGGTGAAGCTTGCGGTAACCACCTCATCCGGTTCCGCCGCTGTGGTGCCTGAGTAGCGCAGCAGAAGATCGAAAATGACCCGGTCTTGCGCGACATAGTCTAGATGCGGTGCGAGGCGGGCGGTCAGGCCGGGAATATCCGAAGGGGCCCCGGCGGATTCCATCCCGTCGAGCAGCCGCGTCACCTCCTCCCCGATCAGGACTGCCAGCAGCCCGTCCTTGTCCTTGAAATGGGAAAACAGGGTGCCCTTGGCGACGCCGGCCCGGGCAACCACATCTTCGACCCGCAAACCGCTGTAGCCCTGCTCCTGCACGATGGCTGCCGCCACACTTAGCAGTTTTGCCCGGGTTTCCAGCCGCCGCTTCTGGGGTGCGCGTGTCATGTCTGAGCCTCACGGGTTCGTTATTGACCGCGGTCACTTTTATAATTGACCGCGGTCAATTTTGATTCAATAAAGTGACCAAGGTCAACTTAATGCGTGGAGCCCGAAATGTCTGCCCGGAAAATCCTGATCCTGAACGGCCACCCCGGCCAAGCATCCCTGTCGAAATCGCTGTGCGCCGCCTATCAAGCCGCCGCAGAGGAAAACGGCCATAAAATACGCAGCCATGACATCTCGCAGATGCAGTTCGACATGGATTATGGCCAAAGCGGGTATAAGGATCCCAAGCCGCTGGAACCGGATCTGGCAGCCTTTCTGGAGGATCTGGAGTGGGCAGAGCATGTGGTCATGGCCGCGCCCCTGTGGTGGGGTGCGATTCCTGCCAAGCTGAAGGCAGTCTTTGACCGCGCATTGCTGCCCGGGCGGGCCTTTGACACCCGCAACGCCAATTTCATGGGCCTGCCAGCGCCGATGCTGACAGGAAAGACGGCCCGGGTTCTGCTGACGTCGGACACCCCGGCGCTGCTGCTGCGGCTGTTCTACGGTAACGCAGTGAAGACATTCATCAGCCGCCAGATCCTCGGCTTTGTGGGCATTAAACCCACCCGCTTCACCACTTTTGCCCCTGCAACAGACGCGCCGGAAACCAAGGTGAAATCCTGGCTTGCGGCGGCTGGCGGGCTGGGGGCCAAGGCGGCCTGATTCTGCCCAGAAAAAAAAGGGCTTGCGCGTGACAATCCCGGCCAGGTTTCGTATAAAATCCCGAAGCAAAGACAGGAAGATGCGAATGTCCGGAAACGAGCAGGCCCCCGCAGAATATGGCGCGGATTCCATCAAGGTTCTCAAAGGGTTGGAGGCGGTTCGCAAACGCCCCGGCATGTATATCGGGGACACCGACGATGGCTCGGGCCTGCACCACATGGTCTATGAAGTCGTGGACAACGGCATCGACGAGGCGCTGGCGGGCCACGCCGACCACGTGACGGTGAAAATCCACGCCGATTCCAGCGTCTCTGTCAGCGACAACGGCCGCGGCATTCCGGTCGGCATCCACGAGGAGGAAGGCGTCTCGGCGGCCGAGGTCATCATGACCCAGCTGCATGCCGGCGGCAAGTTCGACAGCAACTCCTACAAGGTCTCGGGCGGTCTGCACGGCGTGGGTGTTTCGGTGGTGAACGCACTCTCCGATTGGCTGGAACTGCGCATCTGGCGCGACGGCAAGGAGCATATCGCCCGGTTTGAACGCGGCGAGACCGCCAAACATCTGGAAGTGGTCGGCGATTGCGGCGACCGGACCGGCACCGAGGTGCGTTTCCTGGCCTCGACTGACACGTTTTCGAACCTGGACTACATCTTCGAGACGCTGGAAAAGCGCCTGCGGGAACTGGCCTTCCTGAACTCCGGCGTGCGGATCATCCTGATTGACGAGCGCCCGGCCGAGCGGCTGGAGATTGAGCTGTTCTATGAGGGCGGGGTCAAGGAATTCGTCAAATATCTGGACCGCCACAAGACTCCGGTGATGGAAACCCCGGTTTACATCATCGGCGAACGGGACGAGATTGTCGTCGAGATCGCCATGTGGTGGAATGACAGCTATCATGAAACGGTGCTGCCCTTCACCAACAACATCCCGCAGCGCGATGGCGGCACCCATGTGGCGGGCTTCCGCGGCGCGCTGACCCGGACCATCAACAATTACGCGCAGACCTCGGGCATCGCAAAGAAGGAAAAAGTCAGCTTCACCGGCGACGACGCCCGCGAAGGGCTGACTTGCGTGCTGTCGGTGAAAGTGCCGGATCCGAAATTCTCCAGCCAGACCAAGGACAAACTGGTGTCGTCCGAGGTGCGCCCGGTGGTCGAAAGCCTGGTCGGGGAAAAACTGTCAGAGTGGTTTGAGGAAAACCCCGGCCAGGCCAAGCAGATCGTCGGCAAGATCGTCGAGGCCGCGCTGGCCCGCGAGGCCGCCCGCAAAGCCCGCGAACTGACCCGCCGTAAGACCGCGATGGATGTGAATTATCTGGCCGGCAAGCTGAAAGACTGTTCCGAGAAAGACCCCTCCAAGACCGAAGTCTTCCTCGTCGAGGGGGATTCGGCCGGCGGCTCGGCCCAGACCGGCCGGGACCGGCAGACGCAGGCGATCCTGCCGCTGAAAGGCAAGATCCTGAACGTGGAGCGCGCCCGCTTTGACCGGATGCTGGGCAGTCAGGAGATCGGCAACCTGGTGATGGCGCTGGGCACCGGCATCGGCCGCGACGAGTTCAATATCGAAAAACTGCGCTACCACAAGATTGTCATCATGACCGATGCGGACGTCGACGGCGCCCATATCCGCACCCTGCTGCTGACCTTCTTCTACCGGCAGATGCCGGAGCTGATCGAAGGCGGCTACCTCTATATTGCGCAGCCGCCGCTCTATAAGGTCAGCCGCGGCAAATCCGAGGTCTATCTGAAGGATCAGGCCGCTATGGATGACTACCTGGTCAACCAGGGGGTCGAGGGCGCGGTGCTCAAGCTGGGAACGGGCGAAGAGCTGACCGGCCAGGATCTGAAACGCGTGGTTGACGAGGCGCGCCAGCTGAAACGGGTTCTGGATGCCTTCCCGACCCATTACCCGCGCCACATTCTGGAGCAGGCCGCCGTGGCAGGCGCCTTTGTCCCCGGTGCGGTGGATTCCGATCTGCAGGGCGTCGCCGATAAGGTTGCGGCGCGGCTGGACGCCATTGCGCTGGAATATGAGCGCGGCTGGCAGGGCCGGATCACCCAGGATCACGGCATCCGCCTGGCCCGCATCCTGCGCGGCGTCGAGGAAGTGCGCACCCTGGACGGGCCGATGCTGCGCTCCGGCGAGGCGCGCAAGACCGGCAGCTTCACCCAAAGCCTGCAGGAAGTCTACGGCACCACTGCCCAGCTGCACCGCCGCGACCGCAGTCAGATTATCCACGGGCCGCTGGAGCTTCTGAAAGCGATCCTGGAGGAAGGCGAAAAGGGTCTTTCGCTTCAGCGCTACAAAGGTCTCGGCGAAATGAACCCGGACCAGCTGTGGGAAACTACACTGGATCCTGATGCCCGCACCCTGCTGCAGGTGCGGATCGACGATATGGTCGAGGCGGATGACCTGTTCACCAAACTGATGGGCGATGTCGTCGAACCCCGCCGCGAGTTTATCCAGAAGAACGCGCTCAGCGTCGAAAACCTGGATTTCTGATCGGTTGTAGGGAAGCGGATATTTCTTCGCGGCGCGCATAGTTTTTCGCGCTGCGAGAGACCCAAAATCTAAAATAATTGTTTATTATAAGTAGATTGTAGAAAAAATGCTCTCCAGCACCGTGTCGGGCAGGATTACCCCGCGTCAGTGTTTTAGTTAGGTCTTGGAACTTCGTGCTTGCGCCCTGATTATTCTCAATTTTGCCATTGCCCATGAAGGGCAACGGAAGACGGTTCCAGCAAAACTCCAACGCTCGATGCGGGGGGAGAGAGAGGACAACGAAAACGGCGGAGAGCAGATGGGGTGGACGACTCCCGCTCCCGGCGTAGCAATGCGCCATAAAGCAGGTGTCAGAATCTGCGATAGAGAGGAGTCAGCCCATGAAAGTTTCCACCGCGGTTTGGATTTGGCCAAGTCCATCTTTCATGTGCACGGTGTCACGGAGGACGGAGACACTGCGTTCAACCGCGGGCTCAGGTGTTGACATTCTTTCAGCGTATTGAGCCGTGGCTTGTAGGCTTGTATGTTACCGCTTCGACCGCGAGTATGCAGTGCTGCGGTCGAACAGCACCATTGGCGGTGACTTCTGGAGGCTCCAGGGCAATGGCGCGGAGTGGTGAAAAAAAATTGCGCGCAAAGTAAGCGCAAGTCATTGCCCGGTAACACCACAGACGAAAAAATAAGCGGACACCTACAGACGCTTCGCTTGAGATCTGCGGTGCATTGCTACCTGCTGAATTTTGAGTTGTTGTGCCCCGATGCCCATCATTTATGGGGCCAACCACCATCAGCACGGGTATTTCCCTGTGAACAGCGTTCTCGGCTTCTCTCGCTGTCGCTGCTGTAATTTTTAACTGCCGAGGGCCACATTGAGCCTCGTTGCCACGGTGGCCGCAGTCGGTGGGTAACTACGTTTGCCGGAAGAAAACACCTGGCGTTCGGCTGGGTGGATTACGGGATTACTCTACGCGCCAAGGCAGCGCTCAGACATGGTGGTGGACAAGCCCGAACACGGCGCAACCGCCGAAAAGATCTGGAAACTTCCTGCAGGCACCGTTCCCGGCTGGGCCGGCTCCCATGCGGTGAATCAGAGCCGCGCTCCGAAGGACGGCAAAATCCACTGCTGCTGGGGGCAGGTGAACAACAATATGCAGGCCGCCCCCAACATGATACAGGAAGGGCCGCCGGGTTCCCGCAATCCCGACAACTTCATCGTGGTGCCGAATGCTTAGCCGCCGCTGATCCCGCACAAGACCGACAACTACAAGGTCGATCGCAACTCCAACAAATGCCTGACCTGCCACAGCCGCACCACGGGGGAGGACAGCCATACGCCGATGATCCCGGTCACCCATTTCATGAACCGCAAGGGCCGGACACTCGGCGCGGTCAGCCCGCGGCGCTATTTCTGCACCCAGTGCCATGTGGTGCAGACCAATGCGCGGCCGCTGGTCGAAAATGAGTTTGTCGATGTCGACAAGCTGCTGGACTACGTGCATTCGAAACAGGACGGGGCTGACTGATGTAGAGTTTCATCAAACGCGCCTGGTGGATCATCACCCGCCAGTCCAAGCGCGGCAGATGCCCATGAGCGGTTCCTGTTCACCGGTGAAAAGACCTGCATCAACTGCCACAAGGGCATCGCCCACCAGCTGCCTGGCATGGCCGCAGCCGAAGGCAAAGACCACGCAGGCGCGTGGCCGCCGCTGGCGGGGCGGGCAGCCGCACACCGCACGGCCGCGCCGGCGCGGCCGTTTCGAAGGGCTGATTTCGCGCCGCAGGCTTACAGCGGGATGCTGCCCAGATGATCCGCACCGCGCGCGCGGGCCAGCTTCATCTGCTTCTGCCGCTCGCGGAACCGTGCCTTGTCCTCGTCCGAGGTCCGATCGATGCACAGGTGGCAGGACACGCCCTGTTCAAACCCGGGGCGGGTCTTGTCTTCCGGCAGGATCGGGCGGCGGCAGCCGTGGCACAGCTCATGCGGGCCTTGCACCAGCCCGTGGCCGACCGACACCCGGTTGTCGAAGACAAAGCATTCGCCGTCCCAGGTGCTGTTCTCCGCCGGCACTTCCTCCAGATAGCGCAGGATGCCGCCCTTCAGGTGGTAGACATCCTCCACCCCTTGGCCCAGCAGGTAATTGGTCGATTTCTCGCAGCGGATGCCGCCGGTGCAGAACATGGCCACGCGTTTGTTATGAAAACGCGCCTTGTTTTCTTCCCACCAGGCCGGGAATTCGCGGAAGCTTTCGGTCTTGGGGTCGATCGCGCCCTGAAAGGTGCCGATCGACACTTCGTAATCGTTACGGGTATCGATCACCACAACGTCGTCCTGCTGGATCAGCGCGTTCCAGTCTTCCGGCTCGACGTAGTTGCCGACGCTGGCCCGCGGGTTCACGTCGGGCTGACCCATGGTCACGATCTCTTTCTTCAGCCGCACCTTCATCCTGCCGAACGGCGGCTCGGCGGCGGTGGCTTCTTTCCACTCCAGATCCGCACAGCCGGGCAGCGACCTGATATGCGCCAGCGCCGCATCGATTCCGGCCCGCGGGCCGGCAATGGTGCCATTGATCCCTTCCTGCGCCAGCAGCAGCGAGCCTTTGACGTCCTGAGCCTGGCACAGTTCCAAAAGCGCCGGGCGGATCGCGGCGGGATCGGGGAAACGGGTGAAGTGATAGAGGGCGGCAATCGTGTACATACCCCGGCCTTAGAACCATGGCGCGCGGTTTTCAAGAGAAAGAACCCCCTCCGCGGCGCCAATAAAATAAGGGCTTTGGATATATGTTTTCCGCGGCACCGGGCGGCCGTCGGCCAGCAGGAGTTCCCAAGACGCAGCTGTATCGCTACAAATTGTGCAAGCCAGCAAAGGAGTTGCCGATGACCGAGGCCCTGATCGTTGTCGATGTGCAGAATGATTTCTGCCCCGGAGGCGCACTGGCGGTACCCGGCGGGGATGAGGTAACGGCCCCCATCAATGCGATGATGGACCGGTTTGACGCGGTGATCCTGACCCAGGACTGGCACCCGGCGGGGCATTCCTCCTTTGCCTCGTCGCATCCGGGAAGGGCCCCGTTCGACACGGTGGAGATGCCCTATGGCCCACAGGTTCTGTGGCCGGATCACTGCGTGCAGGGCAGCAAGGGGTCGGAATTTCACCAGGATTTGCGCACCGGCGGCGACCTGATCATCCGCAAGGGCTTCCGGCCGGGAATCGACAGCTACTCGGGGTTCTTCGAGAACGACCAGACCACCCCGACCGGGCTGGAGGGGTACTTGCGCAGCCGTGGCATCACGGCGCTGACCCTGGCCGGGCTGGCCACAGATTTTTGCGTTGCCTTCACTGCCCTGGATGCGGCGCGGCTTGGCTTTTCCGTCACGGTTGAACTGGCGGCCTGCCGCGCCATCGATCTGGATGGATCGCTGCAGACAGCACTGGAGGGAATGGCGAGTGAAGGTGTGAACCTGCAGCCTTGAGGGGAGTGGAAAAATATTAACAAACGTGTTGCTATGCTGCCCGGGCACCCGGACAGACGCCAAGGCTGATTGATGGACACTTCGGACTGGGCCGGCAATGGACCGCTGGCCAACTTCAACAGGCGATACGGTTCGCTTGAGCTGCTGCTGCGCTATTGCCGCGGCCATGTCCGGGCGTTCCGGGCCCGTCTGCTGTTCATGACCTTTGCCTTCGCCGTTCTTGGCCTGGCCGTGCCGCCGGTTTACGCATTGCTGGCTTTTGCGCTTGCCGTTGCCGGGGATGTTGCCGACTGCCTCCTGCTGCGCCGGGCGGATCATCTGGTCCGCCGCGGGATGGGCGAGGGGGGGCTGCGGCGGCTGACAGCGCTGACCGCCTTTTTGCACGCCTTGGCGCTTGGCGCGGCGGCGTCGGTTCCGTTCTGGGGCGAAACGCAGGCACCGCTGTCGCACGCGCACTATGAACCGCTGTATACTATCTGCCTGCTGACCGGGATGGCGATCAATGCCGGGCTGGTGCTGCCGTATCACCCGCTTGCGGTCACTGCCAGACTTGTCACCTATGCTGTGCTGCCGGTTGTCTTTCTGGCAGTGGAGATCGTTGAAACCCCGGTCATGGCGCCAGTGTATTCGCTGCATCTGGCCGGGCTGCTTGCGCTTATTGCCTCGTTTATCTGGTTTCTGACCCATGTCATGCGCAATTTCAGCCGGAACCGCAGCGTCCTGCTGGCCCAGGCCCTCCAGCAGGAGGAACTGGAAGCCGCCTATGTCCGGCTTTCCGATCAGAAAATGGAGGCCAAGCGCCTGGCGCTGGTCGCCAAAAATGCCAATGACAGCGTGATGCTGATGGACCGCGACGGGCGCATCACCTGGGTGAACGACAGTTTCACCCGCATCTCCGGTTACAGCTTTGACGAGGCGCGGGGCCAGTTTCCCGGCGATCTGCTGAAATGCGATGAGACCGATCCTGCGACGGTCCAGCTGCTGCAAGACAGCCTGCGTCATGCGCGGCCTGTGCGGGTGGAGGTCCGCAACCGCTGCAAGGACGGGCGGCGGGTCTGGATCGAGACCAACCAGGTGCCGATGCTGAATGCGGCCGGCGATCTGGAAACCCAGATCGCGGTGGAGCGCGACATCACCGCGGCCAAGGAGCATGCTCAGCAATTGGAGCAGGCCCGTGCCGCTGCCGAGGAAGGCGCCCGCGCCAAGGCCGACTTCCTGGCCACGATGAGCCACGAAATCCGCACCCCGATGAACGGGGTGATCGGCATGGCGCAGCTGTTGCGCGAGAGCAGCCTGACCGAAGAGCAGGCCCTGTACGCCGACACCATCCTCAGTTCGGCGGATACCCTGCTGGCGCTGATCAATGATGTCCTCGATTTTTCGCAAATGGATGCCGGGGAGCTGAACCTCAGCCAGGTCAACTTTGATCCGCACGCCTGCTTTGAAGAAACGATCCGCCTGCTGCAGGCCCAGGCAGACGCCAAGGGGCTGGAGCTGGTTCTGAAAATCACGGGCCGCGTGCCCTGCCGGCTATGCGGGGATGACCGGCGGATCCGGCAGATTCTGATGAACCTCACCGGCAATGCGATCAAGTTCACGGAACAGGGCCGTGTGGTGGTGACGCTGGATGCCGAACCGGCGGCATCGGGGGCCGGCTACGATCTGGTGTTCTCGGTGGCAGATACCGGAATTGGCATCGCCGCAGAAAAGCTTGGCAAGGTGTTTGAGCGGTTTTCCCAGGCGGATGCCGCGATCAGCCGCCGCTTTGGCGGCACCGGGCTTGGGCTGGCCATTTCCCGCCGCTTGGCGGAAGCAATGGACGGCAGCATCGCGGCCGCGTCGGAACCGGGCCTGGGATCCTGTTTCACGGTGCGGCTGGGGTTGCAAACGCCTCTGGCGGAACCTGTAAAAACGCCCGCTGCACCGGCCTGTCCGGATGGGTCCGCGGCACTGGAGGGGCTGCGGGTTCTGGTGGCCGAGGACAACGCGGTGAACCGGGTGCTGATAGAAAAGTTCCTGCAATCCACCCCGGTGGCGCTGGCCTTTGCCAAGGATGGCCGCGAGGCCGTGGCGCGTTTTGAAGACTTTGCGCCGGATGTCATTCTGATGGATATGTCGATGCCGCAGATGGACGGGCTGGAAGCCACCCGGGCGATCCGTGCCGGGGCCCTGCCGCAGCCGGCCATCGTGGCCCTGACCGCCAACGCATTCGAGTCCGACCGCAAGGCCTGCCTGGATGCCGGCATGGATGACTTTATGAGCAAGCCGATCAGCCGGAGTGCGCTTCTGGACGTGCTGGGCCAGGTGGCCCAGCAGGCGCAAGCCCGCCGCGCGGGTTGATTTCCTTGCCCCTGCAGTCGGGCTAATCTATCAATCAGTGACCCTTATGATCGAGGCTGCCGGTGGATATTGCAACCCGCGTTTACAATCACAAATGGAAGATCGATCCGATCGTCCGGTCTCTGATTGATACCGACTTCTACAAGCTTCTGATGTGCCAGTCAGTGTTCCGCAACAAGCCGGACACCACGGTGACATTCTCGCTGATCAATCGCTCCGCCCATGTGCCGCTGGCCCGGCTGATCGACGAGGGCGAGCTGCGCGAGCAGCTGGATCACATCCGCTCGCTGTCGCTCAGCCGCGGCGAAAGCACCTGGCTGCGCGGCAATACGTTTTATGGCAAGCGGCAGATGTTCCGCCCCGATTTCATGGAATGGTTCGAGGGGCTGCGCCTGCCGCCCTACCATCTGGAACGGAAGGGCGACCAGTATGAGCTGACCTTCGAGGGCAAATGGCACGAGGTGATGCTGTGGGAAATCCCGGCGCTGGCAGTGCTGATGGAACTGCGCAGCCGTGCGGTGATCAACAGCATGGGCCGGTTTGAACTTCAGGTGCTCTATGCCCGCGCCATGACCAAGGTCTGGGAAAAAATCGAACGCCTGCGCGGCATCGGCGGGCTGACGATTGCCGATTTCGGCACCCGCCGCCGCCATTCCTTCCTGTGGCAGGACTGGTGCGTGCAGGCGATGCACGAGGGGCTGGGGGGCAAGTTCACCGGCACCTCCAACTGCCTGATCGCCATGCACCGCGAGGTGGAGGCGATCGGCACCAACGCGCATGAGCTGCCGATGGTCTATTCGGCACTGGCAGACAGCGACGCGGCGCTGGCCCGGGCGCCCTATGACGTGCTGTCCGACTGGCATGACGAGCACGAGGGCAACCTGCGCATCATCCTGCCGGATACCTATGGCACCCAAGGTTTCCTGGACCGCGCCCCGGACTGGCTGGCCGGCTGGACCGGCATCCGCATCGACAGCGGCGACCCGGCCAAAGGCGCGGAGGTGGCGATCAACTGGTGGCAGCAGCGGGGCGAGGATCCGGCGGACAAACGGGTGATTTTCTCGGATGGCCTCGATGTGCAGCAGATCGCCGACCTGCACGCCCGGTTTTGCTCCCGCACCAAGGTCTCCTTCGGCTGGGGGACGCTGCTGACCAATGATTTCCGCGGCCTTGTCCCCGGCGACGCGCTGGCGCCGTTCTCGCTGGTCTGCAAGGCGGTTGCCGCCAATGGCCGCCCCACGGTGAAACTCTCCGACAACCCGGAAAAAGCGATGGGACCGGCGGCAGAAATCGCGCGCTACAAGCGGGTGTTCGGCGTTGGCGATCAAGAGCGGCAGGCGGTAATCGTTTGATAAGACTTCGCCAGTCTTGCGGCGGGTTTCAGGCAAGGCGGTACAATTAGTGGCAGAACCTCTGCCCCAATGTTTCGCGCGCGAAACATTGGGTAATAGTTGCTGACCTGAATGCCGGCCCTAGCCGTGATGCGCCGCAACGGTTTTAAGCTGCGAAAATCCGTACAGCGCCTCAAACCCCTTTTCCCGCCCGTGGCCGGATTTTCCGACCCCGCCGAAAGGCAGTTCCACGCCGCCGCCGGCGCCGTAATTGTTGAGGAATACCTGCCCCGCGCGCAGGCGTTTCGCCAGCCGCATCTGCCGCGCACCGTCACGGGTCCAGACGCTGGCGACCAGCCCGTAATCGGTCGCGTTGGCGATCCGCAGCGCGTCTTCCTCCGTGTCAAAGGGGATCAGCACCTGAACCGGGCCAAAGATCTCCTCCCGTGCCAGCACATGGTCTTCCGGCACGTCGGCAAACAGGGTGGGGCGCACATAGGCGCCGGTCTTTGGCGCCTGCGGAACGATGCTGCCTTGCGCCGCCACCAGCAGGTCTGCGCCCTGCTCCAGATAACCCTCGACAATCTGCTTTTGCCGGGCAGAGATCAGCGGTCCTAGCCGCAAGTCCGCGACTGCCGGCCCCACGGTCAGCGCGCCATAGGCCGCTGCCATCCGCGCCTTCACCTCGTCATAGACCCCGCGCTGCACCAGAATGCGGGAGGAGGCCGAACAGGTCTGGCCCGCATTCTGAATGCCCGCGTTCACCAGAAATGGCAGCGCCGCATCCAGATCGGCATCGTCAAACACCAGCTGCGGGGATTTCCCGCCCAGTTCCAGCGTCACCGGAACCACATTGGCGCCCGCCGCCTGCTGCACCAGCGCCCCGGTCCTGACCGAGCCGGTAAAGGAGATGTGCTGCACAGCGGGATGCCCCGCCAGCGCTGCGCCGGCGTCCCGTCCCAGACCCGGCACCACATTCAGCGCCCCGGCGGGCAGCCCGGCCTCCATCGCGATATGAGCAAAAGCCAGCGCCGTGAGGCAGGCCTCTTCGGCGGGTTTCAGCACGCAGGCATTGCCCATCGCCAGCGCCGCCCCGACCGAACGTCCGATGATCTGCATCGGGTAATTCCAGGGCACGATATGGCCGGTCACCCCATGCGGCTCGCGCAGGGTATAAACGGTGTAGCCGTCGAGATAGGGAATGGTCTCCCCCGTCACCTTGTCCGCCGCGCCGCCGTAGAACTCGCAGTAGCGCGCCAATGCCACCGCATCGGCACGGGCCTGGGCCAGCGGCTTGCCCACATCCATCGCCTCCAGCGCGGCCAGCAGTTCCACCCGCTCCAGCACAAACCGGCCGATCCGGGTCAGGATGCGGCCCCGCTCCAAAGCGGTCATGCGGCCCCATTCACCGTCCAGCGCCGCCTCTGCCGCTTGTACGGCGGCGTTTATGTCGGCCTCTCCGCCCCGGGCAATCCGGCAGATTTCGCTGCCATCCGACGGGTTTGCCAGCGGCAGGGTCCCGCCGCTGGCGGCAGGCCGCCACTTCCCACCGATGAGGCAGTGTGCGGGATCAAACCAGAGAGGGTCAGACATGCTGCGGGCTCCTTTCGGTATCGGTCAGCTCCGGCAGCACCGGGGCTGCGGCAATCAGCTGCCGGGTATAGGGATGCTGCGGATTGGAGAACACATCCTCGGTCCTGCCTTGTTCGACGATCTCTCCCTGCTGCATCACCAGGCAGCGGTCGGTGATCGTCCGCACCACGCTCAGGTCGTGGCTGATGAACAGATAGGTGAGGCTGTAGGCCTCGCAAAGCTCCGCCAGCAGGTCGAGGATGCGGGCGCGGACTGAAACATCCAGCGCCGAGACAGCTTCGTCAAAGATGATCAGCTCCGGCCGTGTGATCAGCGCGCGGGCAATGGCGATGCGCTGGCGCTGGCCGCCGGAGAACTGGTGGATGTATTTGCCGCCATCTTCAGGCTTTAGCCCGACGGCGGAGAGGGTTTCGGAAATAAGCCCGGCGCGCGCCGCCCCGGTCGGCGGATCGGACAGCGCGTAAAAAGGTTCGGTGATCAGCCGCTCCACCTTATGGCGCGGGTTGAAGCTGCCATAGGGGTCCTGGAACACCACCTGCATCTTGCGCCGGACCGTTGGACCGGGGTGAGTCGCGACGAGTTCTCCATCAAGGCGAATCTCCCCGTCCTGCAATGGTTCCAGCCCCAGAATCGCCCGTGTCAGGGTCGATTTACCGCAGCCCGACTCACCCACCAGCCCCAGCCGCTCCCCCCGGTTCAGGGTGAAGGAGACATCGTTCACCGCCCGGAATGTGCCGGGCCTGGCAAACAGCGATTCGCGCGGGGTTTTGTAGTCGCGGACTGCATTCCTGACCTCCAGCAGCGGCGCCGGGGCAGGCGGGTCCGGCAGCGCCACCTGATGGTTTGAAGCGGCAAACAGCATCCGCGTGTAGGGATGGCGCATGTTGCGCAAAAGCCAGCTGGTGCGGCCGGTCTCCACCACCTCGCCGTGGCGCATGACGACGATCCGGTCGGCCAGATCCGCAACGACGGCCAGATCATGGGTGATGATCAGCAGCCCCATGCCATAGTCCTGCACAAGATCCTTCAGCAGGTCGAGGATCTGCGCCTGGGTGGTGACATCCAGCGCGGTGGTCGGCTCATCCGCAATCAGCAGCTTGGGGCGCAGGGCGATGGCCATGGCGATCACCACCCGCTGCCGCTGGCCGCCCGACAGTTCATGCGGATAGCGCGTGAGGGGGAACCGGTCCGCCGGCAGGCCCACCCGCTGCAGCACCTCGCGGGCGCGGGCTTCGGCCTGCGCGCGGGGCATCGCCTGGTGGATCAGAATCGTCTCCATCACCTGATCGCCGATGGTTTTGACCGGGTTCAGCGCGGTCATCGGCTCTTGGAACACCATGCCGATGGACTGGCCGCGGATGGCGCACATCTGCGTCTCGGACTGCTCCAGCAGCTGGGTTCCGTTCAGGGTGATGTAGCCCTTGGCGTGGACTGTTTCCGGCAGCAGCTGCATGATGGCCAGCGCGGTCATCGACTTGCCGGATCCGCTCTCGCCGGTGACGGCGACGGTTTCGCCCGGATCGACGTGGAAGCAGACGTCCTTCAGCACCTGAAAAGCGCCGATCCTGACCGACAGGCTGGTGATATCAAGCAAGGTCATGCGCGCGCCACCCGCAGCTTCGGGTCCAGCCAGTCGCGCAACCCGTCACCCAGCAGGTTAAGCCCCAGCACGGTGAGGATGATGGCAGTGCCTGGCACCAGCGCCAGATGCGGGGCAAAGCTGACCATGGTCTGCGCGTCCGCCAGCATCCGGCCCCAGCTGGGCGTGGGCGGCTGGGCGCCGAGGCCGACATAGCTGAGCCCCGCCTCCGCCAGGATGCCCAGCGAGAACTGGATGGTGCCCTGCACGATCAAAAGGTTCATCACATTGGGCAGGATGTGCTCGGCCGAGATTCGCGCGGCCCCCTTGCCGGCAACCCGCGCGGCGAGAATGAACTCGCGCTCCCACAGCGACAGCGCTGCGCCGCGGGTGATGCGGGCAAAGACGGGGATGTTGAAAATGCCGATGGCGATGATGGCGTTGACGGCACCGGCGCCAAGGACCGCGGTGATCAGGATGGCAATCACCAGCGAAGGGAAGGCAAAGACCAGATCATTGCCGCGCATGATCCCCTCATCCAGCCAGGTGCCCTTGCGCGCCGCAGCCGCAAGGCCCAGCGGCACACCGGCGCCCATGCCGATGCCGACAGCCACCAGCGCCACCGCGATGGAGGTGCGGGCGCCGACCATGATCATCGACATCAGGTCGCGGCCGAAATGATCGGTGCCCAGCCAGTGCTGCGCATTGGGCGGCTGCAGCTTGGCGGGGATGTTCATGGCTGCGTGGTCAAAGGGGGTCCACAGGAACGACACCAGCGCCGCCAGCAAAACCAGCGCCGACAGCGCGCCGCCAAGGATCAGGCCGCGGGTCATGTCCGGCTCCTCAGCCGCGGGTCCACCAGCGCATAGGCTAGATCGACCAGGAAATTCACCGTGATCACCGCAAAGACCAGCAGCATCACCACCGATTCCACCACGATCAGATCCCGCGCCGAAATCGCCTGGAACACCAGCCGCCCGAGGCCGGGCAGAAAAAACACCTGCTCGATGATGATGGCGCCCGCAAGCAGGAAGGAGAATTGCAGGCCGATGATGGTCAGCACCGGGATCAGCGCATTGCGGACCCCGTGCCGCCACAGGGCCTGGCGCCGGGTCAGCCCCTTGGCGCGGGCGGTGCGCATGAAGTCTTCGCCGAGAATGTCCAGGAGTGCAGAGCGCATCACCCGGGTCAGGATCGCCGCCTGCGGCAGCGCTAGCGCGATGGCGGGCAGGGTGAGCGCATGAAGACCCGCCCAAAGCCCGGCCTCCCAGCCCGGAAAGCCGCCGGCCCCGAACCAGCGCAGGTTGATGGCAAAGACCAGCACCAGCATCATCGCAAACCAGAAATTCGGCACCGCAACACCCAGCTGGGTGGCGCCCACCACCGCCATGCCGCCCGGCTTGCCGCGGCGGGCGGCGGCATAGATGCCGGCCGGAAAGGCGATCAGGGTGGACAGGGTCAGCGCATATAGCGCCAGCGGCAGCGACACCCACAGCCGGTCGGCGATCATCCCCGCAACCGGCGTGCGGTAGGTATAGGAGGTGCCGAAATCGCCGCCCAGCAGACCCGCGGCCCATGTCAGGTAACGGGCCGCCTTGCCCTGATCCAGCCCCAGCTCTGCCCGAAGGGCCGCAACCGTATCGGGCTGCGCATTGACCCCCAGCATAAAGGCCGCAGGATCGCCCGGCGCCACCTCCACCACAAGAAAGATCACCAGCGAGGCAACGGCCAGGCTGACGATCAGCGACAACAGGCGTTTCAGGGCATAACGCAGCATGGCCGCCACGTTAGGAGCGCAGCGCAGCGCGGTCCAGAGGAGATGCCGAGAGCAGAGCCAAAAAAGGAAATAACCTCCCGTTCTCAGCGGGTTAAATGTGCAGCATTTGAAAATTTGCGCGGGTATCGCACAGATCACGGGGGCCGCGCCTGCGGCTTGTTTCCGGACGGGGTCTTCCGCATTGCGGGCCGGGCAGGCTATCACATGCTTCATGCTGGCGCGTCCCTTGTTCATCGGATCGGAAATCTACCGTGGCTCCTCTTATGGCGGCACCCACCCCCTGCGGGTGCCGCGGGTGTCGACCGTAATGGACCTGTCCCGGGCGCTGGGCTGGCTGCCGGACGGGGCCTATGTGAATTCCCCGCGGGCGAAACCGGCGGTGCTGACGGCCTGGCACACGCCGGAATATGTGGCGGCGCTGCAGGCGGCCGAGGCCGCGCAGGCCGTAACCGGTGCGGTGCGCGCGCGGCATCATCTGGGGACACTCTCGAACCCGGTGTTTCCGGAGATTTTCCGCCGCCCGGCCACCGCGGCGGGCGGGTCGGTCCTGGCCGGGGAGCTGCTGGCGGATGGCGGCATTGTCTATAACCCGGCGGGCGGCACCCACCACGGGATGCCGGACCGGGCCAACGGCTTCTGTTATCTGAACGATCCGGTGCTGGCGATGCTGTCGCTGCGCCACCACGGCGCGCAGCGGATCGCCTATGTGGACATTGACGCCCATCATGCGGACGGGGTGGAGCATGGCTTTGCCGGCGATGCGGAGGTGCTGATGATCTCGGTGCATGAGGAAAACCTGTGGCCCAAGACCGGCAGGCTGACCGAGGATGCAGGCGGGTCGGCGCTGAACCTGCCGGTGCCGCGCGGCTTCAACGATGACGAAATGGCCCATATCCGCGACGGGCTGATCCTGCCCGCGGTCGCGGCCTTTGCGCCGGATGCCATTGTACTGCAATGCGGAGCGGATGCGGTGACGGAAGACCCGCTGCCGCATCTGGATCTTTCGAACAACGCCCACTGGTCGGTGGTGCGGGCGCTGATGGGGATGGCGCCGCGGTATCTGGTGCTGGGCGGCGGCGGCTATAACCCGTGGTCGGTGGGGCGGCTGTGGACCGGGGTCTGGGCCGTGCTGAACGGCTTCGAGGTGCCGCAGCGGCTGCCGCAGGCAGGCGAGGACGTGCTGCGCGGACTGGAGTTCAACGGCAACCGCCTGGGCCGCAATCCGCCGGAGCATTGGTTCACAACGCTCAGGGATCAGCCGCGCGGCGGGGCGGTGCGGCAGGAGATTCGGGAGCGGGTGAAATACTTGCGGGCAAGGCGGCGATTATAGCCCGGCCTATCGGCCGGGCGGTCTTCTTGCATTGCAGGCTCTACTCCGCCCAGCTGATCGCGGTCAGGTCGATGGCGGCTGTGGGGGCGTTCTCCCACAGCCCCTGCAGCCCGGCCTTGGCGATGCCCAGCTTGGCCAGCTGGAACAGGTAGCCGTTGACATAATCCGCCGAAATCATCTCCTGCGCCTCTTGCAGCAGCGCGGTGCGGGCGTCGGGATCAGTGGTGGCGTTCAGCTTGGCCATCAGCTCCTGAAAGGCTTTGCTGTCATACTGGAAGTAGTAATCGGGCCGGGCGTAGATGCCGATGTCCATCGGCTCGGTATGGCTGACGATGGTCAGGCCGAAGTTCTTGCCGCGGAACACCGTCTCCAGCCATTGCGCCCATTCCACGTTGACGATCTCGGCCCGGATTCCTACTGCGGCCAGCTGCGCCGCCACAATCTCACCGCCGCGGCGGGCATAGGAGGGCGGCGGCAGGTGCAGGGTGGTCTCGAAACCCTCGGCCAGGCCAGCTTCGGCCAGCAGCGCCTTGGCTGTCTCCGGGGCAAAGGCAGAATTGCCGGTCAGGTCTGTGTAGGCCGGGTTGTGCGGTGCAAAATGGCTGCCGATGGGGGTGCCATAGCCGAACATCGCGCCGTCTATGATCGCCTGCCGGTCAATGGCATGGGCCACCGCCTGGCGCACGCGCAGATCGTCGAACGGCGGCTGCTTGTTGTTGATGGACAGGATCGTCTCACCCTCGGTTGAGCCCACCAGCACCTGGAACCGTGGATCGGCCTCGAACTGCGGCAGGTTCTCCGGCGCTGGGAAATTGTCAAAGGCGTCGATATCCTCGGCCATCATCGCGGCAAACGCAGCGGTCGGGTCGGAGATGAACTTGAAGGTGGCCGACGCCAGTGCGGGCTGTTCGCCCCAGTACTCCGGATTGCGGGCCAGGCTGATCCGGTCGCCCTGCACCCATTCCTGGAAGGTATAGGCGCCAGTGCCGACCGGGGCGGTCTTGATATCTTCGATGCTTTCGGGCGCGACAATCACCGCATCGCCCCAGGCAAGATTGAACAGGAAACCGCCGTTCGGGGCGTCCAGCGTGACTTTGACGGTATGCGGATCCACCGCCTCCACCGATGAAATCCCCTCGAACAGTGTCTTTTGTGCGTTGGTGCTGTCGTCGGCGCGGGCGCGGTCGAGCGAGAATTTCACGTCCTCCGCATCCATCGCGCTGCCGTCATGAAAGGTCACGCCCGCACGCAAGTGAAAGGTATAGACAGTGCCGTCTTCGGAAATTTCCCAGCTTTCGGCCAGGCCTGGCACCACAGATCCATCGCCCATGAACCGGGTCAGCCCTTCGAAAATGTTGCTGTAAACCACCGAGTCGATGGCCTGAGCCGCGGCGCTGGTCGGGTCCAGATGCGGCGGCTCCAGCTGCAGCGCAATGGTGACGCTGTCCTTGGCCCAGGCGCTGCCTGCCGCCAGTGCAAGCGCCGAACCGGCGGCGAAAACGTAGGATCTGAAAGCCATCGGAAAACTCCCTGTGTGCAAAATACGGGCCGGTTATGGCGCCTATTGGAAACGAGTTTCCCCTTTTCCCAAGCGTAATCAAGGCCGGGCGGCATTTCGCGCACTGGAAGCACGCGGCGTTAATTGATAATCCGTGTCCACTCTTGAACCGCGGACAGGACACCATGAGCGCAACAGCCAAGAAACAGGCGCCCAACGCCGAAGACATCCGGGCCCGCAAGGGCGGCACGCCGCTGGTGAGCCTCACAGCCTATACCACGCCGATGGCGCGGCTGATGGACAAGCACTGCGATTTCGTGCTGGTCGGCGACAGCGTCGGCATGGTGCTGCACGGTCTGACCTCGACCCTGGGCGTGACGATGGAGATGATGATTATGCACGGCCAGGCGGTGGCACGCGGGCTGGAACAGGCGATGCTGGTCATCGACATGCCGTTCGGGTCCTACGAGGAAGGCCCGCAGCAGGCGTTCCGCAATGCCGCCCGGCTGATGGCCGAGACCGGCTGCGCCGCGGTCAAGCTGGAGGGCGGTGTCGAGATGGCCGAGACCATCCGCTTTCTGGTCAAGCGCGGCATTCCGGTGATGGCGCATATTGGTCTCACGCCGCAGTCGATCAACACCCTTGGCGGCTACAAGGTGCAGGGCCGCGATACGCAAGCGGAGGCGGTTCTGGCGGATGCCCGTGCCGTGGCGGCGGCCGGGGCGTTTTCGGTGGTGCTGGAAAAGGTGCCGCAGAAACTGGCCGACAAGATCACCGCCGAGGTTGCCATTCCCACTATCGGCATCGGCGCCAGTGCCGGATGCGACGGGCAGATCCTGGTGGTCGACGACATGCTGGGCTTTTTCACCGCCTTCAAGCCGAAATTCGTGAAACGCTACGCCGATCTTGGCCCGCTGGCCGAGGCCGGCATTGCGGAATACGCCGCCGAGGTGCGCGCCCGCAGCTTCCCGGCGGCGGAACATGTCTTTGCCGATCAGGCGCCCTCCAAAGGATGACTTCCGATATGACTGCTCCTATCCTGCGCCGCCTGCCGGACCTGCGCGCCAAGACGGCAGAGTGGCGCCGCGCCGGTGAAACCATTGCCGTGGTGCCCACCATGGGGGCGCTGCACGCGGGCCACCTGTCGCTGGTGGCGGCGGCCAAGGACGCCTGTGACCGCGTGATCGTCACAATCTTCGTGAACCCCAAGCAGTTCAACACACCGGAAGACCTGGAAAACTATCCCCGGACCGAAGCTGACGACGCGCAAAAGCTCGCGCATCTGGGGGTGGATCTGATCTATGTCCCGGACCCGGATCAGATCTATCCGGACGGCTATGCCACCAATGTCTCGGTCGGCGGCAGCATCACGGATGTGATGGAGGGGCCCTTTCGCCCCGGCCATTTCGACGGGGTGGCAACGGTGGTGGCCAAGCTGTTCCTGCAGACCAGCGCGGACAAGGCGTTTTTCGGCCAGAAGGATTACCAGCAGCTGATGGTGGTGACCCGGATGGCCCGCGACCTGGATATCCCGATCGAAGTCGTCGGTTGCGAAACCGTGCGCGAGGCGTCGGGGCTGGCGATGTCCTCGCGCAATCT
The DNA here is from genome assembly GCF_055902035.1 of Leisingera sp. SA215. Lineage (NCBI taxonomy): Bacteria > Pseudomonadati > Pseudomonadota > Alphaproteobacteria > Rhodobacterales > Roseobacteraceae > Leisingera > Leisingera sp. SA215. The sequence continues at coordinate 116,725 of NZ_JBVVXU010000007.1, read as the reverse complement.
GCGCCTGTCCGCGGATCAGCTGGCGCGGGCGGCCGCTCTGAATGCGGCAATGCGGGAGGCCGCTGCCAAGGCATCGGCGGGAGAACCCTGGGCGCCGCTCGAGGCCGCCGCGCGCAAAACACTGGCCGAGAGCGGGTTCGGCGAAGTGGAGTATTTCGACCTGCGTTGCGCCGGGACGCTGGAAGCCCTGGAGACACCCGCCCGGCCTGCTCGTCTGCTGGCCGCCGCCTGGATGGGAAACATCCGGCTGATCGACAATATCGAAGTTCTCCAACTAAAATCTTAGTAGGGACTGGCAGCGGTAACACATTTGCGTTTATGCTCCCCGGTCAGAGGAGACTGGAGGGCAGCAGATGACCTATATTCTGGCAATTGATCAGGGCACCACGTCGACCCGGGCAATCCTGTTTGATGCGGGCATGCAGGTCGCGGGCACCGCGCAGCAGGAGTTCACCCAGCATTACCCGCAGGCGGGCTGGGTGGAGCACGACCCCGAGGAGATCTGGGACACCACCGTCGCGGTCTGCCGCAAGGTGATGGCGGAGCTGGATGTCTCTGCCCCGGATATCGCCGGCATCGGCATTACCAACCAGCGCGAAACCACCGTGGTCTGGGACAAGGCCAGCGGCAAAGCCATCCACAATGCCATCGTCTGGCAGGACCGCCGCACCGCCGCCATTTGCGAGCAGCTGCGCCAGGACGGCCATGAGGACATCGTCACCGAACGCACCGGGCTGCTGCTCGATCCCTATTTCTCCGGCACCAAGGTGAAGTGGATCCTCGACCTGGTGCCCGGCGCGCGGGACAAAGCGGCGGCAGGGGAGCTGCTGTTCGGCACGGTGGACAGCTTCCTGATCTGGCGCCTCACCGGCGGCGCGTCGCATGTGACCGATGCCACCAATGCTGCGCGCACGCTGATGTATGACATCCGCAAGGGCTGCTGGAGCCGCACCATCAGCGACCTTTTGGAGGTTCCGCAGCAGATGCTGCCGGAGGTGAAGGACAGCGCTGCCGATTTCGGCACCACCGATCCGGAGATCCTGGGCGGCGCTGTTCCGATTCTGGGCGTGGCCGGCGACCAGCAGGCGGCCACCATCGGCCAGGCCTGCTTCCGCCCGGGGATGATGAAATCCACCTATGGCACCGGCTGTTTTGCCCTGTTGAACACCGGCGATGCGCCGGTGGTGTCGAAGAACCGGATGCTGACCACCATCGCCTATCAGCTGGACGGCAAGCCGACCTATGCGCTGGAAGGTTCGATCTTCATCGCCGGGGCCGCGGTGCAATGGCTGCGCGACGGGCTGGGGATCATCGAACAGGCATCCGACTCGGGCGAGCTGGCGCTGCGGGCGGATCCGGGCCAGGACGTGATCCTGGTGCCCGCCTTCACCGGCCTTGGCGCGCCTTACTGGCAGCCGGAGTGCCGCGGCGCGGTGTTCGGCCTCACCCGCAATTCCGGCCCGGCGGAATTTGCCCGCGCAGCCCTGCAAAGCGTCGCCTATCAGACCCGCGACCTCTATGAGGCGATGCGGGCCGACTGGGAGGACGACAGCCATCACACCGTGACCCTGCGCGTCGATGGCGGCATGAGCGCCAGCGACTGGACCATGCAAAGCCTCGCCGACCTGCTGGGGGCCGCTGTCGACCGCCCGGTGATGCAGGAAACCACCGCGCTGGGCGCGGCCTGGCTGGCGGGGATGCGGGCCGGGATCTATCCGGACCAGACGGGTTTTGCCGATACCTGGAAGCTCGACCGCCAGTTCGTGCCGCTGATGCAGCCTGCCGCCCGCCAGGCGGCCTATGCCCGCTGGCAGCGTGCCGTGCAGGCGGTGATCGGGGTCTGACTGCTTGCGAATAGGGCAGGGCGGGGGGCTCCCGCCTGTTCCTGCCCATTCACAGAATGGGCCACACAGTTGGGCGTGGCGCCGCGCTTTGCGCGGCGTTTTCTGTTTGCTGAGAAGCGATTGAAGGTCAGGACTGCCCTTCAATGCGCCTTTCTGACTCTGTGTCCGCCCCTCCGCGCCTCAAAGGGGAACCGTGCCCGCGGCACGGCGGCTGGGCCGCCCTTGACCCGCGGCTGGCCGCGGGCGCGCCTTAGTAGCTGACGCGGGCGCCTGCCGGGATGGTGGGGGGGCGGGCGTTCAGCCCCTCGATGGAAAAACCAGCAATCGACTTGTACTTGGCTGCATGGGCAGCCAGCTCCGCCTGCGGGATCACCTCGCCGATATCCGTGAAGTTGCCGCCGCAGAGATCCTCGACCCGCTGCAGCACCCCGTCCGGCCCGCTGCCTGCGCGATTGGCACGGCCCACGGCTGTGGTCAGCGGGCGCAGTTCTGCCTCATAGGCCTGCAGCGCCTTTGCTGTCACGCCGTGTTCCAGCAGCCGCGCACCGATCACCCGCGCATCGACGATGGCCTGGCTGGCGCCGTTCGATCCGACCGGATAGGTCGGATGCGCCGCGTCGCCCATCAGGGTCGTATTGCCGATCGTCCAGCTGTCCAGCGGATCACGGTCCACCATCGGGTATTCATAGACAACGTCCGCCCCCCGGATCAGCGCCGGCACATCGATCCAGCCGAACCGCCACTCCGCAAAGTCGGGCAGGAAGTCATTGATATCCGCAGGCCGGTTCCAGTCCTCCCGGCGCCAAGGCGCGGAAGGGTCAAAGCTCTTTTCCGCAATCCAGTTCATTGCAACGCGGCCCGCCGCGTCCGGTGCCGAGATCGGATAGGCCACCAGCCGCAAGTGGTCGTGCCCGATCATCGCCATCGCCGCGCCGCCCTTGAAGGCAGGCGCGCAGGCGGTGGCGCGCCACAGGATGCGGCCGTTCCAGACCGGGGCGCCCTCCTCCGGCACCATCTGCGCGCGCAGGGCGGAGTGGATGCCATCCGCGGCTATCACCAGGGAGCCGTCAACCCGCCGCCCGTCCGCCAGCAGCAAAGCAGCGCCGCCCGCAGTGTTCTCAAACCCCGCCGCCCGTGCTCCGGTTTCGATGCACTCCGGCCCGGCGCGCTCCATCAGCGCGCGGTACAGCAGCATTTGCAATTCGCCCCGGTGCACCGAGAACTGCGGCCAGGCATAGCCTGCGCTGGTGCCGCGGGGCTCCTCCCAGATGGTGTTGCCAAGCTTGCTGTAAAACCCCAGCTGCCGGGTCCGCACGCCGATGGCGTCCAGCTCCGCCTCCAGCCCCAGATCCAGCAGCTCCCGCACCGCGTTGGGCTGCAGGTTGATACCGACGCCCATCGGTTTCAGTTCCCGGGCGGCCTCAAAGATGCGGAACGGCACCCCGATCTGATGCAGTGTGAGCCCCAGTGACAGCCCGGCTATGCCGCCGCCGGCGATGAGAATGGACATATTAAGTATACTCCCTAATTGTGCGGGCACATAACCACGGCGCGCGGCCGCAGGCAAGCTGGCAATAAGGGAAAGCGGTCAGCGCCGCCCGGCGATCATCAGGTCAGGCCCGAAAATCACATCCGCATAATTGTGCAGATAGATTTTCAGCCACGGCGTGAAACGCTCCGGGTGGCGGCTCACTTCGGCCAAAAGGTCATGGTATTCGACCCAGCGGGTCTCCATCACCTCATCCGGGTCGGGGGTGATAGTCAGGGGGCGGTGGGCATGGGCCAGAAAGACATCGACGGCCTCATGTTCGATCAGGCCATTGCCGACATCGGCGCGGTATTCCAGGTGATGGCGGAACTCGGGATAGAGACCCGTCAGCCCCAATTCCTCACGCATCCGCCGCACGGCGCAGGCCGAAGGCTGTTCATCCCACATCGGGTGGGTGCAGCAGGTGTTCGCCCAGAGGCCGGGCGTGTGGTATTTGCCCATCGCCCGGCGCTGCATCAGGATATCCACGCCTTTGACCACAAAGACGGACACCGCCTTGTGCTTCAGTCCGCGCTCATGCGCGGCGAGCTTGTCCACCGGTGTCAAATCGCCGTTCACCCAGGCGGGGATCATGTGGCTCATACTGTGTCCATGACGGTTCTTTTGCGGGGCGGCCTGCCGCAACTGCGATGGCCTGGCTCCTACCGCTAACGTCTGCGGGTGACGAAAGCAATTACGCGAAAAGCCGCGGCGAAAATGCCGCGGCTCTGTGGCCGGTCTGTCAAAAAGACCTTATTCGGAAGCGGCTTCTGCGGCGTCCCCGGTTGCGGCGTCCTCCGCCGGCGCCGGGCCGTGGCCGGCCAGGAAGGCAAAGATATCCTCGCCGCCCTTCTTCAGGCGGAAGGACATTTTCGACTTGGCTTTGGCGTTGCCGGTTTCGGCCTGCAGGAATTTCTTGGGATCGGTGGTGAAGCTGACGAACTTCTCTTCGTCCCAGACCAGCCCGGCTTCGCCTGCCGCAACCAGGTCGTCGCTGTAATTGAAGCCTTCAACGCTGCCCGCGGTGCGGCCTGCCAGGCCCCACAGGTTGGGGCCGGTCTTGCCGCCCTTCACGATCACATCGCCGCTGTCCGAAACGACCGTGTGGCAGGATTTGCATTTGTTGAACCCCTTCTCACCCTTGGCCGGGTCGCCTTCGGCAAAGGCTGGGGCGGCGAGGAGGCCGAAAACGGCGGCTGTCACGAGAAGTTTCATATTGCTTGCTCCGGTTTTGAGTTGGCAGGTTTGACTCATGATCCAATAGCCTGCGGTGTCAACAGGCAGTTTGACGCGCATCAATGCCATGGCAGGACGTTGCGGAGGTTCAGGGCGCCGCCCAGCAGGGCAGCAGATCGCCGGGTTCCGGACGGGCGTGAGAGATGGCGCGGGCGATGGCGCGGCTGAGGCACAGCGCGGCGGCATGGCAGAGCGGCCCAAGCTCTGCGTCCGGGTGTGCCAGGGCGCGGGCGCCAGTGCTGGCGGCAAAGACCAGATCGCCGTCGCCGGGCGCGTGGGCCGGCACGATGGCGCGGCCGATGCCATCATGGGCGGCGGTGGCCAGCCGCTGGCACTGCGCCTTGCTGAGTGCGGCATCGGTGGCAACGATGGCGATGGTGGTATTGGCGCGTTCTTCCGGCAGGCGGGCATTGCCCAGCGTCTGCATGGCGGCCAGCTTGCGGCTCTCCAGGCTTCGGCCCAGCCCGGCTGCGGGGTCCGGGCCCAATCCGCCGAATTCATCCCCGATTTCAAACGGCGCCGCCCAGAAATGCCGCTCACCCGGCGTGGTGACGGCGCCCAGCGGGTTGGCGGCCACCAGCGCCCCCACGGTCACGCCGCTGTCCAGAACCAGCGAGGCCGACCCCAGCCCGCCCTTCAGCATCGCGGTCAGCGCGCCTGTGCCCGCACCAAAAGTGCCAAGATCAAACGCCCCTGCCGCGGCTTTGAACGCCGCCCGGCCCAAGGCGCGGTAAGGGTTTTCCTCCCATGCCTTGTCGCCGCCGTTCAGCAGATCGAACAGGATCGCGCCCGGCACCAGCGGCACCCGCGCCGGGCCCACCGGAAAGCCGCGGCCCTGGCTGTGCAGCGCATCCATCACGCCGGAGCAGGCATCCAGCCCAAAGGCCGAGCCGCCGGACAGCACCAGCGCGTCGATCTTTGCCACCGATTTGTCCGGCGCCAGCAAGTCCGTCTCCCGCGTCCCCGGTGCGCCGCCCATCACATGAACGGATGCCGCGAAGGGCCTGTCCGAGGTCAGCACCGTAGTGCCGGATTTCAGCGCCGTATCCTGCGCATTGCCGACCAGGATACCGGGCACGTCAGTGATCAGGTTCCGGGGGCCGGGGGTCATATGCAGCGCCCTCCGTCCACTTCCATTGCCACACCGGTCACCATGCCGGCCTCGTCCGAACACAGGTAGCAGGCCGCGTTGCCCATGTCTTCGGGGGTCGAAAAGCGGCCGATGGGGATGGTCGACAGGAACTTGGCGCGCATTTCGGGGGTGTCTTCGCCCATGAAGGTTTTCAACAGCGGCGTTTCCCCGGCCACCGGGTTGATCGCATTGGCCCGCACGCCGTGCGGCGCCAGTTCCACCGCCATGGTTTTGGTGGCGGTGATCATCCAGCCCTTGGAGGCATTGTACCAGTTGAGGTTGGGCCGCGGCGACACGCCGGCGGTGGAGGCGACGTTCAGGATCGCGCCGGTCTGCCGCGCCTTCATATGCGGCACCAGGGCGCGGGCGGTCAGGTAGACGGATTTCATGTTGACGGCCATCACCCGGTCGAAATCATCCTCGGCGATTTCCTCCAGCGGCGCGGGCAGATGGGTGACCCCGGCATTGTTGACCAGAATGTCGAGGTGGCCAAAGGCGGCAAGCGCGGCCTCTGCCATCGCATTGACCGAGGCGCCGTCGGAGACATCCACCTTATGGGCGGTGGCGTTGCCGCCCAGTTCGGCGGCCAGTTCCGCAGCCGCGGCGCCATTGATGTCGGCGATCATCACCCGCGCGCCTTCCGCCACGAACTTGCGCGCAATCCCGGCACCAAAGCCCGAGGCGCCGCCGGTCACGATGGCGGTCTTTCCTGCCAGCCGCATGATTTTATCCTCCCTGCTGTTTTGCCAGCAGCATGGGCGGAGCGGGCGGCGGGTGCAATCCGCTGGATCAATCCGGGTCGATTTTACCGCGCGTCGCTTTCAGCCCGCCGCGCTGTTTCTTGGCCTCAAGCCGCCGCTTGACCGAGCCGCGGGTCGGTTTGGTGGCAATCCGCCGCTTTGGCGCCACCAGCGCCTTGCGCACCAGCTCGGCCAGCCGTTCGCGCACAATCTCGCGGTTGCGCTGCTGCGACCGGGTCTCGTCGCATTGCAGGATGATGGCGCCTTCCTTGGTCCAGCGGCGCCCGGCCAGCCGTTTCAGCCGGGTCTTGACCGCGGCCGTCAGCGCAGGCGAGCGTTCGGCCTCGAACCGCAGTTCCACTGCGGTGGCCACTTTGTTCACATTCTGGCCGCCGGGGCCCGAGGCGCGGACAAAGCTTTCGGTGACTTCCCAGTCCTGCAGGGTGATTTGCGCGTTAACGTGGATCATGGCTCTTTATGAAACGCGCTTTGCAAAAACGAAAGGGCTGTCCCTTACACGCGGGGACAGCCCTTCGAGATGATAGGAGGTGCGCCGGTTAGGTCAGCACCAATTCAGGGGTCTATACGCACCAAGGGCTGCCTCGGCCGCACACCTTCTGAACTGTTCCGGCACTGCTCTCCATAGCTTCTCTAGACAATGGGCACCTCCTTTCTGAATGTTTCGTGTGACTTCAGCCTGCCACAGATTCGGCAGATGTCAAAACAAAATCATGTGGTCTTTTCAGTCAGTTTACGCACGATGATGCGGAACGGCACAAGCGCCAGCAGCGCAAGCGACAATTTCACCATCCAGTCGGCCGCCGCCAGCGAGACCCACAGCGGCGCCAACGGGCCGCGGCCCAGCAGCGGCAGCACCTCGCCCGCCCAGGCCACATCGTTGCCGGGCTCCAGCCAGCTGAGCGCGCCGGAGAAGGCGATGGTGAAGAACAGCGCGGTATCGACGGAGGAGCCGATCAGGGTCGAGGCCAGCGGCGCGCGCCACCATTTGCCCTCGCGCAGGGCCGAAAACACGGCCACGTCCAGAAGCTGCGCGGTGAGGAAGGCAACACCGGAGGCAAGCGCAATGCGCAGGGTCACGGCCGGATAGGTAAAACCGTCGCCCTGCAGCATGATCCGGGTGCCGATCAGCGAACAGGCAACCCCGGCCAGGAAACCGGCCACAACCACCTTGCGCGCCGCTGCGGTGCCGTAGACCCGGTTCATCACATCCGTGACCAGAAAGGCGATGGGATAGGTGAAGGCGCCCCAGGTCAGCCATTGGCCGAACAGGAATTGCACCAGGATATTGGAGGCCACCACGACGGCAGCCATGGCAACGATGCCGGGAATATGCGAGCGGGTCATGGGCCGGATCCATTTTTCAAGGCCGCGGGCATCATCCCTGCCACGGCAGAAGTCTGGCGCTTTAAACCGGAGCTGCTGCTGCTGCAAGCAGCCTGCGGGGCAGGGGCTCCCGCCCGCTTGGGCGCATTTCAGGAAATGCGCCGCCCGGTTGGGCCCGGCGCCGCTGCCGCGGCGCGGCGGCAGCAGGTCAGCGGGGCAGCGCGTATTCCACTATCTCGGTGCGTTGAAAGGGCAGGAAATTGTCGTCCGAGACCATCGTGGCGCGCAGCCGCCCGCCGCCATCAGCCCAGACCGACAGCCCTTCCAGATTGTCATGGGTGCCGGGGCGGGTCTGCAGCAGGATCGCCTCGTTCACCGGCCCTGCGGCGGTGATATCCCAGCGCCGCAGCCGGCTGCGGAAGCCGAACAGGGTAAAGTCGCGCTCCAGCAGGTAGAACCGCCCGTCGGGGCCGAAATCGGCGTCCACCGGCAGAAAACCACCCTCGGGCGGCAGGCTGAACGGGTGCGACCAGCGGCGGCCGTTCCAGCGCCAGACCGGGATCTGCCCGTGTTTGTCCAGGGCGCGTTCGGGCAAGGTATACAGCCGCCCGCGGGAATCGATAGCCAGGGTTTCCAGCGATTTATTGGGCGGCAGGCTGCGGAAGGCCTTGGGGCGCGGCAGCACCGTGGCGCGGCTCCCTGGGCTTTGATAGCGCGCCACCCGTGCGGCGCCTTCAAAGGAGATATAGCGGCTGCCGTCCGCGGCCACCGCCAGCCCTTCGCTGTCGCCGGCAAAGCCCTTGAGCGTTTTGCCGGTGGAAGACCGCAGTTCGTGCGCGCGCCGGGCGGTGATGGCTGAAATCAGACCCTGGCTGCGCTGGATCCGGGTTGTCACCAAAGTGGCCCGGTCGCTGAGCACGGTCATTGCGGAGCCGCCGCGGCTGAGCTTCAACGCCGAGAACCCGCCGAACCAGCGCTGGTTCAGCTTCCAGGTATAGCTGCTGAGGTACTGCGCCTTGCCCGCCGCGGCGGCGGCGGGGCGGTTGGCCGCATAGGCCGCCGCTGCCAGACAGGCGGCGGCCGCAAGGGCCAGGGTCAGTTTGATCGCAGAACGGCGGCGCATTGCTTGGGCAGGTCCGAAAGGGTGTAGTCCCTTCTCGGTTTAGGCTTTGGCGCGTTTGGGTCAACTGGTTTCGGCGGCGGCGGGTTCAGAATGTCATTGACCCAGCGCTGCGCATCGGCGCAGCCGTCGCCCCTGGGCGGGGCGGCCTGATCCGCGCAGCCGCGCGCGCCGCGCGGACAGGCCAGCCGCACATGAAAGTGGTAGTGATGGCCCCACCAGGGCCGGATCTTGCGCAGCCAGCGGCGGTCGCCCTTCTCGTCATTGCACATTTGCACCTTGGCGCCGGGAAAGACAAAGATCCGCGCCACCCGCTTGTCCTTGGCCGCAGCCTTGAGGATTTCGTGATGGGCGCGGGTCCAGCTGGAATTCACATAGGCGCCCTTGGCCCGGCGCATCGAGATCGAGGAGATGTTTTCGCGCGCGCTGCGGCTGAGGTTCAGCCGGTCCGGCGGCCGCATCCAGATGTCGATATCGAGGCCGATCTGATGGCTGCGGTGGCCCGACAGCATCGGCCCGCCGCGCGGCTGGCTGATGTCGCCGATATACAGCCCCTTCCAGCCGCGCTGTCTGGCCGCCACGCGGCTCAGGTCCTTGACGAAATCAATCGCTGCCGGATGGCCCCAGTTGCGGTTGCGGCTCAGCCGCATGGCCTGCCAGGTTGGGCCGGTCTCAGGTAATTGCGCAGCCCCGGCAACGCACCCCTTGGCATAAGAGCCAAGCGGCGCGGGGCGCTGCTGCGAGGCGCTGGGCTTGGCTCCGAACAGGGCCTTGGCGGGGGTTTGCGCGCTTGCCGGGCTGGATAAGCCCGCAACCGCCAAACAGATGGCAAGAAACAGTTTCACTCCTGATCTCCTTCTCCTTGAACCCAGAACAACAATACCAATCCGATCAGAAACAGCCCGATCACGGGGGTGATCCCCAGCCGGGCGCTGCCGGTCACGGTGGTGGCCAGGCCGATCAGCGCCGGCGCGAGGAATGCGGTGGCGCGTCCGGACAATCCGTACAGGCCGAAGCTTTCGGTCGCATCCGCAGGGCTGGTGTGGCGCACCATCAGGCTGCGGCTGGCGGCCTGCAGGATGCCGCCGAAGCCGCCGATCAGAACGCCGCAGCCGAAAAACACCCTGTCGGGCAGGGTGGAGCCCTCTGCCAGGGCAAAGCCGAAAATCTGGCTTCGCGACATGCTGACGATGATCAGGCAGACAAAGGCCAGCACCAGGACCGAGGTGATAATCACCGGTTTCGGGCCCAGCCGCCGGTCGGCCTTGCCGCCCAGCCAGCTGAACGCGGTGGCGGCAAAGGCGGCGACAATGCCGAAAATGCCGATCTGGGTGATCTCCCAGCCCAGCACCAGCTTGGCGTAGACACCGCCGAACCCGTACAGCCCGTTCAGCGCATCGCGGTAAAACATTGCCGAGCCAAGATAGGCCGCCAGGCTCAGCCGGTGGCGCAGGCTGGCAACCAGTTTGACCACCATCTGCCAGGCTTTGCCCAGGCTGGCCTTGCGCCCGGTGGCGGCCTGGTCCTTGACCCACAGGAAATAGGGAACCATGAAGACGGCAAACCAGACCGCGGTGAACGGGCCTACGGCACGGGTGCCCTCTTTTGCCGCCGCGTCCAGCCCCAGGGCCGGGTTTAGGCCGATCAGCGTCTTGCCTGAGCTTTGCTCGACAAACAGCAGCAGCATGATGAACAGCGCAATCACACCGCCAAGATAGCCAAAGGCAAAGCCGGAACCGGACACATCCCCGACATCCTCGCGGCTGGCGAGGGTGGGCAGCTGAGCATTGACAAAGATCAGCGCGAACTCGGCCCCGATGAAGCCAAAACCAAAGCTGACCAGCATCCACCACAGGTTGCTGCCCGCGGGATCCATGTGCCACAACCCCCAGGCGCCGATCAGATACATCAGGGAAAACATCATGATCCAGGGCAGGCGCCGCCCGGTGATATCGGCCAGCGCGCCCAGAAACGGCGCGCCAAAGGCGATGATCAGCCCGGTCACCGTCAGGCACAGCGACCAGACGGTCTGCGCCTGCGCCTTGGCAGCCTCGCCCGGCAGCCCCTGGGTCAGGAAATAATCCGCCGCGGCAGCGGCAAAAAACGGGCTGAACACAAACGTCACCAGCAGCGTCTGATACGGCTGGCTGGCCCAGTCAAAGAACCACCATCCCCAGATCCGCTTGCGCGTGGATACCTGCTGCATGCCCGGCCTCTTGTTATAGTTGCCTTCAGGTATGGCAGGCGGGCAGGGGCCTAGGCAAGCCCGTCCTGCATCGGCGGCCAGGGGCGGCCGCCATCCGCTTGGCACCAATCCTTGATCCAACCGGGCAATTCGGGAGAAACTTCAGCGTCTTGCCCCAAGGCAGCCAGAACCTTGGCGGGCGGGACAATCCCGGTCCGGCCGGTGACTGCGGTGCGCAGCATCACATGGCTGGCGCAGTCGCCGTTTTTCTTCCACATCGACTGCTCGACATAGATGAATTTGTCATCCCAGCCCACTGCGCGGCTGCGCATCTCAAACCGCTCAAATCCCCGGATCCGGCGGCGGTAGCGCACCGATGATCCTGCCACTGTCAGCCCCCAGCGGTTCTTTTTCAGGGCCCCGATCAGCCCGGCCCGCTGCGCCAGCATGGTGCGGCCCAGATCATAAAGCGTCATGGTGCGGCCGTTGTTCAGCTCCATCCACATGTCCAGGTCCCAGGGCCAGCAGATGTGGTGCGAGACATGCAGGCCGGTGATCGGCAGCCGCGGCATCCGGCTGGCCAGAACGGTATCCTTGATCAGGCGGAATATAGGGTACATGCGCAGGGCCTCCTGTTTCGCTTGCACCCGTGATGCCACCCGTTTACAGCGCGTCAACTGCAACCTCGCGGAAGCCTTGCGCATTTCGCCGTGTCTGCTTACCTGTGTGGCTGTTCGAAAGAGGGAATTACAGATGGTTTCGCTGTTCCAAATCCTGATGCTGATCCTGGACATTGTCTGGTTCTTCATCATTGCCCATGTGATCATGAGCTGGCTGATCAACTTCCAGGTCCTGAACCTGCACCAGCAGCTGGTGGCGCAGATCTGGTACGGGCTGAACCGCATTCTGGAACCGCTCTATGCGCCGGTGCGCCGCATCATTCCCAATATGGGCGGCATCGACCTGGCGCCGCTGGCGGTGCTGATCGCGGTCTATGCGCTGCGCATCATCCTGGTGAACAACGTTTCGGCCTTCTACTAAGCCCGATGAGGGCAGCGCCCGCCCATGGGGCGGACGGGCGCTGCCCGGCGCTGTGGCGCCGGGCGGAACCTGATTGATGGCTCTGACACCGCTCTCCCCCTTGCCGCCCTATGCCTCCTGTGGGATTGTGTCCGCCAAGACGAGCAGACACCAGTACCACCAGCACCACGAGGCCACCCGCCCCCATGACAGCCCCGGCAGCCCTGACAGGCGCGTCCCCGATTCTGCGCGAGATCTTCGGCTTTGACGCCTTCCGCCCCGGACAGGAGGAGATCGTCGACGCCGTGACCGCGGGCGAAAACGTGCTGGCGATCATGCCCACGGGCGGCGGCAAATCCCTGTGCTTTCAGCTGCCTGCCCTGCTGCGCGACGGGGTGACCGTGGTGATTTCGCCGCTGATTGCGCTGATGCGCGATCAGGTCCGCGCCCTGCAGGAGGCCGGTGTCACCGCCGGTGCGCTCACCTCCGGCAACACCGAGGAGGAGACCGAGGCGGTCTGGCAGGCGATCGAGGCCGGGCAGCTGAAGCTTCTCTACATGGCGCCGGAACGCCTTGCCTCCGGTGCGGCGATGGGCATGCTGCGCCGCATCGGCGTCAGCCTGATTGCGGTGGACGAGGCGCACTGCGTCTCCCAATGGGGCCATGATTTCCGCCCCGATTACCTGCGTATCGGCGAGCTGCGCCGCGCGCTGGACGTGCCGCTGGCCGCCTTCACGGCGACAGCAGACCAGGAAACCCAGGAAGAAATCGTCCAGAAACTGTTCGACGGCGAGGCGCCGCGCAGCTTCCTGCGCGGTTTTGACCGGCCCAACATCCACCTCGCCTTTGGCGCCAAGGACAGCCCGCGCCGCCAGATCCTGGAGTTTGCCGCCGCCCGCAAGGGCCAGTCCGGCATCGTCTACTGCGGCACCCGCGCCAAGACCGAAGCGCTGTCTGCCGCCCTGCGCGAGGCCGGCCATTCCGCCTGTTTCTACCACGGCGGCATGGACGCCGAGGACCGCCGCATCGTCGAGACCCGCTTTGCCCGCGAGGATGGCTTGATCGTGGTTGCCACCGTGGCCTTTGGCATGGGCATCGACAAGCCCGACATTCGCTGGGTCGCCCATGCCGACCTGCCGAAATCCATCGAGGCCTATTACCAGGAAATCGGCCGCGCGGGGCGCGACGGCGCGCCGGCCGAAACCCTCACCCTGTTCGGCCCCGATGACATCCGCCTGCGCCGCACCCAGGTGGATGAGGGCCTCGCCCCGCCGGAACGCCGCGCCGCCGACCATGCCCGGCTGAACGCCCTGCTGGGATTGGCCGAGGCGCTGCGCTGCCGCCGCCAGAAGCTCTTGGCCTATTTCGGCGAGGCCGCGGAGCCTTGCGGAAATTGCGACCTCTGCGACAGGCCGGCCGATGTGTTCGACGGAACAACTGTGGTGCGCAAGGCGCTGTCGGCTGTGCTCAGGACCGAGGAATGGTTCGGCTCCGGCCATCTGATCGATATTCTGCTGGGCGCAGACAACGAGCGGATCCGTGCCAGGCGCCATGACCAGCTGTCGGTCTATGGCTGCGGCAAGGAATTCGGCAAGCGCCAGTGGCAGGCGGTGTTCCGGCAGATGATGGGCCATGACCTGCTGCGCCCCGACCCGGAGCGCCACGGCGCGCTGCGCTTTACGGAAGCCGCGCTGCCGATCCTGCGCGGCGAGCAAAGCATCGAACTGCGCCGCGACACCATCAAATCCGCCGAACGCCGCCCGGCGGTGAAGGCGCTGGTCTCGGAAGAGGACGCACCGCTGCTGTCGGCGCTGAAGGCCAAGCGGCGTGCATTGGCCGAGGCGCAGAAAGTGCCGGCCTATGTGATCTTCCCTGACCGCACCCTGATCGAGATGGCCGAGACCCGCCCGGAAACCCTGGACCGGATGGCCCGCGTCAGCGGTGTCGGCGCCAAGAAGCTGGAGCGCTACGGCGATGATTTTCTGGGCGTGATCACCGGGGCGGCGGACCAACTCCACCCGGCGCGCCGCAAACTGGCGGGACGCGAGGCGGGGCCGGCTTATGACCGGCTGCTGGAGGTTCAGGCGCAGCTGGCGCGCGGGGACTGCGGCACGCTGAAACCGCTGACCTGTTCGGCCTCGCTCTTGGCCAAGGTGGCGCAGATGCGCAGCGATGACGAGGCCGGGATCACAAGACTGTTAGGGGAGCGCCGCGCCGAACGTTTCGCGGCGGCGTTTCTGGACGTCCTGCGCGGCGCGGGCTAGGGTCGCGCCAAGGAACCAGGGCCTGGCAGCCGGGCCAAGAATTCAAAGGGGCAGATATGCTGGTAGTGACCTCTCCGGCCAAGAAGCTGGACTGGGCGGAACGGGAGCAGGCGATGACCTGGCCCGCGCTGCATGACGACGCGGTAGAGCTGGCAGAGGTGGCGCGTGGCCAATCCGTGGCCGATCTGATGAAGCTGATGCACATCAGCGAGGATCTGGCCAAGCTGAACCATGCGCGGTTTCAGGACTTTGCCGCCGATCCGAAAACGGAAGCCACCCGCCCGGCGGCGCTGGCCTTTGCCGGCGACACCTATCAGGGGCTGGAGGCCGGCTCGCTGGATGCTGACGAAATGGCTTGGGCGCAGGAGCATTTCCGCATCTTGTCAGGTCTTTACGGCGTGCTGCGTCCGCTGGATGCGATGCAGCCGTACCGGCTGGAAATGGGATCGCGGCTGAAAAATGCCCGCGGCAGGAACCTTTATGAATTCTGGGGCGGCAAGATTTCCGACGCTCTGAATGCGCAGGCGGAAGCGGTAAATGCCAGCGTTCTGATCAACTGTGCCAGCCAGGAATATTTCGGCGCCGTGGACCTGGCGGCGCTGAAGCTGCGGGTGGTCACACCGGTGTTCATGGAAGACAAGAACGGCACGCCCAAGGTGGTGAGCTTCTACGCCAAACGCGCCCGCGGGGCGATGGCGCGGTTCGTTATCCAGAACCGGCTGACGGATGCGGCGAGCCTCACCGACTTCGACGCCGGCGGCTACGTCTATCAGCCGGCACTGTCGGAGGCCGGCAAGCCAGTCTTTTTGCGCAGCGCCTGAGACAGGCGGAAGGCTCCCGCCCGCTCCGGCGCATTCAAAGCATGCACCTTTACGGTTGGGCGTGGCAACGAGCAGAGCGCGCTGCCACGCCCAAGGCCGCACAAGGGCGGTTCCGGCGCAGCCGGTGCGCCTGCGGGCGCGGGAGCGCTGCGCCGATAGAAACGGATCCGGTGATGGACAGGGCGTCCGCTGCAGCCGGATGGGACAAGATCCGGAAACGCCGGATCCCGGCGGCGCCTGGAAACCGGGCCCCGGCCAGGCACTGGTGCAATGGCCCAGGTGCAAAGGTCCAGGTGCAAAGGCTCAAATGCGCAGGCCAAGGCGCGCCTCGGGAACAGCTCCGTCTTTAAGAGTGACCGGCTTGAAGAGTGACCGGCTTGGCGTGATGGCGGCAGGAGAGACCTGCCGGCTCAGACGCTCAGCCCCTCAGATGCTCAGGCGGCAGCGGGGGCAGGCGGGCCGTCCGGATCCAGGGGCTGTGTCCCCTTCGGCGCATAGGCGCGGATCTTTTCGTGGATCAGCGCCTTGCGCAGCGGCTTGGTCAGGTAATGGTCCAGCCCGGCCGCGAGAATTCCGTCTGAATCGCCTGCCATCGCATGGGCGGTCAGGGCCACAACCGGAACATGGCCGCCGGTGCCCGCCTCGATGCTGCGGATTCTGGCTGTGGCTTCCTTGCCGTCCATTACCGGCATCGAAATGTCCATGAAAACCATATCCGGGCGGAACGTCTGGAAGGCTTCGACCGCCTCCAGCCCGTTGCCGGCAAACTTCAGGTCCAGGTTCAGCTCTTTCACCATTTTGCTGAACACCAGCTGATTGGTCTTGTTGTCCTCTGCCGCCAGCACCCGCATCCGGCGGAGTTCGGGCCGCGGGCCGGCGGGCGGTTCGCTCTGCGGTGCCGCAGCATCTGCCTGCGGTGCTGCCGCCCTGTCTGCCGCCGGCGCGTCCTGCAGCGGTGCCGCGCAGCCGGCGCCGGCTGCAACCGCCCCCAGCCTGGCCAGCTGGTTGAAAAGTTCGTCGCGCGGGGCAGGGGTTTGCAGCACCCCGTCCGCCAACTGGCGGATTTCCGGGTCATTGGCGCCCTGCGGACCGGAATTCAGCATCAGCACCGGCACCCCGTGCCAGGATTCGGATTTCAGGGTCCTCGTCAGCTGCACGCCATCCAGTCCGGGCGGATTATGGCCGCAGATGACCAGATCAATGCCGCCGTGCATCGCGGCCAGCGCGCCAGCCGCGGTTTCCGCAGTGGTGACCTGAAGGCCCAGCATCAGCAGGTGTTTCTGCAGGATCTCGCAGTTGAGCGGCGAATCATCCGCCAGCAGCACATGGCGCAGCGAGCCGGGCAGCTTCGGCACATCCCGTCCTGCTGGGCCGTCAATGGGCAGCGGCAGGCGGAAGCCGAAGCAGGAGCCCTTGCCTTCCTCGCTGTCGACCCAGATTTCGCCGCCCATCAGCTCGATCAGCCGCTTGGAAATCGCCAGCCCCAGCCCGGTGCCTTCGAACTGGCGGTTGCGTTCATCCTCGACCTGGTTGAACTCGCCGAAGATGTGGCCGGCCTTCTCCTCCGGGATGCCGATGCCAGTGTCCTCGATGTTGACATGGACCGCGCATTCCCTGTCGTCGGGCGATGTGATGCCGGTCACCCGCAGGGTCACATTCCCCTCCCTGGTGAATTTCACCGCGTTGCCTGCCAGATTTGTCAGCACCTGCCGGATGCGGCCCGGGTCGCCGGTAAAACGGGTGGGCAGGAACAGGTCGTAATCCACCAGCAGTGCCAGCCCCTTGTCCCGCGCGGCGGGCTGCAGCAGCATTACCACCTCATGCAGGCAGCGCTCCAGATCAAAGGGCTCGGGGTGCAGCTCCAGCTTGTCGGCCTCGATCTTGGAATAGTCGAGCACGTCATTGATGATGACCAGCAGCGCCTCGCCCGAGGTCTTGATGGTGCTGGTGTAAAGCCGCTGTTCTTCATCCAGATCGGTGTCGGACAGCAGTTCCGCCATGCCCACCACCCCGTTCATCGGGGTGCGGATTTCGTGGCTCATATTGGCAAGGAAGGCGGATTTGGCGCGGTTGGCCGCTTCAGCGCGGGCGCGGGAGGCGCAGAGCTCCTTCTCATAGTGCACGGTCGAGGTGATATCGAGCGCCAGCGACACCATGTCGCCGCCATGGCCGCGCTGATCGATCAGCCGCAAATACCGTTCATCCCACAGCTGGATCACCACCGGATCGGGCGCGGGGGAGAGCCAGCGCTCACTCATCATTTCACGCCAGGCACCGGTGCTCAGCTCGCCGGTATTGATCAGCCCCTCGTCGGTCAGAAGCTCCAGGATCCGCAGATAGGAGATGCCGGGCGCGACCTCTTCCAGCCCGTCAAAGATATTGAAGTAGGCGGTGTTCGCCCCGATCAGGCTGCCGGCGGCATCAAAAAAGGCAAACCCGTCCTGAAAGGCCTGGATCGAATGCCACAGCCGCCGCTCCGCAGTCTCCACCTTTTCATGCGCGGTGGAGAGATCTGATTTCACCTTGGCGTTCTCGTCGCGCACGGTGGCCACTTCGGCCTGGGTCTGCCCGATCTGTTTGGTCAGCGCCAGCGCATGCCGGCCCAGCTTGCGGTTGGCAGCAGACAGCTCAGCCTTCTTCAGCTCAAGCAGCCGCTCGGCGGCCAGCCGGGCCCGTCTTTCTTCCGCTAATTTGCTGGCAAGGGTCATCCCTGCGAACTCCGGAAATACATTAGCACAAACAGCGCGCAGCAATTCCGCACGCAGGATACAGCAGGGCTGCCCCTACGTGTTACGCGGGTGAATCTTGCTATGACGTTAAACCCGTGCCAGCCTGCGCCCGATATTGGAGGGTGCCATGCCGCGTCTGTTTGCTTCTGTTTTGCTGTATGTTATTGCTTTTATTGCGTTCCTGCCCGCTTCTTGGGCCGGTCCGGCGGTTCCTGATTTCCGCTACAAGGCGTTTGCCGACACCGATTTTTTCGGCTCGGACCTGCAGCCGCTGTTCGAGACCGACGTGGAGGCCTGCGCGCGGGCCTGTTCTGCCCAGGCGGATTGCGCCGGCTTTGTGTTCAACCAAAAGGCAAATGCCTGTTTCCCGAAATCCGCCCTGAACCGGCCCAGCCCTTATGCGGGCGCCTTTTCGGCGCTGAAACAGCCGGCCCCCGGCGCGCTTCCGGCAGAGGCCGCCGCGCGGGCAGGCCGGCTGGAGGCAATCCCGGGCCTGGATCTGCCGCGCGCCGCCGCGTTTGCCGAGTCGCTGGGCCTGGCCTACCCGCTGACCGCAGACAATGCCGCCGAGGCGGTCGCGGCAGCCCGTTCGCTGTTCCGCGCCGGGCAGCCGCTCGCGGCGCTGCGCTGGATGGGGCAGGCAGTTGTGCTGACGGATTCCGCCGCGGACTGGACCCGCTTCTCGGCTTATTTGCTGCGGGCCGCCCAGGACTCGGGCAACCGCTCCCAGCAGCGCCGCTTCCGGCAGGAGGCTCATTCAGCGGCGCTCAATGGCTACTTGCGGGCGGCGGCCCCGGCGGATCAGGCACAGGCCCTTCGTCAGGCTGCAAAAGCGGCGGAGGCGCTTGGCCGCGGCCGCGGGATGCTGCCGCTGCTGCGCCTGGCCGACGAGATCATTCCGCTCAAGGAAAATGCCGATCTGATTCAATATGCGATCCGCAAATACGGCTTCCGCGTCACCGGTTCCACGGTTGAAAGCGACAGTGCCGCGCCCCGCATCTGCGCCGAATTCTCCGAAGATCTGGAACAGGCCGGAACCGATTACGAAAACTATGTGCGTTTGGGCAGCAGCAGCCTGGCGGTCACCGCATCCGGCCGCCAGCTGTGCTTTGACGGGGCGGAGCATGGCAAGCGCTACCAGCTGACCCTGCGCCGCGGTCTGCCTTCGGCCAGCGGCGAGCAGCTCTATAAAGATGTGGAGCTGACACATTATGTCCGCGACCGCGCGCCCAAGGTCCGTTTCCCGGGCCGCGCCTATGTGCTGCCGGCCGGCGGCGCGGCCGCGTTGCCGGTGGAGACGGTGAACCTCACGGAACTGGACCTGCACCTGCGCCGGGTCAGCAGCCGCAACGTCCTGCGCACCCTGCAGGAGGGCTATTTCGCCCGGCCGCTGTCGCAATGGGAGGATAAGCATTTCGCCGCAGATATTGCCGAGGAAATCTGGCAGGGCAGCGCCGGGGTGGACACCGTGCTCAATCAGGCAATGACCAGCCGCCTGCCGCTGGACGAGGCGCTGACAGGACAGAAACCGGGTCTCTACGCCCTCACCGCGCGGGTGCCGGGCGCCGATCCCTATGATGACGCCGGTGCCACGCAATGGTTTGTGCTGACCGGTCTCGGCCTCAGCACCATGTCCGGCAGCGACGGTCTGCATGTGCAGGTGCAGGGGCTGGCAGATGCCAAACCGCAGGCGGATGCCAAGGTCAGCCTGATTTCCAGCGCCAACGAGGTGCTGGCGACGGAAACCAGCGACGCCAGCGGCTATGTGCATTTCGCCCCGGGCCTGACCCGCGGCTCCGGCAGCGCGGCGCCGGCGCTGATCACCGCGCAGGCGGGGCAGGGGGATTTCACCTTCCTGCCGCTGAATGACGCCGCCTTCGACCTCTCCGACCGCGGCGTTGCCGGCCGCCCGGCGCCGGGGCCGGTGGATGTGTTCCTCGCCACCACCCGCGGCGCCTTCCGGGCAGGTGAAACCGTGCATGTGACCGCACTGGCCCGCGACGCCAGGGCGCAAGCCGTCGAGGGCCTGCCGCTCACCGCGATCCTGCTGCGTCCCGATGGGGTGGAATACAGCCGCCAGACCTCTGCGGCGGACCGCAAGGGCGGGCATGTCTTTGCCCTGGCCACCGGCCCCGCCGCGCCGCGCGGCACCTGGCGGATCGAGATCAGGAGCGACCTCAAGGCGCCCGCGCTCGCCAGCCGCCAGATCCTGGTTGAGGATTTCCTGCCCGAGCGTATAGATTTCGCGCTGGAGGTCGCCAATGCCGGCAGCCTCCAGCCCGGCGGCGCCGCGCAGATCGCGCTGCAAGCAGATTACCTGTTCGGCGCACCCGGCGCGGGGCTCAAGGTGGACGGAGACATCCGCCTCACCGCCGCCAGCACGCTGGACCAATGGCCCGGCTTCCGCTTCGGCCGCTATGACGAGGTTTCCTCTGCCCAGACCGGGTATTTCGGCGGTCAGGAAACCGGCCCCGATGGCCGTGCCGTCTTTGCGGCCAGCCTCCCCGCCGTCCCCCCGGCGGAGGGCAAACCGCTGTCGGCCACCCTTGCCACCCGCGTCGCTGACGGCGCCGCCCGCCCGGTGGAGCGCACTTTGGAGCTGCCGGTCCGCCCTGCCGGTCCCGTGCTTGGCATCAAGCCGCTGTTTGCGGAGGTCGCGGCGGAAGGGTCCGAGGCCGGCTTTGAACTCATCGCCCTGTCGCCGGAGCTGACGCCGATGCCGATGCGGGTGAAATGGACCCTGAACCGGGTCGAGACCCGCTATCAGTGGTATCAGCTTTACGGCAACTGGAACTGGGAGCCGGTCACCCGCCGCAGCCGGGTCGCCACTGGCGAGGCGCAGCTGGGCCGCGACCCGCTGCCGCTGTCGCAGCCCGTCGATTGGGGCCGTTACGAGCTGGTGGTGGAGCGCCTCGACGGCGCCTATGCCTCAGCCGCCTTCGACTTCTACGCCGGCTGGTACGCGCCTGAGGGCAGCACCGAAACCCCGGCAAGGCTGGAGCTGTCGCTGGACCGCGAAAGCTATGCGCCCGGCAGCACCGCCCGCCTGCGCATTGTGCCGCAGGCCGCAGGCACCGCACTGATCTCGGTGGTCTCGGACCGCCTGATCCACCGGATGGCCGTCGAAGTCCCCGCCGGCGAAACCGTGATCCCGCTGGAGGTGACGCAGGACTGGGGCAGCGGCGCCTATGTGACCGCGACGGTGATCCAGCCGGTTGCGGGCAAGCAGGGCCGCACCCCGCTGCGCGCCCTTGGTTTGGCGCATGCCGGCATCACTCAGCCCGGCCAGCAGCTGGAGGTCGCCATCGAGGTGCCCGACGTGGCCCGGCCGCGCGGCACTCAGGTCGCGAAACTCCGCGTGGATGGCGCTGACAAGGGCGAGGATGTCTGGCTGACGGTCGCCGCCGTCGACCTTGGCATCCTCAATCTCACCGGCTTCACCAGCCCCGACCCCAGCGCGCATTACTACGGCCAGCGCCGCCTGGGAATGGAGCTGCGCGACGTCTATGGCCGCCTGATCGACCCCGGCAACGGCGCCATGGGCCGCATCCGCTCCGGCGGTGATGCGGTCAGCGGTCTCAAGATGCAATCGCCGCCGCCGACGCAGGATCTGGTGGCTCTGTTCTCCGGCCCGCTGAAAGCGGACGCGAATGGCGAGGCCGAATTCCCGATGACGCTGCCCGCCTTCAACGGCACCGTGCGGCTGATGGCGGTGGCCTGGTCGGGCAAAGCCGTAGGACAGGCCGAGGCCGACATGCTGTTGCGCGACCCGGTGGTGGTCACCGCCTCCCTGCCGCGCTTCCTGGCGCCGGGTGATGAAAGCCGCGCCAGGATCGAGATCGTGCATGCCGGCGGCGCCGCTGGTGAAATGAAGCTCAGCGCCAGCACCGCAGGCGGCCTGACCCTGGGCAGCCTGCCCGCCTCCGTCACCCTGGCAGAGCAGGGCAAAGCTGTGCTGGAATTGCCAGTAACGGCACAAGGCGCCGGCGACCATGAACTGACCCTCACCCTGACCACCCCGGACGGGCAGCAACTGCGCCAGGACCTGCGGCTGCCGGTCCGCGCCAATGATCCCGTGGTCTCGCAAACCCGCCGCTTCACCCTGGCAGGCGGCGACACCTTCCTGTTCAGCAAGGACGTCTTCACCGGCCTCCTCCCGGGCACCGCGCGGGCCGCAATCTCCTCCGGCCCGCTGGCCAAGTTCGACGTGCCGGGCCTTTTGGCAGAGCTGGACCAGTACCCCTACGGCTGCACCGAACAGGTCGCCTCCAAGGCGCTGCCGCTGTTGTACCTCAGCAGCGTGGCCCAGGCGGCGGGGCTGGGCGATGGCCCGGCGGTGGACGCCCGCATCAACGCAGCGATCCGCAAGGTGCTGACCCGCCAGGCCCCCAGCGGCGCCTTCGGGATGTGGCGCGCCGGCAGCGGCGAGTTCTGGCTCGATGCCTATGCCAGCGACTTCCTCAGCCGCGCCCGCGCGCAGGGGTATGAGGTGCCGCAGCAGGCCTTTGCCCAGGCGATGGACAACCTGCGCAACCGCATCAACTACGCCCCCGACTTCGACAGGGGCGGCGGGGAGATCGCCTATGCCCTTCTGGTGCTGGCCCGCGAAGGGGCGGCCCGGATGGGCGACCTGCGCTATTACGCCGATGTGAAGGGCGAGGCCTTTGCCACCCCGCTTGCCGCCGCCCAGCTGGGGGCCGCGCTCGCGGCCTATGGCGACCAGCGGCGGGCGGACGCAATGTTCGCCCGCGCCGCGCAGATGATCGGCAATGCCGGCCATGAGGACAGCCGCCTGTGGCGCGCTGATTTCGGCACCGCCCTGCGCGATACCGCCGGGGTTCTGGCCCTAGCCGCAGAGGCGGGATCAGAGGCCGTGGACCGGGTCAGCCTGTCCGCGCGGCTCTCGGGCGCCAGCGGCACCCGGTCCACGCAAGAGGCGGTCTGGACCCTGATGGCCGCCCACGCGCTGAGCCAGCGGCCCGAAGACTCCGGCCTGCTGGTGAACGGCCAGCCCGTCCAGGGCCCGTTCGTGCAGGCCGCAGACGGGCAGGACATGCCGGAGCTGGCCCTGACCGCCGCCAATGGCCGCACCGCGGAGATCACCCTGACCACGCTCGGCGTGCCGCAGGTGCCGCCCGCCGCGGGCGGCTATGGCTACACCATCGAGCGCAGCTACTACACGCTGGAGGGCCAGCCGCTGGAGGCCGGGTCTGTCCGCGCCGGCGCGCGCTTCGTGGCGGTCCTGCGGGTGAAGCCGCATGAAAAGACCGGTGCGAGGCTGATGATCAACGACCCGCTGCCCGCGGGATTTGAGATCGACAACCCGAACCTCCTGCGCTCCGGCGATCTGCGCGACCTCGACTGGCTGAACCCGGCCAAGGCCGAACACGCCGAGTTCCGCAGCGACCGCTTTCTGGCGGCGGTGAATGTGCGCGACGCCGCACCGGTGACGCTGGCCTATGTGGTCCGCGCGGTCACGCCCGGCGTGTTCCACCACCCGGCGGCTTCGGTCGAGGACATGTACCGCCCTGCCTACCGCGCGCGCAGCGCAACGGGGCGTGTGGTCGTGAAGTGAAGCGCTGGAAGAAAAGAACGGAGGGCAGCGCCCGGCCCGGCGGGGTGGGAAGCGAAGCGCCCGCCCCGTGGGGGGCGGGACGGGCGCTGCCCGGCCTGCGGCCAGGCAAAAGGTGGAAATGGTACACCGCTACTTTAGCGGTCCTGTTTGTTATAGTCTTTACAGCCTGCCGCATCTTCGACACGTGGATCGACAACACGAACCTCCCCCTCACCCTCGCGGAAACCTCCACTGAAGTCCTCGACCGGAACGGCAAACTGCTGCGCGCCTACCCGGTGGGAACCGGCCTCCGGCGCCTCGCCGTCCAGCCCGCCGAAGTCGACCCGCGCTTCCTCGAGATGCTGCTGCGCTACGAGGATAAGCGGTTTCATTCCCACGCCGGCGTCGATCCTATCGCCCTCCTCCGCGCCGCGGGCCAGGCGCTGTGGAACACCCGCGCGGTCTCCGGCGGCTCCACCCTCACCATGCAGGTGGCGCGCCTCCTGGAGGACGGCACCACCGGCCGATGGGCAGGCAAGCTGCGCCAGATGCGGATGGCGCTGGCGCTGGAACGCCGTCTCAGCAAGGACCAGATCCTGACGCTTTACTTGACCCACGCCCCCTATGGCGGCGCGGCCGAGGGCATCCGCGCGGCCGCCTACAGCTGGTTCGGCAAGGAGCCGGGCCGGCTGACCCCGGCCGAAGCCGCGCTGCTGGTCGCCCTGCCGCAGAGCCCCGAACGCCGCCGCCCCGACCGCTTCCCCGAAGCCGCAAGCAAGGCCCGCGACCGGGTGCTGGCGCGGATGCAGCGGCAGGGCATTCTGACAGAGGAACAGGCAAGGACCGCCCGCCAAACCCCGCTGCCGCACCGCATGGCCGCCTTCCCGCGGCTGGCGCCGCATCTGGCCGACCGGGTAAAGGCCGCGCAACCGGGCCAGCGGCAGATCCGCCTGACCATCGACCGGCAGATCCAGGCGCAGATGCAGCATCTGGCAGCAGAGGCGGTCCGTGCGGGCGGTGAACGCCTCTCTGCCGCGCTGATCGCCGCCGACCACCAGACCGGCGAGGTGCTGGCGCTGGTCGGCTCGCCCGGCTATGCCGATGCGCAAAGGCGCGGCTTTGTCGACATGACCCAGGCGATCCGCTCCCCCGGCTCCACCTTGAAACCGCTGGTCTACGGGCTGGCCTTCGACCAGGGCCTGGCGCATCCCGAAACCCTGATCCACGACGGCCCGGCCGATTTCGCAGGCTATGCACCGCAGAATTTCGATGGCGCATTCCGCGGCGACATCCGCGTGCGCGAGGCGCTGCAGCAATCGCTCAACATCCCCGTGGTGAAGCTGACGCAGGAGCTGGGCCCGGCGCGGCTGATGGCGTCCCTGCGCGCAGGCGGCGCGGCGCCGGAGCTGCCCGGCGGCGCCCCCGGTCTGGCGCTGTCGCTTGGCGGCGTCGGCATCAGCCTGCAGGACATGGTGCAGCTCTACGCCGGGCTGGCGGCAGGCGGGCAGGGGCCAAGGCTGCGGATGGTTCAGGGCGCGGCCCCGCAGCCCGCAGGCCGCCTGATCTCGCCCGAGGCCGCCTGGCAGGTTGGCGACATCCTGCGCGGCCTGCCGGTGCCTGCGGGCGCGCGCCGCGGCACCATTGCCTATAAGACCGGCACCTCCTATGGCCACCGCGACGCCTGGGCGATCGGCTGGGACGGGCGTCATACGGTCGGCGTCTGGATGGGCCGCGCCGACGGCACCCCGGTACCGGGGATCTTCGGCGGCGATCTGGCGGCACCTGTGCTGTTTGAGGCCTTCGGGCGTCTGAAACCCGTGCTGGAGCCGCTGCCGCCGCCGCCGCCCGCCACGCTGATCGTCAGCTCTGCCGAATTGCCGCAGCCGCTGCAGCGCTTCCGTCCCCGCGATGCGGTGTTCTCGGCGCCGGCAGATGCGCCGGAGCTGATCTTCCCGCCCGACGGCGCCCGGCTGGCGCTGGACAGCGGCAGCCTCACTCTGAAACTGCGCGGCGGCACCGCGCCATTCCTGGTGCTGGCGAATGGGCGGCCGGTGCTTGCCGGGCAAAGACAGCGTGAGTTCCCGGTGCCCAGCCCGGGCCCCGGTTTTTCCTCGCTGGTGATTATCGATGGTGCAGGCCGCTCGGACCGGGTTGATTTGCGGATCGATTGACGGGGCGGATCGATCGATGCGGCGGATCGGTTGTTGCGGGGCATTGCCGGGCATGAGCTGTTTCGCTTCGGGCTCTGCCCGAAGCGACCGGCGCCGCGCCTTTGGCGCGGCGCTTGGCCCAACCGGAGCAGTGCCTTTCAAGGCGCTGGCGGCGGGCGGGAGCGCCTCCTTGGCGCGGCCTTAGCGGCGGCCTTCGCGCAGCCAGCCCGCGACGATGAAGAAGGAGGCCATCAGCAGCGCCAGCCAGCCGGGCAGCAGCGGTCCCTGGCTGACCGACAGGGTTTCATAAGCGGCGCGCGGCGTCAGGCCGATCCAGCCGCGCCCCGCTGCCGGGCGCCCGGCCCGCACATTGCGCAAGGACGGCATCCCCTGCTCCAGCCGCAGCACGCCGCCGCGCAAGGGCTCCAGCACCGGCGCCAGCACAGCGCCGGTGGCAATGGTTTCCTCGAATTCCTTCGGTGCCGCTGGCCCCAGCCCGGCCACCGCCGTCTCGCCGCCTTCTTCCAGCCGGTAAAGCCCCGCTTCCGGCCCTTGATAGCGGGCCTCCCACTGGCCCGGCGCGGTCTGGCGCAGCGCCAGCTCTACGGTGGAGCCATCCGGGTTGGTCACCGTCACCGGCCCGGCCTGCCCGGCCAGGGTGCGGCGCAGGATCCGCATCCGCTGGCCCGAGGCCTCGGCCCACAGCGCTTCTTCCTCCAGCTCGGGTTCCTTCATCATCCAATGGGCCAGGCGGCGCAGCAGCTCCAGCTGCGGCCCGCCGCCCTCATAGCCGCGGCTCCACAGCCAGGCGTGATCCGAGGCCAAAAGCGCCACCCGGCCCTCGCCGACCCGGTTCAGCACCAAGAGCGGCCGCCCGCCCGCACCGTTCATCAGCACATGGCCTTCGGGGCGGCGCAGCTCAATCTGGCGCAGCCAGCGGCCCCAATCCGCCGCCCCCTCCAGCCCCGAGGTCACCGGATGCTGCTTGCCCAGCTCGGTCACTTCCGGGCGGTAGGCCTCTTCCAGCACCCGCGCCGAGGGTTCGGCGGGCAGGATCAGCGACAGCGGCGAGCGGTAGATGCTGTCGGCGCTGGCAAAATCCGGCCCCGCCGCCACCAGCACCGCACCGCCGCCCAAAGCGTAATTGGCCACATTGTCCAGATAGACCGCCGGCAGGATGCCGCGGCGCTTGTAGCGGTCGAATATGATCAGGTCGAAATCCTCGATCTTCTCCAGAAACAGCTCGCGGGTCGGGAAGGCGATCAGCGACAGCTCCTCCACCGGCACCCCGTCTTGCTTTTCGGGCGGCCGCAGGATGGTGAAATGCACCAGATCCACGGCGCTGTCGGATTTCAGCAGATTGCGCCAGGTGCGCCCGCCGGCATGCGGCTCGCCCGAGACCAGCAGCACCCGCAGCCGGTCGCGGACCCCGTTGATCTGCACCAGCGCCGTGTTGTTGCGCGCCGTCAGCTCGCCCGGCTCCTCGGGCAGGCTGAACCGGATCACATTGCGGCCGCCGTGCTGCAGCACCATCGGCAGCTCGAAATCGACGCCCACCGGCAGGGTAAAGCGCTGCGGCGCGTCGCCGCCGACCGAGATGTCCAGATCGGCAAAACCGCCCTCAGCCGGCGCCGCGCCCTGATCCTCGATCCGCAGCGTCAGCTTCACCGGCTCGCCGATGATGGCAAAGCCGGGGGCGTTTTTCACGATCAGGCGGCGGTCCCAGTCGTCCGCGCGGCCGGTCAGCAGCAGATGCATCGGCGCAGGCAGGTTCAGCGTCTGGCCCGCGTCATGCACCTGGCCGTCGGACAAGGCGATCACACCGGCCACCCGCGCCCGCGGCTCATCCGCCAGCGCCTGCGCGATCGCCGCCAGCAGGCGGGTGCCCGCGTCGCCTGCGCTGTCCGGAACAGTGATCCAGCGCACCTCGGTGCCTGCCCGGGCTGCCAATGCCGCCTTCAGCTGGGTCCGCGCGCGCGCCGTCTGCTCCGGACGGCCGCGCAGCTGCTGGCTGGCGGTCTGGTCCTCGGCCACAATCACGATATCGCTGAGCGGCGCGCGGTCCTCGCTTTGATGCACCGGGCCGGCCAGGGCGGCCAATAAAACCAGCGCCGCCAGCGCCCGCAGCGCCCAGCCTGACAGCCCCTTCCACAGGCCCAGCACCAGCGCCGCCAGGGTAATGGCGCCCGCGGTCCAGATCACCGGCCAGGGCACCAGCGGATCAAACAGGATCGTCTGTGTCATCGCGTTCCCCTATTGCCCGAGCCGGTCCAGCAGGGCCGGCACATGCACCTGGTCGGATTTGTAATTGCCGGTCAGCACATGCATCACCAGATTGACGCCGAACCGGAACGCCAGTTCGCGCTGCCGCTCGCCGGCATAGCCGCGCCCGACCGGCAGCAAGGGCCGCCCGTTGCCGTCCACCGCCCAGGCCGCCGCCCAGTCATTGCCGCCGATCACCACCGGCGTCACCCCGTCGTTGAGATTGCGGAACGGGATGCCCTCGGCCTGTTCCGCGCCGGGCGGCGCCGCCTCGACCCAGACCGGGCCGCGGCTGTGGCGCCCGGGAAAGGCCTGCAGCAGGTAGAAAGCGCGCGTCAGCACATGATCTTCCGGCAGCACTTCCAGCGGCGGCACGTCCAGCGGCAGGGCAATCTGCTGCAGCCGCCGCGATGCCGGGCTGGTGGCGCCGGAGACCGCCAGATCCGCATCCCGGGTGTCGAACAGGATCATGCCGCCCGCGCGCAGATATGCGTTCAACTTGCGGTAAGCCGCGGAGGAGGGCAGCGGCTGATCCCGCGTCACCGGCCAGTACAGAAGCGGATAAAACACCAGCTCATCGCGCTCCAGATCGACGCCCGCCGGGGCGGCAGGCTCGACCGAGGTGCGGAAGAACAGCGTCTCGGACAATCCGCGCAGGCCGGCCGCCGCAATGCGGTCCACCTCCCGCTCGCCGGTCAGCACATGCGCCAGCACCAGCTCCGAGGCCAGCTCCGCTGCCCTGAAATCCTCAGGCGCCGCTGCGTCCTGCGCCCGCAGCGGCTGCGGCGCGGCGGATGCCGCCAGCGCCAGTGCCGCCGCCAGCGCCGCAGTCCGGGCCCGGCCCAGCAGGCCGGAGAGAGCCAGCGTGCCCAGCACATCCGCCGCCAGCAGCAGCAGCGCCAGCGTCAGAAGCGCGCCGCCCAGCGGCAGCTCCTGCGGCGAGTCATAGCTGCTGACTGCAACCGAGGCAGGCCAGCGCGCCGCCTGCAGCTCATCGCCCGGGCGCAGCACGTTGCGGGCCAGCATCCGGCGCCCGCCGTCATAAACACCGGGGCGCAGCTCCGGCCCGGCGGGCGCCGCCACCAGATCCGGGCCTTTGACGCCCGGCAGCGTTTCCGCCGCTTCCAGCCGGCCAAAGCCGTCCAGCACTTCAACCGGGGTCCAGGTTGTGCCCTCCAGGTCCTCGGCCTTGGGCGCGGCGGCAGAGGAGGACACCGCCAGCCGCTCCAGCATCGACACAAACAGGCCGGACAGCGGCAGGCTGCTCCATTCCGCATTGGCGGTCACGTGAAACAGCACCACCTGGCCCTGGCCCAGCGTCTTGCGGGTGACCAGCGGCGTGCCGTCACCCAATTCGGCAATCACCCGGTCCGCCAGTTGCGGATCGGGCTGCGCCACCACCTGCGAGCTGACCGAGACCTCGCCCGGCACCTCCAGCCCGTAAAACGGCGAGGTTTCGGCAAACGGCGCCAGTGTCTTCGGTTCGCCCCAGCTCATCGCGCCGCCAATGCTGCGGCCGCCAATGCGCAGCCGCACCGGCATCAGGGGTTCCTCGCCGCTGCGGGCCGTGTCGCTGGCGGCCAGCCGCGGCCCGGCAAAGCGCAACAAAAGACCGCCGTTTTCCACCCATTGGATCACCGCCTCTTCCTGCGCTGGCGCCAGCCGCGCCACATCCGCCAGCACGATCACATCCGGGTTCGCAGGCAGCAGATCCGCCAGCGCCCCCTCCAGCAGCTCGGCCGAGGGCGCCAGCGCCTGGCGCAGGTAATGCAGCGGCGACAGCAGCGCCAGCGCCTCATCCTCGCTGGCTGAGGAGACCAGCGCCACCTCGCGGCGGCGCAAGCTGTCATCGGTCAGCGCCACCGCGCCTGCGGATTTCACATCGCGGATTTCGAACCGCGACAGCCGCGCGCGCAGCTCGGCCGGCAGCGACAGCTCGGCGGTGGCGCTGCGGGCGCCATCCGCAAACCGCAGCGGCAGCGCCGCCAGGCTGCGGGCGGTGCCGCCCGGATCCTTGCCCTGCGCGACCACCGAAATCTCCTGGGCCGGCCCGCCGCGGCTGCGCTGCACCGTCAGTTTGATCGCGCCGCCGGAATAGCTGGCGGGAAGCAGCCCCAGCACCGGCAGCGGCTGCTCATAAACTTCGATGCCGCCGCGGCGGCTCAGGGCTTCGATCAGCCCGCTGCGGCCCGGATACGCCAGCCCGTCGCTGAACCAGATGGAGTCAAACCCGCCCTCAGCCCCGCTGATCGCAGCCAGGGCCTGCTGCAGCTGATCCGGTCCCGGCTGCCAGGGCAGGGGCGCCAGCCCGGCCAGCTGCCGCTGCCAGTCGCTGGCAGCGCGGAATTGCAACACTTCCGGCGCGCTCAGCCGCAGCACCGCCACCGGGCGTCCGGCGCGGCCCGCCTCCTCCAGCTGCGCCGCGGCCTGGGCACTGGTCTGCGCCCAGCCCGCAGCCCCGCCCCAGCTGGCATCCATCACGATCAGCAGCGGCCCGCGGCCGCCGGGTTCTTCGGCCGAGGGGTTCAGCACCGGCCCCGCCAGCCCGATGACCGCCGCCGCCACCGCCAGCATCCTGAGCAGCAACAGCCACCACGGCGTGCGGTCGGACAGGCTTTCGTCGTCCTTCAGGCCCAGCAGCAGCGTCACCGCCGGAAACGGCTGCCGTTTCGGCGCCGGCGGCACCGCCCGCAGCAGCAGCCACAGCACCGGCAAGGCCAACAGCCCCAGCAACAGCCAGGGCGCGGTAAAGCCGATGCCTGCAATCATTGTCATGGCGCGGTCCGCTCCAACGCGTGATAGAGCCACATCAGCGCATTCTGCGCCGTGTCGCCCGTGTGATGCTGGCCGAACCGCCAGCCGGCCTCGCGGCACAGGCGCTCCAGCACGGTGCGGCGCTCTGCCAGCCGGTCCAGATAGCGGTCCTGCAGCGCCGAGGCCTTCAATGTTTCATGTGTGACACCGCCATTGATGCTCTGAAACAGGGTGCGCCCCGAGAACGGAAAAGCTTCCTCTGCCGGGTCCAGCACCTGCAACAGCACCCCGCGCACGCCGCGCGCGGCGGCCTTGGACAGCGCCTGTTCCATCGGCGCGGACGGCCCCAGGAAGTCCGATATGAACAACGCGCGGGCATGCGGGATCAGCGCCCGGTCGTTGGGCGGCGCGTAATCCTGCTCGGCGTCGTCCGAAAGCGCTTCGGCCAGCCGCAGGATCTGCACATTGCCGCGCCGGGGCGGCAGGCTGCCGCCGGTCAGCCCGACCCGCTCGCCGCCCTGCACCATCAGCACCGAGGCCGCCAGCGCCAGCAACCGGGCGCGGTCGATCTTCTGCGGCAGTTTCGCCGTCGAGGAAAACCGCATCGAGGCGCCGGTATCGACCCACAGATGCACCGTCTGGGAAATCTGCCATTCCCGCTCGCGCACATATTGCACATCGCCCATCGCCGAACGCCGGTGGTCGATCATCCGGCGGCTATCGCCGGCCTGCGCCGGCCGGTACTGCCAGAAATCATCCCCGGTGCCCGCGCGGCGGCGGCCATGCTCGCCCATCAGGACGGACCCGGCCAGATGCCGCGCCTGCACCAGCAGGGGCGGCAGGGCGCTGGCCGCGGCCTCGGCCCGGTGCCGCAATCCGGTTGCAGCCTGAGAGGTGGCGGGCCTGGTCACGCGGCGGCCCCGCTCCGGGCCAGATCCGCTGCGGTTTCCGCGATCAGGGCGGCCAGGCTGTCACCGCGCGCCCGCGCCGCAAAGTTCAGCTGCATCCGGTGGCTCAGCACCGGCTGCGCCATGTCCAGCACGTCCTCGGCATTGGGCGCCAGCCGCCCCTGCAGCAGCGCCCGTGCCCGGACCGCCAGCATCAGCGCCTGTGCGGCGCGCGGCCCCGGCCCCCAGGCCACCGTCTGCGCCACATGGTCGGACACGCCGGGTTCTTCGGGACGGAAGGCGCGCACCAGATCCAGGATCATCTCCACCACCGATTCCCCCACCGGCATCCGCCGCAAAAGGGTCTGCGCCGCAATCAGATCGGCAGCGGTAAACACCTGATAGGCCTCGGCTTCCTCGGCCCCGGTGGTGGCCAGCAGGATATCCCGCTCGGTCGCGCGGTCGGGATAATTCACATCGATCTGCAGCAGGAACCGGTCCAGCTGCGCCTCCGGCAGCGGATAGGTGCCTTCCTGCTCGATCGGGTTCTGGGTCGCCAGCACGTGGAACGGCGCCCCCAAGGGCCGGTCCTCGCCCGCCACCGTCACCATCCGCTCCTGCATCGCCTGCAGCAGCGCCGACTGGGTGCGCGGGCTGGCGCGGTTGATCTCATCCGCCATCAGCAGCTGGCAGAACACCGGCCCCGGCACAAACCGGAACGACCGGTGGCCGTCGGCGGCGGTGTCCAGCACCTCGGAGCCCAGAATATCGGCGGGCATCAGGTCCGGGGTGAACTGGATCCGGCTGCCATCCAGCCCCATCACCGTGCTCAGCGTCTCCACCAGCCGGGTCTTGCCCAGCCCGGGCAGGCCGATCAGCAGCCCGTGGCCGCCGCACAACAGCACCGAGAGGGTGAGGTCCACCACCCGTTCCTGTCCGATAAAGCGCTTGGTGATCGACGCGCGCGCCTGTTGCAGCTTGGCGTCCAGCGCTTCGATGCCGGCCAGCAGATCGTCCGTTTCAGGCATGACATTCCTCGTTTCCCGGATATATGCTGTTACTCTATCGTGCTGACTGGAAATGGCAAAAGCAATGAGCGGACAAAAAGCTGTGACACCCGATGCAGACGGCATCGCCGCGGCGGCCAAAACGGCCGCCAAGGGCAAAGGTTTGCCGCCTGTCCACCTGTGGAATCCGCCGTTCAGCGGCGACCTGGACATCCGCATCGCCCGCGACGGCAGCTGGTATTACCTTGGCACGCCGTTCACCCGGTTTGAGCTGGTCAGGCTGTTCGCCTCGATCCTGAAACTGGAGGCGGGAAAATATTACCTGGTAACCCCGGCTGAAAAGGTTGGCATCGCCGTCGAGGACGCGCCATTTGTTGCGGTGGATTTCGATGTTGAAGGCGCGGGGCGTGATCAGCTGGTCACCTTCACCAGCAATATCGGCGACACCGCCGCGGCGGGGCCGGAGCACCCGATCCGCGTCGAGCGCGATGGCGAAAGCGGCGAGCCCTCTCCCTATGTCATGGTGCGGGCCGGGCTGGAGGCCTTGATCGACCGTAAAAGCTTCTACCGGCTGGCGGAGCTGGGCGTCCACAAAGATGGCTGGTTCGGCGTCTGGTCCGGCGGCGCATTCTTCCCGCTGATCCCGTCTGCGGAACTCGATCCGGATTAAACGTCTGTTCTGCCTGCCGCGTAGGCGGCGCAGGCAGGCATCCGCCCGCCCCGCGGCGGCCGCGTTCCGTTCCCGCCCGGGCGGGAGCTTCCCGTTCAAACCATTGCAGCAGACTCACCGGCGGCCAGGTCGGCAGCCGCACCTCTGCCGCAGGAAACCCTGCCGGCCAGGCGCCCGGGGCTCATCAAGAAGGCTGCTATCTTTGGGAAATCCGGCGGAAACATGCCGGTTTCCGGCAGCGGCATCCCGATCGCGGCCTCAGCTCTTGCGGGAAAGCGACAATGCGTCGTTTTCTATCTCTTGGCCTTACGGTTTTGCGCGGGATAAACCTCCGTGAAGCCAGGAGTAAACCGATGCCCAGATTCGCAGCCAACATCTCGATGCTGTTTGCCGAGCTGCCCTATCCCGACCGGTTCCAGGCCGCTGCGGCGGCAGGGTTCGAGGCGGTGGAAATCCTTTATCCTTATGAGCTTGCGGCCAAGGAGACCCAGCGCGCCTTGCTGACCTACGGGCTGGATCTGCTGCTGATCAACGCGCCGCCGCCCAATTATACTGGCGGCATGCCCGGTTATGCAGCCCTCCCCGAGGGCGTCGACCGGTTCCAGCGCGACATCCGCCGGGTGCTGCGCTATGCCGAGGTGCTGAAGGCCGGCAAGATCCATGTGATGGCAGGTTATACCAAAGATGCTGCGGCGCAGCGCACCTTCGTGCAGAACCTGCAATGGGCTGCCGACCGGGCGCCGGAACAGCAGTTCACCATCGAACCTTTGAACAGCGGCGATCAGCCCGGCTATTTCCTGGATGACTATAATTTGGCGATGGCAGTGCTGGAGGAAGTGAACCGTCCCAATGTCGGTCTGCAATATGACGCCTACCATGCCCAGATGATCCACGGCGATGCGGTCAAGGTCTGGGAGATTTTCGGCCGCCACGCCGCCCATGTGCAGATCGGCGCCGCACCGGGGCGCTGCGAACCGGGCACCGGGCCTGTGGATTTCCAGCAGCTGTTCGCCGCCATCGACGCCAGCGGCTATGACGGCTGGATCAGCGCCGAATACACACCCTCGACCCGGCGCACCGAAGACAGCCTCGGCTGGATGCGCTGAGCCGCAGCCGGCCGGCCGGGCCGGGGCAGGCTCCCGCCCGCTGCAGGCTGCATCGAAGATGCCGCCGCACCGGTTGGGCCGGGCGCCGCTGCCGCGGCGGGCGGCGCC
Organism: Leisingera sp. SA215; assembly: GCF_055902035.1. Lineage (NCBI taxonomy): Bacteria > Pseudomonadati > Pseudomonadota > Alphaproteobacteria > Rhodobacterales > Roseobacteraceae > Leisingera > Leisingera sp. SA215. Next base: position 82,264 of record NZ_JBVVXU010000007.1, on the reverse strand, counting down.
GTCAGTTCAGGCAGAGAAACAGATCGAAATTCCTGCGCTCTGCCGGAGCTTTGCGGACCGAGGCATGTTCGGCATGCTTGCCGTGGCCCATCTGGCAGACCCGCTCCGCTTCGCCGGTGGCGGCGGCCAGCGCCCAGCGGCGCTTGTGATGCTGCGGCGTTGCAATGGTCACGCTGTCGCCATTGTAATGCGTGACCGCAGGCTTGATGTGATGCGCGCAGCCGCCCGCGGCTGCCAGAAAGCTGGCAAAGATAATATTCTTCAATGTCTTGCACCGGAATAATTGATCAGAATCCCGGTCCGGCGGCTCCTGCGGCCGGACCGGCAAAAGACTTCCCAGCCGGCCTGCCGGATGTCAATGCACCTCAGCCCCAAGCAGCTTTGCCCGATGCGTCTTGGCCCGGTTGCTGCCCTGATTGCGCCGGCTGCTGCCGGTAAGGCGCAGGTTGGGGCTGAGAGGCCCGCAAGGGCAAGCCGCGCAGTCTGCGCGGAGCCTGACGGCTCCTTGGCCGGGAGAGGCAGCCTGGCGCCCCTTTTCACGCCGCGCCAGCGGCGCCCGGCCCAACGGGATGAGATCACCAGATCGAAGCCGGGCGGGAGCATTCCACCGCCGCGGCGGGGTGGCGGGCCGGCTTAGTGCGCCTCGGCCCAGTTCCGGCCGCGGCCTGCGTCCACCACCAGTTTCACGTCCAGATGCACTGCCGGATCGGCAGCGGTTTCCATCACCCGGCGGGCGGTTTCGATGGTTTCCTCCACCGCCGCTTCCGGCACTTCGAACAGCAGTTCATCGTGCACCTGCAACAGCATCCGCGCGGGCAGATGGGCAATCGCGCTTGGCATCCGGATCATCGCCCGGCGGATCACATCGGCGGCTGTGCCCTGGATCGGCGCATTGATCGCCGCGCGTTTGGCAAAGCCCGCCTTGGGACCTTTGGCGTTGATCTCGGCGGTGTGGATCTTACGCCCGAACAGGGTCTGCACATAGCCGTGCTCCTTGGCGAATTCGACGGTGCGGTCCATGTATTTGCGGATCCCCGGGAAGCGCTCGAAATAGCGGTCGATGAAGCCCTGCGCATCCTTGCGCGGAATCCGCAGGTTGCGCGCCAGGCCAAAGCCGGAGATGCCGTAGATCACACCAAAGTTGATCGCCTTGGCCTGACGGCGGATCTCCGGTGTCATCTCCTCCAGCGGTACGTCGAACATCTCCGAAGCGGTCATCGCGTGAATGTCCTGGCCCTCGGAAAAGGCCTGTTTCAGCGCATCGATTCCGGCCATATGGGCCAGAATGCGCAGTTCGATCTGGCTGTAGTCGAGCGACAACAGCACATTGCCCTCTTCCGCGACAAAGGCCTCGCGGATGCGGCGGCCTTCCTCGGTGCGCACGGGGATATTCTGCAGGTTCGGATCGGTCGAGGCCATCCGCCCGGTGCTGGCGCCGGTCTGGGCATAGGACGTATGCACCCGGCCGGTGTCCGGGTTGATGTGGTCCTGCAGCGCATCGGTGTAGGTCGATTTCAGCTTCGAGAGCTGCCGCCAGTCCAGCACCCGCGCGGGCAGGTCGTGTTCCGTTGCCAGATCCTCGAGGATATCGGCACCGGTGGCATAGGCGCCGGTCTTGCCCTTCTTGCCGCCCTCGATCCCCATCTTGTCAAACAGGATCTCGCCCAGCTGCTTGGGCGAGCCGACATTGAAGGTCTGTCCCGCCAGCTCATGGATTTCCGCCTCCAGCGCCGCCATCTTCTGGGCAAAGGCGTTGGACATCCGGCTCAGCGTGTCGCGGTCCACCTTGATGCCGTTGCGCTCCATATCCGCCAGCACCGGCACCAGCGGCCGTTCCAGCGTCTCATAGACCGTGGTCACCCGCTCCTGATGCAGCTGCGGCTTGAAAGTCTGCCACAGGCGCAGGGTGATGTCGGCATCCTCCGCCGCATAGGGCACCGCGTCATCAATCGCGACCTTGTCAAAGGTGATCGCCGATTTGCCGGACCCCAAGAGCGGCTTGATCGGGATCGGCGTGTGGTCCAGATACCGTTCCGACAGCGTATCCATGCCATGCCCGTGCATGCCGGCGTGCAGCGCATAGGACATCAGCATGGTGTCATCAATGGGCGCCACATCGACGCCATAGCGATGCAGGATCTTGGCGTCGTATTTCATGTTCTGGCCGATCTTCAGGACCGCCGGATCCTCCAGAACGCCCTTCAGCATTGCGACAGCCTCTTCCAAGGGCATCTGCCCCTCGGACAGTCCCTCGCCGCCGAACAGATCATCGCCCCCGGCCTTATGCGCCAAGGGGATGTAACAGGCCTCGCCCGGTTCGACACACAGCGAAATGCCGACCAGATCGACGACCATTTCATTCAGGCCCGTGGTTTCGGTATCCACCGCCACCCAGCCGCGCCGGCGGATACGGTCGACCCAGGTTTGCAAACCCGCCCCGTCGCGGATGCATTCGTACTTTTCCTTGTCGAACGGCACCGCTTCCGGCGCTGCCGCGGCGGCCGCGGCGGCGGCGGGGGATTCCGGGATTGCCGGCGCATCCATGCCCAGCTGATCGGCCAGCCGCTTGGTCAGGGTGCGGAATTCCATCTCCGACAGGAAGGTCAGCAGGGTTTCCGCATCCGGCTCCATCACCTCCAGATCATCCAGGGTGAAATCCAGCTCCATGCTGCAATCCAGCTGCACCAGTTTTTTGCTCAGCTCGATCTGTTCGCGGTTCTCGATCAGGGTCTGGCGGCGCTTGGGCTGCTTGATCTCCTCGGCGCGGTCCAGCAGGCTCTCCAGATCGCCGAATTCATTGATCAGGAGCGCCGCGGTCTTGATCCCGATCCCCGGTGCGCCCGGCACGTTGTCAACGCTGTCGCCGGCCAGCGCCTGCACATCCACCACCCGGTCGGGGCCGACGCCGAACTTCTCCACCACGCCGTCGCTGTCGATGCGCTTGTTCTTCATCGCGTCCAGCATCTCGACGCCGCCGCCGACCAGCTGCATCAGGTCCTTGTCCGAGGAGATGATGGTCACCCGCCCGCCGGCATCGCGCGCCTGATGCGCCAGGGTGGCGATGATGTCGTCGGCCTCATACCCTTCGACTTCCTTGCAGGCGATGTTGAACGCGCGGGTCGCCTCGCGGGTCAGCGGGAACTGCGGCACCAGATCCTCCGGCGCCGGCGGGCGGTTGGCCTTGTACTGGTCGTACATCTCATTGCGGAACGACTTGCCGGAATAGTCGAAGATCACCGCCACATGGGTCGGCGCATCGGGGCCTTTGTTGTCCTCGACCTGCTTGAACAGCATGTTGCAGAACCCCGCCACCGCGCCGATCGGCAGCCCGTCGGATTTGCGGGTCAACGGCGGCAGCGCGTGATAGGCGCGGAAGATGAAGGCCGAGCCGTCGATCAGATGCAGATGGCAGCCCTTGCCGAATTGTGTCCCGCTCATGGCCTGTCGCGCTCCCGTTGGAAATCCGTTCGTGTTCTGTTTCCCGGTTATCGGTGATCCTGCGGGGAAGGGCAATTGCGAGTTTGGCGCGGGGGCCACTCAATGCCTTGGCACGGGCTGCAAGCCCGGGCCGCGCCCGACCCTCCCCCCAGGAGGGCGCTTTGCAACGTTTCAGCACACGCAGCGCTGGTAATTTTCTAAGGGCAAGGGCAGCCAGACGCCGTGCGAACGCCCTCCCAGGCCCGGGCGCGTCCCTCCGCAGCTGGCAGCAGGTTAGTTAAAACACCCCCATCGCCAGCCCCGCGCCCAAGGCCATCCCCAGCTCGCGGCAGCGCTCCAGCTGATCCTCCGGGATCACCTTTTCTGCCAGGATCGCCTCGGGCGTCTGCGCATGGGTGCAGATGATCAGCGGCTCCTGCACGTCCTTCAGGCGCCAGCCGGTGGCGATCCGCGCGCATTGGCGGGCGGCGTTTTCCCCGTCCGAACCGGCGCAGACCATCTGCGCATAAGGGCGGCCGTTGAGGCGCCCCAGCACCGGGTAATAACAGCGGTCGAAAAATTCCTTCATCTGGCCGGACAGCGCCGCCAGGTTTTCCGGCGCGCAGAAGATATAGCCAGCCGCCGCCAGCAGATCCAGTGGCCCGGCGTCCTCGGCCCGCTTCAGGATGGCCTCGGTCTCACCGCGCGCGGCCTCATACGCGGCCTCCGCCATCTGGCGGCTGCCGCCTGTGCGGCTGTGATAGACGATCAGAAGCTGTGCCATCAGCCGCAGCCTGCGCCGTCATCTGACAGGCGGAAGGCCCGGATCACTCCGCCGCCTTGGCCGCGTCCTCGTAGATGTATTTGCAGTCGCAATAGGGGCATTCCACAAATCCCTCTTCCTCGGGGATCAGCAGATAGACCCGCGGATGCCCCAGCGCGCCCTCGCTGCCGTCGCAGGCCACCTTGCGGCTGTTCACGGTCTTGGTTTCCGGCGCTTCGGTGCTCATGGCTGGCAGTCCTTTCACTTTTCGGCTAGGCGCTTTTATGAGCCAAGCAAAAACCGGGGGCAAGAGCGGCGATGACAAGCGATGCAATCCGCATTGAGGCTTTGCGCAAAATCTACAAGGGCCGCAAAGGCCAGCCGGAGAAACACGCGCTGAAAGATGTCGACCTCACGGTGCCGCGCGGGTCAGTTTTTGGCCTTCTGGGGCCCAACGGTGCCGGCAAGTCGACGCTGATCAACATCCTGGCAGGCCTGGTGCGCAAGACTTCGGGCAAGGTGTCGATCTGGGGGTTTGACCAGGACGCAAACCCGCGCCAGAGCCGCGCCGCCATCGGCGTCATGCCGCAGGAGCTGAACCTGGATCCCTTTTTCACCCCGCGCGGCGCGCTGGAGGTGCAGGCGGGCCTTTACGGCGTGCCCAGATCCGAGCGCCACAGCGACGAGATCCTGCGGATGATCGGGCTGGAGGACAAGGCAGAGGCCTATGCGCGCACCCTGTCGGGCGGCATGCGGCGGCGGCTGCTTCTGGGCAAGGCGCTGGTGCACCACCCCTCGGTGCTGGTGCTGGACGAACCCACCGCGGGCGTCGATATCGAGCTGCGCCAGATGCTGTGGGAAAACATCCGCAAGCTGAACGCGCAAGGCATGACCATCATCCTCACCACCCATTACCTGGAGGAGGCCGAGGAGATGTGCGACGAGATCGCCATCATCAGCCAGGGTGCGGTTGTGGCGCGGGATTCCAAGGCCAGCCTCTTGGGCCGGCTGGATGCCAAGGCCATGGTGGTCCATCCCGCGGCGCCGGTGACGGGGCTGCCGCAGGGCGCAGGCATCGAGGCCGAGCTGCGCGAGGACGGCGCCGTGGTGCTGCGCTACCGCAGCCGTCTGACCAGCGCCGAGGAGGTGCTGGCCGCGGTCCATGCGGCAGGCATCAGCATCCGCGACGTGAAGACCGAGGAAGCCGATCTGGAGGATGTCTTCCTGTCGCTGACGAAATCCGCCTGAGTGATTAGCGTGAGTGATTAGAATGCCTGTTCTGCCCGGGCGGCAGGCCGGGCTGCGCCGGCCTGCCGCCCGGCAGGCGCATTCGCGCCAGCCCAGGCAGACGCAGCCCTCAGCTTTCTGCAGTTAAGCTGCCGATCTTGTCCTCAACGCCAATTCACTCCCGGTCAATCCGCGCCTGATAGCAGTTGTTGCGCGACGACCGGATGTGGATGTAGTTGACCCGCTCGTCCGCAAAAATCGCCTCGGCCCGCGCCATCATCTCCGCCTGCGGAATGACAATGCCGGTGCCGTAAACGATCCGGTGACCGGCGCTGTAGCCCTTGATCAGATAGTCGGGCGCGCGCTCCAGAACTTCCGGCACCGCCTCGCCCTGATGCCGCGCGCAATGGCCGGCGCACAGGAAAATGGGCCCGGTCTCGGCATAGGGCTGCGCCTCGGGGAAGGGGCGGTGGGCGAGAATCAGCATGCCCGCACCTTCGGGGATGTATTGCAGGCAGTGGCGGCAGGGGTTGCTGCCGCCGTCGGACACCGTGCGCTCCGGTATCTGGCCGTGGGCATCGGGGCCGCCATCCTGCAGGGCGCGGACAAGGTCTGTGGGCAGGGCAGTGATTCTGGTCATGTTTTTCTCCTTTTCTGATGGGACCATGCCGTATTCGAGCGGGCGCAATCGACCCGGATCTTGCGCATCCCGCAGAGGGACCGAGGGCTCCCGCCCGCCGCGCAGGCATTGAAAATGCCCTCCGGCTGTTGGGCCGGGCGCCGCGCTGATGCGCGGCGCGGCAGCGCCTGCCGGCAGATCTCCGCAGCATGACTCCACATGGGAACAAAACGGGAATATCATGCGACTCATGTTTGCCGAATTCGCCTGCCTGTCCAACTTCACCTTCCTCACCGGGGCGTCCCACCCGGAGGAGTATGTGACCCGCGCGCTGGAGCTGGGCATCGGCGCGGTTGCGATTGCCGACGAGAACTCGGTGGCGGGCATCGTGCGCGCCCATGCGGAATGCCGCGACATTGCCCGAAGGGTGCAGGAGCGGCGGGTCTGGGACCGGCGGAACGCCCCGATCGGCCCGCCGCGGCCTGAAACGCTGGCGCCGCCGCCCTCCTTCCCTGTCTATGAGGTGCCGCGGCTGCTCCCGGCGGCGCGGCTGATCTTCGCCGATGCGCCGCAGGTGATTGCCTTGCCGCAGACCCGGGCGGGCTGGGGCAGCCTGACGCGGCTGCTGTCCATTGGGCGGCTGAGGGCGGAAAAAGGCAGCTGTATGCTCCGCCTGTCCGACCTGATGGAATTCGCAGAGGGTTTGCACCTGCTGCTGCTGCCGCAGGCGGGACAGACGCCTTGCGGCGCGGGCGGATGGGGGCCGCATATGGACGGGCTGACGCGGCGCTTCGGCCCCCGTATGCATCTGCTGATGGCGCCTGCCTATGATGGCGGCGACCGGGCCCGGTTTGCGCAGCTCGCGGATCTCGCCAGGCATCTGAACCTGCCGCTGCTGGCCAGCGCCGCGCCAAAGATGCATCACGGCCGCCGCCGCCGCCTCGGCGATGTGCTGACCGCCATCCGCCTGCGCCGCAAGGTGGAGGATCTGGGCCGCGCTGCCATGGCCAATGGCGAGCAGCGGCTGCGCTCCGGGGCGGAAATGCGCCGCCTGTTCCGCGGCTATGAAGACGCGGTGGACAATGCCGCCCGGCTGGCGGCGCAGCTGGCCTTCTCGCTGGACGAACTGCGCTATGACTACCCGGACGAGGGCCGCGGCAGTGAAACCCCGCCGCAGCGGCTGCGGCGGCTGGCCGAAGAGGGCCTCAGCTGGCGTTATCCCGGCGGCGCGCCGGAGCGGGTGCGCGGCCTGCTGGAGCATGAGCTGGCGCTGATCGGCAAGCTGAAATACGACCCCTATTTCCTGACCGTGCGCGACATCGTCGCCTTTGCCCGCTCCCGCGGGATCCTGTGCCAGGGGCGCGGCTCGGCGGCGAATTCGGTGGTCTGCTACTGCCTCGGCGTCACCTCGGTCAGCCCGGAACTGGGCACCATGGTGTTCGAGCGTTTCGTCAGTGAAGCCCGCGACGAGCCGCCCGACATTGACGTCGATTTCGAACACGAACGGCGCGAGGAGGTGATCCAGTGGATCTATGAACGCTACGGCCGCCACCGCGCAGGGCTCTGCGCCACGGTGATCCACTACCGCGGCAAGCGCGCGATCCGCGAGGTGGGCCGCGCCATGGGGCTGACCGAGGACACCATCTCGGCGCTCAGCTCTCAGCTGTGGGGGGTCTTCAGTGCCAAGGGGGTGGAGGCCGAGCGGATGCGCGAAATCGGCCTCGACCCCTCCAGCCGCCGCCTGCAGCTGACGATGCAGCTGGTGGAGGAGATCATCGGCTTCCCCCGCCACCTGAGCCAGCATGTGGGCGGCTTTGTCATCACCCAAGGAAGGCTGGACGAGCTGGTGCCGATCGAGAACGCCACCATGGAGGGGCGCACGGTGATTTGCTGGGACAAGGACGACATCGACACGCTGGGCATCCTCAAGGTCGATGTGCTGTCGCTGGGGATGCTCACCTGCATCCGCAAGGCGTTTGATCTGATGCAGCAGCATCACCAGCTGGATTACAGCCTCGCCACCCTGCCGCCGGAGGATCCGGCGGTCTACACCATGCTGTGCCGGGCCGACAGCATCGGGGTGTTCCAGGTCGAGAGCCGGGCGCAGATGAACTTTTTGCCGCGGATGCAGCCGCGCAATTTCTATGATCTGGTGATCGAGGTCGCCATCGTCCGCCCCGGCCCGATCCAGGGCGACATGGTGCACCCCTATATCCGCCGCCGCAATGGCGAGGAGCCGGTGCATTTCCCCTCCGACGCGCTGGGCGAGGTGCTGGGCAAGACCCTTGGCGTGCCGCTGTTTCAGGAGCAGGCGATGCAGATCGCCATCGTCGGCGCGGGGTTTTCGCCGGAACAGGCCGACCGGCTGCGGCGGTCGCTTGCGACCTTCAAGAAGCATGGCAATGTCAGCGAGTTCCGCAGCCTGTTCCTGCGCGGCATGGCGCAGAACGGCTATGACGCCGCATTCTCCGAACGCTGCTTTTCCCAGATCGAGGGGTTCGGCTCCTACGGCTTTCCCGAAAGCCATGCCGCCAGTTTCGCGCTGCTGGTCTATGCCTCGGCCTGGATCAAATGCCACCACCCCGGCATTTTTGCCTGCGCGCTGCTGAATGCGCAGCCGATGGGGTTCTACGCGCCCGCGCAGATCGTGCGGGACGCCCGCGCGCACGGGGTCGAGGTGCGCCCGGTCTGCATCAACAGTTCCTACTGGGACAATGTGATGGAGCCGGACGGGTCTGGCGGCCTGGCGCTGCGGCTGGGGCTTCGGCAGGTCAAGGGGCTGCGGGATGAGGACGCGGCCTGGCTGACGGCGGCGCGCGGCAATGGCTATACCGAGGTCGAGGACGTCTGGCGCAAGGCCGGCATCGCGCCGCCGGTGATCGCGCGGCTGGCGGAGGCCGATGCCTTTGCCGCCCTCGGCCTCAACCGGCGCGAGGCCCTGTGGGCGGCCAAGGCGATCACCGCCCGCAAGCCGCTGCCGCTGTTTGCCCGCGAGCTGGAGGGGGAGGGGATCTGCGAGCCGGAAGCCGACCTGCCGCAGATGGGGCTGGGCGAGGAGGTGGTCGAGGATTACGTCGCCATGCGGCTGTCCTTGCGCGCCCATCCGGTGGCGCTGCTCCGGCATCTGCTGACGCCGCAGAGCCCGGGCGGCGGCGCGGGGCGCGGACCGGGGAAGTGAGTATTTGGGGAAAGATGAAGCGCAGAGCGGGGGCACAGCAGCACGGCAGCGGCCCTGATAACGCCAACTGTGGCAGGAATGCCGGTTCACCCCGGCGCGGCGAGGCGTTAGAAGGCTTGCGAACACTGCCTTGCCCAGGAGCTACCCCATGACCGCACCCAAACCCGTTGTCCTGTGCATTCTTGACGGCTGGGGCAGTGGCGAGCCGGGCAAGGCAAACGCGCCCTATCTGGCGCAGACCCCGGCCTTTGATGCGATCATGGCCAAAGGGCCGGCGGCCAGGCTGATCACCCACGGGCCGGACGTGGGGCTGCCGACCGGGCAGATGGGCAATTCCGAAGTCGGCCACACCAATATCGGCGCGGGCCGGGTGGTGGCGATGGATCTGGGCCAGATCGACCTGGCGATCGAGGACGGCTCGTTCTTTGAAAACGAAGCCCTGCTGGCGTTCATCGCCCGGCTCAAGGAAAGCGGCGGCGCGGCGCATCTGATGGGGCTGGTCTCTGACGGCGGCGTGCACGGGCATATCAGCCACATCCTGGCGGCGGTGAAGGCCATTCACGAGGCCGGGGTGCCGGTCTGGCTGCATGCGATCACCGACGGCCGCGACGTGGCGCCGAAATCGGCCTTCCGCCACTTCCGCCGGCTGGAGGAGAAACTGCCCGCAGGCGCGCGGATTGCCACCGTCACCGGGCGCTATTTCGCGATGGACCGCGACAACCGCTGGGGCCGGGTGAGCGAGGCCTATGACGCGATGATCCACGCCAAGGGGCGGCCGGGGCTGAATGCCCATGGTGCAGTGGACCATGCCTATAACCAGTCGGAAACCGATGAATTCATCGCCGCCACCGTGCTGGCGGGCTATCAGGGCGTGAAGGACGGCGACGGGTTCTTCTGCCTCAACTTCCGCGCCGACCGCGCGCGGGAGATCCTGCGCGCCATCGGCGAGCCGGGCTTTGATGAGTTCGACACCGGCCCCCGCCCGGACCTGGCCGCATTGCTGGGCATGGTGGAATATTCCGACAGCCATAGCAGTTACATGACCACCTGCTATCCCAAGGCGGCCATCGTCAACACGCTGGGCGCCTGGGTGGCCAAACAGGGCAAGCGCCAGTTCCGGCTGGCGGAGACCGAGAAATATCCGCATGTGACGTTCTTCCTCAACGGCGGCAAGGAAGAGCCGGAAGAGGGCGAAGACAGATTCATGCCGAAGTCGCCGAATGTGGCGACCTATGATTTGCAGCCGGAGATGAGCGCGCCGGAGGTGACGGAGAAGTTCATTGAAGCAATCGAGGCGGGCTATGACCTGATTGTGACCAATTACGCCAACCCTGATATGGTTGGCCATACCGGCGATCTGAAGGCGGCGATGCTGGCCTGTGAAGCGGTGGACCGCGGCCTGGCGCAGGTGGTGGAAGCGCTGGAAAAGGCGGGCGGGGCGATGATTGTCACCGCCGATCACGGCAATTGCGAGGTGATGGTGGACCCGGACACCGGCGGCACCCATACCGCGCATACGCTGAACCTGGTGCCGGTGGCACTGGTCGGCGGGCCGGAGGGCGCGACACTGCGCAACGGCCGGCTGGCGGATCTGGCGCCGACCATACTGGAGCTGATGGGGCTGGAAAAACCGGCAGAAATGACCGGGAAGAGCCTGCTGTCATGACGCTGCGGGCGGGCCTTTTGCTGCTGGCCCTGCTGGGGGCGCCGCTGCAGGCGGTTGCGGACCCGGGCCAGGCCGCGCGGGAGGCGGCGGCGCAGCTGGAGAGGGCCTCGGTGCAGTTGCAGGAGACCGGCAGCTCGCGCGACCGGGTGAAAGCGCTGACCGCAACTGTGCAGGCCTTTGAGGCCGGGCTGGCGGCGATGCGTGATGGCCTGCGCCGGGTGGCGCGGCGCGAGGCGCAGCTGAGCGCCCAGCTGGCGGCGCGGCAAGGCGAGGTCTCGGGGCTTCTGGGCATTATCCAGACCATTGAAACCTCGCCGCCGCCGGTCCTGTTGGTGCATCCTTCGGGGCCATTGGGGGCGGCGCGGTCGGCGATGATGCTGGCCGAGGTGACCCCGGCCTTGCACGCCAGGGCGCAGATGCTGAAGGCGGATCTGGACGAGGTTCAGTCCTTGCGGCTGCTGCAGCAGAACGCGGCCAGCACGCTGGAGGAAGGGCTGGCGGGCGTGCAGTCCGCGCGGGTGCAGCTGTCCACCGCGATTGCCGACCGCACCACATTGCCCAAGCGGTTCACCGCCGATCCGGTGCGCACCGCGATCCTGATATCCTCGACCGAGACGCTGTCGGGCTTTGCCGATGGTTTGGCCGAGATTGCCAGCGGGGACATTGCCGGGACCAGCGCCGACATCAGCGAGCTGCGCGGCAGCCTGCCGCTGCCGGTCGAAGGGCTGCTGCTGCGCGGCTACGGCGCGCGGGATGCGGCGGGCATTGCCCGCCCCGGCCTGCTGATTGCGGCCCGCCCCCGCGCCCTGGTCACGGCGCCGGCCGCCGCCACCATCCGCTACCGCGGGCCGCTTCTGGATCTGGGCAATGTGGTGATTCTGGAGCCGCAGCCGGACACCCTGTTTGTGCTCTCCGGCCTGGCCGAGGTGTTCGGCGAAGCAGGCCAGGTGATCCCCGCGGGCACCCCGGTTGGATTGATGAGCGGCGAAAACCCCAAGCCGGATGCAATTCTGTCACTTAGCGGTGAAGGGGGTGGAACTGACCGGACAGAAACGCTCTATATAGAAGTAAGAATGGACAACAGCCCGGTGGACCCGGAAACATGGTTCCGCACTGGAAAAGGTGGATGAAGGCTTGATGAAAAAATTTGCGATGGCGGCCATTGGCGGCACGCTGGCAGGGATTGTTGCAACAACCTATGTCGCGGGTCCTCTGCTGGCGCAGGAGGGCGCGGGCGAGGCAAACGTCTATGAGCAGCTGGACCTGTTCGGCGACATCTTCGAGCGCATCCGCGCGCAATATGTCGAGGAGGTCGACGAGAAGGAGCTGATCGAGGCGGCGATCGGCGGCATGCTGACCTCGCTGGATCCGCATTCCAGCTATCTGTCGCCGGATGACGCGGCCAGCATGCGGGTGCAGACCCGCGGCGAATTCGGCGGCCTGGGGATTGAAGTCACCCAGGAAGAGGGTTTTGTCAAAGTTGTCTCTCCGATCGATGGCACCCCGGCGGATGAGGCCGGGATGGAAGCCGGCGATTTCATCACCCATGTGGACGGCGAAAGCGTGCTGGGCCTGTCGCTGGACGAGGCCGTGGAGCTGATGCGCGGGCCGGTCGGATCCGAGATTGTGATCACCGTAGTGCGCGAAGGCGAGGCGGAGCCGTTTGATGTCTCGATCATCCGCGACACCATCAAGCTGACCGCGGTGCGCAGCCGCACCGAAGGCGACACCGTGGTGATGCGGATCACCACCTTCAACGACCAGACCACGCCGAACCTTGAGGAAAACCTGAAGAAGCAGATCGAGGAGGCCGGCGGCATGGAGAGTGTCAACGGCATCGTGCTGGACCTGCGCAACAACCCGGGCGGGCTGCTGACCCAGGCGATCAAGGTGGCGGACAGCTTCCTGGAATCGGGCGAGATCGTCTCGACCCGCGGCCGCGACCCCGAGGACGGCGAGCGGTTCAACGCAACCCCGGGCGATCTGGCCAAGGGCAAGCCGATTGTGGTGCTGATCAATGGCGGTTCGGCCTCGGCCTCGGAGATTGTGGCCGGAGCGCTGCAGGACCACCGCCGCGCTATCGTGATCGGCACCAAGTCGTTCGGCAAGGGATCGGTGCAGACGGTGATGCCGCTGAAGGGCGACGGCGCGATGCGTCTGACCACCGCGCGCTATTACACGCCGTCGGGCCGTTCGATCCAGGCGCTGGGTGTCAGCCCGGACATCGTGGTTCAGCAGCCGCGCCGCAAAGCCGCTGCGGAAGAGGAAGAGGCCAGCCCGGCCCGCCGCTCGCGCTCCGAAGCCGATCTGCGCGGCCGCCTGAACAATGACAGCCTGAGCGAGGATGAGATCCGCCAGATCGAAGCCGACCGCGAGAAGGCCGAAAAAGCCGCCGAGCTGCGCGAGGAGGACTACCAGCTGGCCTATGCCATCGACATCCTGAAAGGCCTGGTGGCGCTGGGGCCGAACTGAGGCCCGCAGCAATGAGTTTTGAAAAGGCCGCCCTAGGGCGGCCTTTTTCATGCAGCAGGTACAGCCGCCCGGGCGTATCGCCTGGGCGGTTCCATTCCGTTTCCGGTCCTTCTGGTGCAGCCTTGATCCGGTGAAGGATGGCGGCGCCGCCGGGGGGAGTTGGACAGACCCCGCGGGGCCTGCTCGGACAGGAGTTCCTGAACGACCCCCTTATTATCGGGGCCGGTCTCCGGGTGTTGCGCAGGCAGCCACACAGATGCCTGCGCCTCGTATCATGGCCCATGCGCATGGGGCATGGCGGGTGATCTCGATCAGAGAGGAGTATGCCGCGAATATCTGAGAATCGGGTGAAGGGGGCGTACGGCGGCGGCGCAACACCCGGAGGGGAAAGGGGCGCAGTCCGCCAAAAGCAATGTCTGCCGGGATATTTTCTCCGGCTTGCCAGGCGCAAAAACCTTGGTAGAGTCGCGCAGAAATTGCATTCAGGATTGTTCCAATGGATTTACTGGCTCCGCTCATCGCCTATTCCGTCGCTCTGTCTATCGCGGCTGTCATTCCCGGTCCGGGTGTGGCGGGTCTGGTCGGGCAATCCCTTGGCAATGGCCTGCAGGTGTCGCTGTTCTTTCTGGCGGGCATTGCGCTGGGCGATGTGGTCTATCTGACCATTGCCATTGCAGGCCTGGCTGCGATCGCGCAGCTGTTCTCGGGCGCGCTGCTGGCGATCAAGGTGCTGGGCGGCCTGTATCTGGTTTACCTGGCCAGTAAGTTCTGGCGCAACGAGGCCGGCCTGACCCTTGTGCGCAAGGCCGGCAACCGCCGCGGGCTCAAGACGTTCCTGTCGGGGTTTGCGCTGACGCTGGGCAATCCCAAGACGATCATCTTCTATCTCGCCCTGCTGCCAACCGTCATTGATCTGGAAGCGGTGGGGGTGTCGCAATGGGCCGCGCTGAGCGTGCTGACCGTTGCGGTGCTGTTTGTGACGCTGCTGCCCTATGCGCTGCTGGCCTCGGGCGCCCGGACGATGATGACGCAGGCCGGCGCCTTGCAAAAGCTGAACCGGGTTGCCGGTGCCATCATTGGCGCCGCCGGGGTCTTCATCCTTGGCCAGGCGGCAACAGCCGTTGCCCGCCGTGCGTGAGCTCCGGGCAGATCAGCCGAATATGAAAATCAACGCCCGATCTCCGGCGTACTGAACGGACAGGTTGGTCTATGCTCGCCCCATGATGTTTGACCTGCCTGATTCCCGGACACTGTACCAAGCGCTGATCAGCCGTGACGCGGCTTACGAGGGGCGCGCCTATGTCGGTGTGACCTCCACCGGTATCTTCTGCCGGCTGAGCTGCCCGGCGCGCAAGCCCAAGTTCGAGAACTGCCGGTTCCATGCCACCCCCGGCGCCTGCATTGAGGCGGGGTTCCGCGCCTGCAAGCGCTGCAAGCCGCTGGCCGCCGCTGCCGGGGATGACCCGGTGGTGCAGCGCCTGCTGGCGCGGCTGGAGGACCGCCCGGCGTACCGCTGGGGCGAGGGCGATCTGCTGCGGATGGGGCTGGATGCGTCCACTGTGCGGCGGGCATTCAAGCGGCATTTCGGCATGACCTTTCTGGAAATGGCCCGGCAGCGGCGGCTGCGCGAAGGCTTTACCGCGCTGAAGGCGGGCGAGCCGGTGATTGCAGCGCAGATTGACGCTGGCTTCGAGTCTGCCAGCGCCTTCCGCGCGGCCTTTGCGAAACTGGTGGGGATTGCGCCCGGGGCGTTCCGCAAGGATGCGCTGCTCTTGGCCGACTGGATCGACACGCCGCTGGGCGCGATGATTGCGATCAGCTGCCGCCACCAGCTGCATCTGCTGGAATTTGCCGACCGCAAGGCGCTGCCGCGGGAAGTGGTCAAGCTGCAAAAGGCGCAGCCCGGCGGCCTGGGTTTCGGCCGTCCGCCCCCGACCGAGCAGATTGCCGAAGAGCTGCGCCGGTTTTTTGCGGGTGAGGGCGCGGATTTCCAGACCCCGCTGGCGCTGCACGGCACTGCGTTTGAACGCGAAGTCTGGCGCTATCTGCTGACCATCCCGGCAGGCGAGACCCGCAGCTATTCGCAGATCGCGCGGGAGCTGGGCCGGGCCTCGGCGGCGCGGGCGGTGGCGCGGGCCAATGGCAGCAATCAGCTGGCGCTGGTGGTGCCCTGCCACCGGGTGCTGTCGGCGGATGGATCGCTGACCGGCTACGGCGGCGGGCTGTGGCGCAAGCAGCGGCTGATCGAAATTGAGACAAGTTACAAACAGAGGATTTCTGCATGACATATTCCGAACGCGCGGCGGCTTTTGCGGCGCTGCATCAGCCGGGCAACCCGGTGGTGCTGTATAATATCTGGGACGCAGGCAGCGCCAAGGCGATTGCCGGGGCGGGGGCCGCGGCCCTGGCAACCGGCAGCCATCCGGTGGCCGCGGCGCAGGGCTTTGCCGATGGCGAGCAGATCCCGCTGGAGTTTGTTCTGGGCAATGCCGAACGCATCATTGCCGCGACCGGCCTGCCGGTGACCATTGATTTCGAAGGCGGTTATGCCCGCGCGCCGGAGCAGCTGACCGCCAATGTGAAGCGGCTGGCAGAGACCGGCGCGGTGGGGCTGAACTTTGAGGACCAGGTGGTCGGCGGTGACGGCTTTTACAGCATCGAAGAACAGGCCCGGCGGGTTGCCGCAGTACGGGCTGCCAGTGCGGACATTTTCGTCAATGCCCGCACTGATCTGTTTCTGAAGGAAAAGGATGCCTCGAAGCACGCTGGTCTGCTCAGCGAGGCGCTGGAGCGCGGCGCCGCCTATGCCGAGGCGGGGGCCAGCGGGTTCTTTATCCCCGGGCTGAGCGATCCGGATCTGATTGCGCAGATCTGCGAAAGCGCCCGCCTTCCGGTCAACACGATGATGCGCGGCATCACGCTGGAAACCGCGCGGCAGGCAGGTGTTGCGCGGGCCAGCTATGGGCCAATCCCGCATGCCAGGCTGATGCAGGTGCTGGCAGAGCATTTTCAGACGCTGGCGTAACCGCGCTCAGGTGGTTTCCAGGCAGTGGCGGCGGAAGGCGCGTTTCAGCATGTCGAGTTCTGCCCGCAGCAATTCGACTTCGGCGCGCAGATCGTCCGCCACGGCCTCGCCGGCGATCAGGGTGAAATCGCCCAGCCGGGTGCTGTCCGCGGCATCAAAGATCACAAAAGTCTGCACCCCGTCGGCCAATGCTTCGGCGGGGACCGGCACCGAGATCAGCCATTCGCCGCCTGCCTGGCCTTCGTCCAATTTTGCATCGGCGACCGGCTGATCCTGGAACATCACGGAAATCTCCGGCCGCGCGCCGCTGGCGGGGGCGTTGCTGATCCGGCCCTCCCAGATGCCGTTGCGGAAGCGGATTTTGGTCAGTGACAGATCGCTCATGGGGCAGGGTCCTCAGATCGCGGCGCGGCGGTGGCGCGAGAAGGTCAGGTCGCGCAGGATCACCTGGTTCAGATCAGGTGCTTCGAATATCAGATCAAGCCAGATCTTTTCGATCCGCTTTTCGTTCAGCTTGGAATAGGCCAGGTCGAACTCCGCCACGATGTTCTTTTCCTCCTGCGGCAGCTCGCGCACGATCTGTTCGGTATTGGGGCCGTGCTGGATGTTGAGCCGGGCGAAAATCTCGATCGGCTTTTCGGATTCGATGATGCTGTCGATCCGCAGCAGGTGCTGCCGGGTGATACCATCGGCAGCGGCCGGCGGCAGGTCGATGACCAGCGACAGGAACGAGCCGTCGAATTTGAACACATCCATGCGCAGGCCGAAAGGGGCGAGATCCTCTTCGCGGGTGTTGCGCAGCTGGCGCAGGGTCAGCTCGGAAAAGGCGCAATCGTGGAACAGCTGCACCTCATCGCCCAGCCGGGCCTTGGCGGGCACCGAGGACAGCCCGCGTTCCGGCAGCGGTCCGCGCCACAGTTCCGGGCGCCAGGACCAGTCTGTGCCATGCGGGCGGGGAAAGAAGGAGGAGCCGATCTGCGGCAGCGCCAGACGGCCGTCGGCGGTGTGGATCAGCCGGTCCAGATGGGTGCGCAGCTGGCGGGCCTGATTGCGCTGGCGGCGCAATTCAGACAGCGGCGCGCGGGCCGACTCTTCAGCGGCTGCGCGCCAGCGGCGCAGGCTGCGCAGGTGCAGCAGCCGGTCCATGATCCTGCCCATCGTGCTCTCTCTTGCCTGTTGCGCCGTGTTGCGCCGTGTTGCGGAGACCGGCCCGCGCGGCAATGCGGCGGGCGGTGGCGCCAGTGTAACCGCTGGAGGCTATTGAAATAAACCGGCAATCCGCTGGCCAAGCCCGCGTTTTTTGCGCTGCGCAGGCGTGGCGGCTGTTTCCGCGGCGGCCGCCGCGGGCCGTGCCAGGGGCCGCAGGGACTGCCGGGGGCCTTTGGGCAGCACCGCGCCGGCGGCCTCAAGATCCGGCAGCGTGGAGGCCTCCAGCGTGCGGTGGGTCACTTCGTTCAGCAGCGCCGCACCCTGGCGGCCCAGGGCGCGGCTGCCCTCCGGTGCATAGAGCGCCAGGGCGACCAGATGCCGGTCGAGCACAAAGGCGCCGCGCCAGTGAACCGGGCTGGCGCCTTCGGCGACGGCTTCGGGAAACTCCAGCCGGACCAGCGGCAGCAGCTGGTCGTTGCGGGTCTCCAGCAGCGTGGCGCCGGGGAACATGGCCACGATATCAGCCGCTTGCGGTGCCAAGGCGTCCTGTTCCGCCGGACCGATCGAAGCGGTCAGCACGGCCGCATTGCGGGATCCGAACCAGCGGTTCCGGTGCAGCCGGCTGCACGGGGCCATCAAGGCAAAGCCGCCGGTTTCATCCGCGGTGCTGCTGCGCCGGTCAAAGCAGTAGCTTTCCGGCGCGGCCAGCAGCACGCCGCCGCCGGCAAAGGACATGACCTGGCCGAGAGGCGACTGCGCCTGGCCGGCATCGCGGGCGGCAAAGGACATGCTTTTGGGGGCGGGGCTGCATCCCGCCAGGGCCAGCGCGGCCAGCACGGCAGCGGCTGCAGCCTTGCGCAGTCTGGGCGTCTTTCCGCCGGGGCGCGGAAAAGACACAGGTTTTCCGTTGCTTGATCTGGTCACTGCTGTCCCTGCCAGTCTTGTTTTTTGCCGATTTCATTACGGGCAGGCCTGCTGCGCGGCAAGTGTGAACCGCGCGCCGGGCTGTCTGCCTTGCCATGGCGTTGCAGCAATGCATAACGTTGGCGCAAATTGCCGCCTTTCCAGCCGGAGGACACATGCCGCACAGGCGCAGCGACGGCCACAGTGACGGACACAGGGACGGGCCGGGCTACCGGGCGCATGAAGCCTTGGTGCGCTTTGCCCGGAGGCAGCCGCAGCTGTGGCGGCTGCTGTTGGGGCTGGGGCTGGTGGCGGCGGTCGGCTTTGCGATGACCGCGGCGCTGCAGGTGGCGGTGGCAGGCCTGTTCCCCGGTGCCTGGCTGCAGGGGCTGGCCGACGGCAGCACGCCCGGCGCCATGCTGGTGCTGCTGGGCAGCTTTGCCTTTTTGACGCTGGGCGTTGCGATGGCGGCGCGGCTGTTTCACCAGCGCAGCTTTGCCAGCGTGACCGGGCATCTGCGGCCGCTGCTGCGGCAGTTCGCCAGTGTGGGCCTGTATCTGACAGGGCTGAGCGTGCTGATCATGCTGCTGCCGCCCTACAGCATGGGGCCGCCGATGACCCCGAACCTGCCGGTCTGGACCTGGCTGGGCCTTCTGCCCGTATCCGTTGCCGCGGTTCTGGTGCAGACCTCCTCGGAAGAGATCCTGTTCCGCGGCTATATCCAGCAGGCGCTGGCGGCGCGGTTCCGCAGCCCGGCGGTGTGGCTGCTGGGGCCTTCGGCGCTGTTTGCGCTGGGGCATTACCTGCCTGCCGAGGCCGGGGACAATGCGCTGATGATCACCGGCTGGGCGGGGCTGTTCGGGGTGCTGATGGCGGATCTGACGGCGCGGGCCGGCACCCTGGGGCCGGCAATGGCGGTGCATTTCTTCAACAATGCCGCGGCGCTGCTGCTGTTTGCCTCGCCGACCAGCCTGAACGGGCTGGCGCTGTATCTGATTCCCTTCGAGATGGCCGATGTCCAGGCGCTGCGCCCGTGGATGGCTGTCGACATTGCCCTGATGCTGGTCAGCTGGCTTTGCGCGCGGCTTGCCATACGCCGCTGATTGCAATTGCGGCAAATGCGCCTTATCTGGGGGCAAACCGCGCCCCCGGAGAGGCAAGCACTATGAACTGGATCACCAACTACGTCCGGCCCAAGATCAACTCGATCTTTTCGCGCCGCGAAGTGCCCGAGAACCTTTGGCAGAAATGCGATGAATGCGGCACCATGCTGTTTCACCGCGAGCTGAGCGACAATCAGAATGTCTGCACCAGCTGCGGCCACCATATGCATATCACGCCGCGCGACCGGTTCACTGCGCTGTTTGACGGCGGTGTGTTCACCGAGGTCGCGGTGCCGGAACCGCTGGCCGATCCCTTGAAGTTCAAGGATCAGAAGAAATACCCCGACCGGGTGAAAGCGGCGCAGAAGAAGACCGGCGAAAAAGACGCGATGCTGGTGGCCGCGGGCGAGATCGGCCGCACCCCGATCATCGCTGCCGCGCAGGATTTTTCCTATATGGCCGGCTCGATGGGCATGTATGTCGGCAACGCCATCATTGCCGCGGCTGAAGAAGCGGTGAAACTGGGCCGCCCGCTGGTGCTGTTCTCGGCCGCCGGCGGCGCCCGGATGCAGGAGGGCATCCTGTCGCTGATGCAGATGCCGCGCACCACCGTGGCCGTGCAGATGCTGAAAGAGGCCGGGCTGCCCTATATCGTGGTGCTGACCCATCCGACCACCGGCGGGGTGACGGCGTCTTATGCGATGCTGGGGGATGTGCATATTTCCGAACCCAACGCGCTGATCTGCTTTGCCGGCCCGCGGGTGATCGAGCAGACCATCCGCGAGAAGCTGCCCGAGGGCTTCCAGCGCGCCGAGTATCTCTTGGACCACGGCATGCTGGACCGGGTGACCCCGCGCACCGAGATGCGCGAAGAGCTGATCACCATCACCCGGATGCTGATGGGCCTGCCGCCGCAGGTGGTGGGCGACCTGCCCTCGCCGGAGGAGGACGCACCCGCCAAGGCCGCAAACGCCCCGGCGGATGGCGCAGTCAGCGAAGAAGCAGCCGAGTAATCCGGCTTATATTGAAACGCCCGGCCGTCAGGCCGGGCAGCGCCCGTCCTCAACAGGGCGGGCGCTGCTCTTTGCCAAGTAAGACTTCGAGTTCAAACAGGACCAGGCTGATGACCCAGACCTCCGACGCGATCCTTGCCCGCATGATGGCGCTGCACCCCAAGATCATCGACCTGACGCTGGACCGGGTCTGGCGGCTGCTGGCCGCCCTGGACAACCCGCAGGACAAGCTGCCGCCGGTGATCCATCTGGCAGGCACCAATGGCAAGGGCTCGACCCAGGCGATGATCCGGGCCGGGCTGGAGGCCATGGAGAAAAGCGTGCACGCCTATACCTCGCCGCATCTGGCGCGCTTTCACGAGCGGATCCGGCTGGCGGGCGAGCTGATTTCCGAGCCGCATCTGACCGAAATCCTCGACGAGTGCTATGCCAAAAACGGCGGTGAAAACATCACCTATTTCGAGATCACCACGGTGGCGGGGCTGCTGGCCTTTGCCCGCACCCCGGCGGATTACACGCTGCTGGAAGTGGGCCTGGGCGGGCGGCTGGATGCGACCAATGTCATTGACAAGCCCGCAATCAGCGTGATCACCCCGGTTTCGATCGATCATGAGCAGTTCCTGGGCGACACGCTGACCAAGATCGCCACCGAGAAAGCCGGGATCATCAAGCGCGGTGTGCCGGTTGTCGCCGGCCCGCAGCCGGAGGAAGCGATGGCGGTGATCGAAGCCGCCGCCGCCCGCCTTGGCGCGCCGCTGATCGCCTGCGGCCAGCAGTGGCATGTGCATCAGGAGCATGGCCGGCTGGTGTTCCAGGACGACAACGGCCTGCTGGACCTGCCGCTGCCCGCCCTCCTGGGCGCGCATCAGGTTCAGAACGCGGGTGCGGCGCTGGCGGCGCTGCGCCATCTGGGCGCCGATGAGGCGGCCTGCGAAGCGGCGATGAAAAACGCCGAATGGCCCGCCCGGATGCAGAAGCTGAAAACCGGCCCGCTGGCCGAGGCGGCACCGGAGGCCGAGCTGTGGCTGGACGGCGGCCATAATGCTGCCGCGGGCCTTGCGCTGGCCGAGGTGCTGGCGGGTCTGCCCAAGCGCCCGACGCATTTGATCTGCGGCATGCTGAACACCAAGGATGTGAGCGGCTACATGGCGCCTCTGGCGCCGCATGCCGCGAGCCTGACGGCAATTTCCATCCCGGATGAGGTGAACACGCTGAGCGCCGAAGACACCGAGGCTGCCGCCAAATCGGTGGGCATCGCGGCCGCCACCGCAGAAAACACCATGGCTGCGCTGCAGGCGATCATCGCCAGCGACCCGCAGGCGCGGGTGCTGATCTGCGGCTCGCTCTATCTGGCAGGCCATATCCTGCGCGAGAACGGCTGAGGCTTGCGGCCGTGGCGGGGGAGGTTCTCCCGCCCGGCTTCGATCTGACGATCTCATCCGGTTGGGCCGGGCGCCGCTGGTGCGGCGCTGGCCGCTTTTCATCTTTCCAGAAGTACTCCGGGGGTGAGGCCGTGAGGCCGAGGGGGCAGCGCCCCCTTGTGCCGCCGGGCCCTCCTAGTCCAGAACGTAGTTCACTGGCTCCAGCTTGGGCGGCACCGGGCGGCCGAGGGCGTTGCAGACCGAGATTTCCATCACCCGGCACATCGCGCTGAGGGGGACGGAATTGGCCTGTTCGCGGAACGGGTGTTCCAGCTCATGCGTCACTTCGGCGAGGCCGAAGAACACATAGGCCACCACCGCGGCGACCAGCGGTTCAAACCAGCCGGCACTGTCCAGCAGGGCAAAGGGCAGCAGCAGGCAGTAAAGATAGGTCGTGCGCCAGACCAGCAGCGAATAGACAAAGGGCAAGGGCGTGGTCAGCAGCCGCTCGTTGCCGGCCTGCGCCGCGGGGAAGGCGGCCAGCCGTTCGGCCAGGGCGCGCTGGCCGAAGCCGTCGATGCGGCCGTCCTCTGCCATCGCGCGCAGCCGGGCCGCAATGTCGCGCAGGGCGGCGTTGGGGCTGTTTTCTGTCTGCATCAGCAGGTCTGCGTCTTCCGGCCCGACCCAGTGCCGGACGCTGTCCGCCACCTCGTCGCCGCGCAGCTGGGCGCGGTGCAGGTGGTGGAAGGCCAGGATGCGGGTGAGGATATAGTCCTCGTCCGGGCCCTGGCCTGCAAAGATGCGCAATTCCTGCGCCAGGCTGCGCACGTCCGACACCATCCGGCCCCAGATCTTGCGCGCTTCCCACCAGCGGTCATAGGCGGCGTTGTTGCGGAAGCCGAGAAACAGCGACAGCGACAGGCCGAACACCCCCATCGCCCCGACTGGGATCTGCGGCACCGCTACCACATGGCGGTCCAGCATCAGCACCACAGCCGCCCAGAGCGCGGCGCCGGTGATATTGGGCAGGATGCGCGGCACCACCGAGCCGTTCAGGATCAGGAAGATTTCCCACCGGCGGGGGGTATGACGGACGATCATGGCGCTGCGGCTCCCCAGTCCTTGTCCTGCATCTCGCGCAGGCGGGAGGCGGTGCGTTCGAACTCAAAGGTGCCTTCACCCTCGACATAGAGCATTTCGGGCTGTGCGGCGGCGGAGCAGATCAGCCGCACCTTGGCCTCGTACAAAGCGTCGATCAGGGTGACGAACCGCTTGGCCTCGTTGAAATTGTTGCGGCTCAGGCGGGGGATGTCCTCGAGCACCAGCACCTTCAGGGCTTCGGCGATGGCCAGATAGTCGCCCGGCCCCAGCATCTTGCCGCAGAGGTCATAGAAGCTGGCCCGCGCGACGCCGTTGCGGAAGGCGGGCAGGGTCACCTCGCGGCCCTTCACCTGCAGTGTCAGCGGCGGGGCATCGCCGCCGCCGGAGAGGTCCCGCCAGATCGCCCGGATCTGCGCCCGGGCCTCGGTGTCGACGGGGGAGAAATAGACCTGCGCGCCGGTCAGCCGGTGCTGGCGGTAGTCAGTGGGGCTGACCATTTCATGCACCGCCATATGGTCCTTGATAAGGTCGATAAAGGGCAGGAACAACTGCCGGTTGAGGCCGTTCTTATAGAGGTCGTCCGGCACCCGGTTGGAGGTGGTGATCACGGTGACGCCGGCGGCAAACAGCGCCTCGAACAAACGTCCCACGATCATCGCATCGGTGATGTCGATGATCTGCATCTCGTCAAAGGCCAGCAGCCGCACCGACTCTGCGACCTCTGCCGCGGCGGGCGCCAGCGCGTCCTCGGCGCCCTGCTGGCGGGCGGCGTGCATCCCGGCGTGGATTTCCTGCATGAAAGCGTGGAAATGCACCCGGCGCGCGGGGATGCCGTCGAGGCTGTCGACGAATATGTCCATCAGCATCGACTTGCCGCGGCCCACCCCGCCCCAGAGGTAGAGCCCCTGGACCGGTTCATATTCCGGCTTGCGGAAAAAGCCGCGTTTCACCGGCGGTGCCATCAGCCCTTCGGCGATGCGGTCGAAATGGGGCAGCACGGCCTCCTGGGCCGGGTCAAGCGTCAGCTCGCCTGCGTCGATCTTCTGCCGGTACAGCGTGGTCAGATGGGTCATGGGGAAGGGATAGCGCGGGGCGCGGGGGATGGGAAGCGGCGGATGCAAATTCCGCGCGGCGGCCCAAGCGGTGTACCGGGCGGCAATGGAATAGATCAGAAACCCTTAACACTGCGCGCAAAAATCCTGATTTGACGCCTGGGGAAATATGCTTAGTGTCGCCCCGATATTCAGGAGAGACGCCATGGACCGTTCCGCGCCGTTGTTTACCCCGGTTCTGATTGCGGGGTGCATCATCATCATGATGAGCTTTGCGGTGCGCGCGTCCTTCGGGGTGTTCCAGATCCCGATTGCCGAGGAGTTCGGCTGGCTGCGCTCGGAATTCTCGCTGGCGATTGCGATCCAGAACCTGGCCTGGGGCATCGGCCAGCCGGTATTCGGCGCCATTGCCGAGAAGATCGGCGACCGCAAGGCGATCGTCATGGGGGCCGTCGTCTATGCCGCCGGGCTGGTGCTGAGTGCCGGGTCCACGACACCGTTTGAAATGCAGGCCTATGAATGGCTGGTGGGGTTCGGCATTGCGGGCACCGGTTTCGGCGTGGTGCTGGCGGTTGTGGGGCGGGCAAGTTCTGACGAGAACCGGTCGATGTCGCTGGCGGTTGTCACCGCGGCGGGCTCTGCGGGCCAGATTTTCGGCGCGCCGGCGGCGGAGTGGATGCTGGGCTTCCTGCCCTGGCAGATGATTTTCCTGATCTTTGCCGGTGTGGTGCTGGCGCTGATTGCGACGCTGCCGCTGATGCGCGCACCGGAGACGGCCGGCCGGGCCGAACTGGAAGAGAGCATGGGGGCGATCCTGATCAAGGCGTTCAAGGATCCGTCCTATACGCTGATCTTCCTGGGCTTTTTCAGCTGCGGCTATCAGCTGGCTTTTGTCACCGCGCATTTTCCGGCTTTTGTCACCGAGATGTGCGGGCCGATCCTGCCGGGCGGGGCGCTGTATTCCATCGGCATCACTTCAACCTCGGCGCTGGGGGCGGTGGCGATCTCGCTCATTGGCGCGGCCAATGTGGGCGGCACTTTGCTGGCGGGGTACCTGGGCAAGCGGTATTCCAAGAAATACCTGCTGGCGGCGATCTATACCGGGCGGACCATCGCGGCGGCGGCGTTTATCATTTTTCCCATCACGCCGCTGAGCGTGATCATCTTTTCAGTCGTGATGGGGTCCCTGTGGCTGGCGACGGTGCCGCTGACCTCGGGGCTGGTCGCGCATATTTATGGCTTGCGCTATATGGGGACGCTGTACGGGATTGTCTTTTTCAGCCACCAGCTGGGCAGTTTCCTGGGCGTCTGGCTGGGCGGGCGGATGTATGACATCTACGGTGATTACACCACGGTCTGGTGGATCGGCGTGGGCATCGGCGCCTTCAGCGCGATTGTGCATCTGCCGGTGAAGGAGCGGCCGCTGCGGGCGGCGGCCCCGGCGGCCCCGGCAGCCGGGTAAGGCCGGCGGTCCTCTGCGGGGCAGCGCAGGGAGCGGGGGGCTGCCCGCCGCCATCGGGTCTGAACCCATGGCGCAGCAATGCCGGACCCCGGAGTATTTTTTGAAAGATGAAAACGGCGGGGCGGATCAGAGCAGGCCGCGGCGGTGGTTTTGGGCGATGATCTGCAGCACTTCCTCGGTGTGGGTATAGGGCAGGCCGTGGCCGGCGCCGGGGATTTCCTCCTGCCGGATCGAGCGGGCGTGTTCGGCCAGGCGGCCCGGTGAATTCGGCGGGATCACCGCGTCCTCTTGGCCCCAGATCGCCATCACCGGCACCCCGTGGCTGTGCAGGCGGCGGTGGTCTTCGGTGAAATCCTCGTTCAGGATTCCGCGCAGCGAGGACAGCACGGCCGGGATGTAGCCGCGGCAGGCCAGCTCCCTTTGCTGCAGATCGGTGATGCCGGGGACCGAGGAGGGCAGTTTGCGTTCGGCGTTGGTGCCGCGGATGTGCAGGGCGGGGAAGAGCGCGTGCATCAGCCAGTCGCCAAGGCCCGGGATCTGGCGGATCATCCGTGTCAGGCGGCCCGGGCTGGTGCCGAAACCGGCAGGGGCCAGCAGGATCAGCTCGCGCAGGCGGCCGGGGCTGGCGGCGGCAAAGGCGGTGGCGATGGCGCCGCCCATGGAATAGCCGATCAGGGTGATATCATCGTCAACCTCCTGATCCGCTAGCAGCTCTTCGAGCTGGGAGGTGAAGAAGGCCCGGTCCTGCAGGCCCGCGGGGCGGTCCGAGTAGCCGCGGCCGTACAGATCGTAGCTCAGCACCCGGTAGCCCATGGCGGCCAGCCCCTGCGCCACCCCGTCCCAGACAAAAGACGGCGTGGTGAGGCCGTGGACGCAGACCGCGACGGGGCCGCGCAACGGTCCGTTCCAGCGGTAGTGGGTCAGCCCGCCGGAGAGCCGGGCAAAACTGCCGGGGGCGGATTGCCGGGCCTTGGCATTCATCGGTTTGCGCAGCTGTTCCCGCAGCAGCGGAAAAAGGATCAGGATCAGGATGGCGGCAATCAGTGCCGTCAGCCAGCTCATGCTGCGGCTTTCCATTTCTGCAGGATGTGGTGGCTGGTCATCAGATCCAGATGGGCGCCGCCGCCGTTTTTGAACAGGGTGATCCGGTCCGCACCGAAGGCGGGGAACCGGCCGAGGCTGTAGAAATCGGCCAGCACGTCGCTGCGCTGGATGATGCCCTGTTCCAGCGGGGTCTTGAATTCGCCGATGTGGTCCAATGTGGTGTCGAAACTGTCGCAGTAGATTTGCGCGCGTTTCAGTGCTGCGTCATCGGCCTCGCGCATGTCGGGGCGGTAGGCGCCGATCAGGTTGAGGTGCTGGCCGGGGCGCAGCCATTCCCCCTTGATCACCGGCTGCGATGACATGGTGCAAGTGACGATGATGTCAGCGCCGCGCACCGCCGGTTCCAGATCGGCGGCGTGCCGGGTGCCGGGGTACTGGGCGCAAAGCTCCTGCGCCTTGGCGGCGGTGCGGTTCCAGACCCGGATCTGCGCCTGCGGGAAACCGGCGCCGAAGGCCTCGATCAGCGAGGCGCCGACGGTGCCGGCGCCCACGATCAGCACCTCCTGCGCGTCCGGGTCGGCCAGCCGCAGCGCGCCAAGCAGGCTGTCGCCCGCGGTTTTCCATTTGGTGACCAGGTGGAAATCCACCAGCGCCTCGGGGGTGCCGTCCTGGTCGGAGTAGAGGCAGACAGAGCCGTTGATCATCGGCTTGCCGGCGTCCGGGTTGCGCGGGAAGATGTTGGCGGTTTTCACCGCCAGCCCCAGCCCGTCGATCCAGGCGGACCGGCTGAGCAGCGTGTCGGGATCGCGGTAGAGGAAGGTGTCGCCGATTTCCGCCTTGGGCAGATCGTGGCTGGCGGCCAGCGCCTCTGCAAAGCCGACCCAATCGAGCAGCGCCTCGCCCTCTTCGAAGCCAATGTATGGAATGCTCATCCGTGCCTTATCCTGTGTCTGTTGCGGGCCGGGTCAGGCGGCCTCTTGTTCTGTCAGCAGCCGCTCCTGCACCAGCCGTGCGGCGAAAGGGCCGGGGGTGGTGAACAGATGGGTCTGCCAGCCGCGCAGGCGCGCGGCCTCGATGTTTTCGGGGCGGTCGTCGGTGAACAGCAGGTTCTCCGGAGCAACCCCGGTTCCGCCTTCCAGAATGGCATAGATTTCCGGCTCTGGCTTGATGCATTTCAGATGTGCGGAGACACATGTGTGGTCGAAGCCACGCAGGAAAGAGTAGGTCCCGCAGGCGGTCTCAAAGGGCTCGGTGCCGAAGTTGCTGAGCGCGAAGACCGGGATGTCCTTGGCCTGCAGCGCCTGCATCAGCCGGACAGAATGCGCGATGGCGCCTGGCACCATCTGCAGCCAGCAATCATGCCACCAGCGGATTTCTTCGGCCCAGGCGGGGTGGGCGTCCGCCAGCGCATAGACGCTGCCGCGGAACGGCGCGCCGCGGTCGATCTCCAGGTTGACGGCATGCAGCGGAACCTCTGCAAACAGCTGCCTGCGCCGGGCCGGGCCGATACGGCTGTCATAGAAACGCTCAGGCTCCCATTCGATCAGCACCCGGCCAATGTCAAAGACGACGGCATCAATGGGCATGCGGGTTATCCTTCTGCGCGCGGGCGGGGCCGCGGGACGGGGCGGTTGCGGCGGGTCTCGCGCCAGACCGAAACCAGACCGGAGGCGATGATCAGGCTGCTGCCGGCCCAGACCGCCGGGTCAGGCCATTCGTTGAAGATCAGCACGCCCCAGAGCACCGACATCGGCATGGCGATATATTCAAACGGGGCGGCGAGGGCGGCCTCGTTCATGCGGTAGGCCTGGGTCACCAGATAGCCGCCGATGGAGCCGGCCAGGCCGACGCCGATCAGATAGGGCCAGTCTTCGGGGGCGGGCCAGATCCAGGCGCGCAGGATAAAGTCCAGCGCCGGGCTGCCGCCATCCGCAAAGCGGCCGTTGCCGAACAGGATCCCGGCCAGCGCGCTGACGATCAGAAAGCCCAGCATCGGGAAAAAGGCCATGGTCGCGCCGGATTCCACGCTGCCGGCGCGGCGGGTCAGCACATGCAGCGTGGCATAGCCGCAGGCGCCGAGCGCGGGCAGCAGCGCCGCGGCCTGGAAGGTGCCGGGACCGGGGCGCATGATGATCAGAACGCCGAGGAAGCCGGTGGCGACCGCGCCCCAGCGCCACGGGCCCGGCCGTTCGCCCAGAAACAGTGCCGACAGGGCGGTGACGATCAAGGGCGTGGCAAAGGCAATCGCCACGGCTTCGGCCAGCGGCAGGATGGCAAGACCGGTGAAAAAGCAGATATTGGCAAACAGCACCGCAAGGCAGCGGGCGAAATGCAGTTTCGGCTGGTGGGTGCGCAGCAGGTGATAGCCGCCTTCCAGCGGCAGGATCACAGCGAGCATCACGCCGAGCGCCACCACTGAGCGGAACAGCACCACCTCATAGAGCGGGTAGTCGCCGGACAGGAACTTGAAGGTCATGTCGATGACGGAAAAGGCAATGCCGGCGCCGGCGGCTGCGAACAGGCCGGGAACGCTGATCTTTATCTCTGCGCTCATTTGTGTCCCCCCTTTGTGCTGGCCTTGATCAGTGGCGGATTTGATCCAAGCGGGCAATGGGGCGGGGGGCGGAAAGATGCAATTTTCCGCCGCAGTACGCCGCAGTACGCCGGGGGCAGGGCGGGGAGGTTCAGCAGTTTCCCGGGTGTGCGGCGGCCTGATCAAGCCTAAAGGCCAAGCCGCGCTGCCGCGCTGCCGCGCGGTCCGCTGCGCGGAGCCTTGACCTGCGCTCAGCCCGCCTTGGCCGCCCGGAGCTCCCGTTCCAGCGCGTCCAGAAAACGGGAGCGATCGGCCTTGGTAAAGCCCTTGCCGCTGCCGCCGGCACCCAGCGGGTTGGCAGCGCGCAGGTCCGCCATCAGGTCGCGCATCGCCAGCTGCTGGCCGATGTTGGCCTCCGTGAAGCGCTCGCCGTTGTGGCGCAGGACGCGGGCGCCGGCCTCAATGCATTTGGCGGCCAGCGGGATGTCGCCCGTCACCACCACATCGCCGGGGCCGCAGCGGTCTGCGATCCACATGTCGGCCACATCGGCGCCTTCCGCCACGATCACGTTCTCCACCAGCGGGTTCTGCGACGGGCGCAGCCCGCCGTTGGAGACCACGAACATGCGCAGCCCGTGCCGGGTGGCGACCCGCTCGGCCTCCGCCTTGACCGGGCAGGCGTCGGCGTCGATGTAAAGCGCGATCACTCTGCCGCCTTCTTCCCGGCCTCGGGCTTTGTCTCCGCCGCGGCCGCGGCCTCGGCCTTGGGGGCGGGTTTGGCCTTGCGGGCGGGTTTTTTCACCTTGAACTCCTCCGGGATCGGCATCCGGTTGAAGGCGTCGAGACCGGCGATTTTATACGCCTCGGCCAGGGTCGGATAGTTGAAGGTGTTCTGCACGAAGTAATCCACCGTGCCCTTGAGGTTCAGCACCGCCTGGGCGATGTGGATAAGCTCGGTGGCGCCTTCACCGACGATCTGCACGCCCAGTACCCGGCGGGTTTTCAAGGAGAACAGCATTTTCAGCATGCCGTGCTCCAGCCCCATGATGTGGCCGCGCGAGGTTTCGCGGAAGCGGGCGACGCCGACCTCATAAGGGATGCCACGCTCTTGCAGCTCTTCCTCGGACATGCCGCAGGTGGAGATTTCCGGCACCGAGTAGATGCCATAGGGGTACCAGGGGCTTTCCGGCAGCGTCGGGGTGTCGAGCGCATGGCAGGCGGCAACCCGGCCCTGCTGCAGCGAGGTCGAGGCCAGCGACGGATGCCCGATCACATCGCCGGCGGCATAGATGTGCGGCACCTCGGTCTGGTAGGTCTTGCGGTCGACGCTCAGGCGGCCGCGATGGTCGGTCTGCAGCCCGGTTGCGTCAAGATTCAGCGAGGCGGTGGCGCCCAGCCGGCCGGCCGCAAACAGCAGCATTTCGGCGCGCACGCGGCGGCCGTTGCTGAGGATCACCTCAACATATTCGCCGGCATCCTCGATGGTTTCAACCGCAGCGCCAAGCCGCAGGTCGACGCCGTTTTCGCGGATCTGGTGGGTGAATTCCTGGATCAGGGTCTTGTCGATGAAATCCAGGAAGCTCTCGCGCGGCTCGATCAGGGTGACGCGGACGTCAAGGGCGGCGAACATGGTGGCATATTCCACCCCGATCACGCCGGCGCCGATCACCACCAGCGAGCGCGGAATATCCGCCATTTCAAGGAAATCATCGCCATCGACCACGGTGCGGCCATTGAACGGAACATAGTCCGGGCGGTAGGTGCGGGTGCCGGTGGAGATCAGGAATTTCTCTGCCGTCAGCCGGGTGGTTTCGCCGGCTTCGGTGGCGATCTCCACTTCGTTCGGGCCGATGAATTTGGCCAGCCCCATCAGCGTGTCCACATGGTTGCGGTTGAACTGGTGCTCCAGCACGTCAACCTCGTGGTCCAGTGTCTTGTGCAGGCGCGCCTTCAGGTCATCGGCGAGGATGTCATCCTTCACCCGGTAGGAGCGGCCGTAAAAGCTGCGTTCGCGCCAGCCGGAAAGGTTCAGCACGGTTTCGCGCAGGGTTTTTGACGGGATGGTGCCGGTATGCACCGACACCCCGCCGAGACGGTCCTTGCGGTCGATCACCAGCACCCGGCGGTGCAGCTTGCCGGCCTGGATGGCAGCGGCGCGGCCCGAGGGGCCGGAGCCGATGATGATCAGGTCATAATCAAAGTCTTCACTCATGGCCGCGTCCTTTGTTGCTTAGGTCTGGTACAGCGCGTCGGCATGGAAGGAGACGTGCTCCTCCATGAAGGTCGACACGAAGAAATAGCTGTGGTCATAGCCCGGCTGCATCCGCAGGGCGGCCTGCTGGCGGCGCTCGGCCGCCGCGTGCGCCAGCGCCTCGGGCTTCAAGAGGTCGATGAACTGGTCGCTGGTGCCGGTGTCGATCAGGATCGGACCGTCAAAGCCTTTTTCGCGCATCAGCAGGGTGGCGTCGTGTTTGGCCCAGGCGGATTCATCACCGCCCAGATAGGCGTGCAGCTGCTTGCGGCCCCAGTCTGAGGCCGTGGGGTTGCAGATCGGCGCAAAGGCGGAGACCGATTTGTAGCGGCCCGGCAGGTTCATCGCCAGGGTGAGCGCGCCGTGGCCGCCCATGGAATGGCCGGTGATCGCCTGGCGGCTGAGGTCGATGGCGAAGTTTTCGCCCAGCAGCGCGGGCAGTTCCTCGGCCACGTAGTCCCACATGCGGAAATGCGGCGCCCAAGGGGTCTGAGTGGCGTTCACATAGAAGCCCGCGCCCTGGCCCAGGTCGTAGGCGTCATCATCGGCCACGCCTTCGCCGCGGGGGCTGGTGTCGGGGAAGACGATGGCGATGCCCTGCTCGGCGCACCAGGCCTGGGCGCCGGCCTTGGTCATCGCGTTTTCATGGGTGCAGGTGAGGCCCGACAGGTACCACAGCACCGGCACCGGGCCGTCCTTGGCTTCCTCCGGCAGGAACAGGCCGAATGTCATATCGCCGCCGGTGGCGCTGCTGGCGTGTTTGTAGACGCCCTGGGTGCCGCCAAAGGCGCGGTTCTCGGAAACGGTTTCCATCGGTAAGGCTCCTTAATTCTGTTAGCTCTACCGCTATCCGCAGTTGGCCTCAGGGTCCAGCGGGTGGGCGGCAGCAATGCCGGTTTTTGCGGCACGAGGCTTGCGAAACCGCAAACATTCGGACTGCAGGCCGGGGGAGGGCTCCCGCCCGTCGCAGCAGCATGGCGCAGGAAGATGGGGCAGGTTCCGCTCCGGCCAGCTGCGCGCTGGCGGCAGCCAGGGCGCCCTGCGGGCGCGGGCGCTTTCCGGGGCGGGCGGGGGGCGTGTCAGGAGACCCAGGCGATCACCGCAGGCACGGTGACGATCGACAGCACGGTCGAGATCAGGATGGCGGCAGAGGCCCGCTGCGGCGCGACGCCGTAATGCTGCGCCAGCATGTAGACATTGCCCGCAACCGGCAGCGACGCGGCGGCGATGGCCACCGCGGCGGCGAACGGCGCGGCGGGGATCAGCCACAGCACGGCGGCGGCGACGCAGGCCGGGTGCAGCACCAGTTTGGCAAAGCTGAGCCAGCCGGAGACCTGGACCCTTTCGGCAGATTTCGAGGCCAGCGAGGCGCCGATGGCAAACAGCGCGCCGGGGGTGGCGGCGCCGCCGAGGATGGTGAGAAAGTCGTTTGCGGGCGCGGGGATCGGCCAGGCAGACGCCGACCAGGCAAGGCCTGCGCAGATCGACAGGATCATCGGGTTCTTCAGCAGACCCAGCCCCACCAGTTTCAGCGTGGCCAGCTGCACGCCCGCTCCCTGGCCCTGGCCGCGGCCGGTGTTGATCAGAATGACAATCAGCGAGGAGAACACCACCAGATCGACGCTCAGCACCACCATCATCGGCGCCACGGAGGCAGGCCCGAACAGGATCGCCATCATCGGCAGCCCCAGGAAACCGACATTGCCGATCGCGGCGCATTGCGCCTCGACCGCTGCGGTGGGCATGTCCAGCCCGCGGACCCAGGCCACGGCGGTCACCAGCAGGTAGACCGCCAGCGTGCCGGCCAGGTAGCCGAGAATCAGGGCAGGATCGAAGATTTCGGCAAAGGACAGGTTGGCGGCAAAGCCGAAGATCATCGCCGACAGCGGGAAGTAGAACACGAAGCGGGTGAGGTAGGCGGTGGCGTCCTCGGTGAAGAAGCGGCTGCGCCCGGCCCAATAGCCAAGGCCGATGATTGCGAAGAAGGGAAGGGTGCGGAAGAAGATTTCGGCCATGGGGCGAACTGGTAACGGGATTTGACCAATTGGCAAAGAGCCTTTTGCCGCGGGGAAGGCGGGAGGCTCCCGCCTGTTCAGGGCATTCCGGAGAATGCCCGTCGCAGTTGGGGGTGGCCCCGTGCGCTGCACGGGGCAGGGTTGCCGCCGGGACGCGGTCTGCGGGCCGCTGCACCTTGAGCGCGCCGCCTCTGTTGCGAGGCCGTCCCGCAGCGCGCCAGCGCTGCCGGGCCCAACCGGGGAGGGGCAGGCTGCGGCTGCTCCGGCGCGGGCGGGAGTGCTGCCGGTGCCGTGTCTCAGCCGCTGCCGATCAGCGCGCCTGCGCCCAGCACCAGCGCGCCGCCCAGCACAACCTGCATCGCGGCGCGCCAGAACGGGGTTTGCATGAAGCGGTTCTGGATCCAGGCAATCGCCCAAAGCTCCACAAAGACAATCAGCAGGGCGAGGGTGGTGGCGGTCCAGAAGTCCGGGATCAGATAGGGCAGGGCGTGGCCGAGGCCGCCGAGGGTGGTCATCACCCCGGAGGCCAGCCCGCGTTTGACCGGCGAGCCGCGGCCGGAGAGTTCGCCGTCGTCCGAGGCCGCCTCGGTGAAACCCATCGAGATGCCGGCCCCGACCGAGGCCGCCATGCCGACCAGAAAGGTGGTCCAGGTGTCCTGGGTGGCAAAGGCGGTGGCAAAGATCGGCGCCAGGGTGGAGACCGAACCGTCCATCAGCCCGGCCAGCCCCGGCTGCACCCAGGTCAGCACGAACTGGCGGTGGGCAGCGCGGTCCTCGTCCGCGCGGGTGTCCGTATCCAGATGCGTGTCCTGCAACTCGCCCGCGAGGGCCTGATGGCCGGCCTCGGCTGCGGCCAGATCGCCCAGCAGCTTGCGGGTTGCGGCATCCTGCGTCCGGGCGGCGGCGGCGGTGTAGAAGCGCTCGGCGTCGCGCTCCATCGCGCGGGCCTCGCCGCGGATGCGGTCGAGGCTGAGGTTTTCCATCAGCCAGACCGGGCGGCGGGCATAGAAGCCCGCCACATGCTCGCGCCGGATCAGCGGAATTGCCGGCCCGAATCGTGCCTGGTGCAGGTCGATCAGCCGGGCGCGGTGCTCGTCTTCTTCTGCCGCCATGCCGTCGAACATTGCCGCCGATGCAGGATATTCGGCGCGCAGCCGTTCCGCATAGCCGCGGTAGATCCGCGCATCATCTTCTTCTGAAGCAATTGCCAGGGCCAGAACCTCTTGCCCGGTCAGCTCTGCAAAGCGCTTGCGCTGGGTGAAAAACCGCATCATCTGCCCTCAATTTAGAATTGTTCTAACTATACCCCTTCCGCGCGCCGCCGCAAGACTCAACGGGTAATGCTGTTGCAAAGCGGCGGCGCGGATTACATTAGGGTCAGACCGTGCTGCCTGCAGCCCGTATCCCGAGGAGCCCGCATGAACCAGCAAGCCAGCGTCCTGCGCACCGGCCGGAAATTCGATCAGGTCCTGGCAGGGGCCCGCGCGGTTTTCCTGGCTGACGGGTTCGAGGGGGCGAGCGTCGACAAGATCGCCAAGGCGGCGGGCGTGTCCAAGGCGACGCTGTACAGTTATTTCCCCGACAAGCGGGTGCTGTTCATGGAGGTGGTGCGTTCGGTCTGCGGGCAGCAAGCGGATGCCTCGCTGGATCTGGAAACGGGCTGCTGCGGCCCGCGGGAGGTTCTGCGGGCGGCGGCGGAGCGCATTCACGGCGCCTTGCTGGGCGGTTTCAGCCTGCAGCTGTTCCGCATCTTTGTGGCCGAGGCCGACCGCTTCCCTGAGCTGGGGCCGATGTTTTATGAGAGCGGGCCGATGGTGATGCACGCGGAGATCCGCGATTATCTGGAACGGGCTGCGGAGCGGGGCGAGCTGGCCATTGCGGATGCCGATCTGGCCGCCGCGCAGTTTGCTGAGCTGTGCAAGGCGGATATCTTTCTGCGCTTCCTGTTCAAGATCGACGGGACCTTCAGCGAGGCCGAGCGCGAACGGGTGATCAGCGGTGCAATCGACACTTTCCTGGCGCGTTACGGGGTTTGAGCGGACCCTCCCGGCCGCAAGCCGGAACGGTCAGTGGGTGGTGAAGGCGTTCGGCGTGTTGCGGTAGGTCTCGTGGCAGCTGAGGCAGCTTTGCACCAGGCTGGGCAGGGTGCGGCGCAGGGCGGGCAGGGACCGGGTGCTGAGGTTGCGGGCGGCTGCTTCGGCGCTGTCTGCGCGGGCTTTGAAATCTTTCCAGCCGTGCCAGATCGAGGGCCGCGCATGGGAGCGCGGATCCATCTGGGCCTTCTTGAAATGCTTGCGGATTGCGCCGGTGGATCTGATCAGCTGCCGCCGCGCCGCGCGGGCCCTGTCCCGGTCGAAAGAGCTGCGCCCGGCCATCATGCCGGTCAGCACATCCATCGCCGCCTTTTGCGAGGTCATCAGGGCCATTCTGTGTGTCACATGCTTGCTGTCGCCGTCCCTGGCTGTGACCGGAGCGGTGCTGCCAATGGCAAGGGCTGCGAGGAGTGCCATGAAGGCAATGGTTTTGAACAGGCGGATGCTCATCGGGCTGCCCCCGGGCGGATCGGCCGAATCGCATGACAGGAACAAAATAAGAACATATGCTGTGGAACTCCTGTAATCCGCCGCCTGCCGGCCCCTGCTGCCCGATCTGCCCATGCCCCACCGCCGCATCTTATCGCTTTGGTTTCCGCGCCTTGGCGCCGAACGTATCATGCGGGCAGAGCGCGGCGGCATTGCCGGGCCGCTGGCTGTTGCCGGGGAAGTGTCCAACACCCAGGTTATTTCTGCGTTAAACACGGCGGCTTCGGCGGAAGGTTTGCAGCCGGGCCAGCCGCTGCGCGATGCCCATGCGATGTGTGCGGGCCTGGTGGTGCGGCCGCGCAACCGGGCGGCTGAGGCGGTGTTCCTGGCCGCCCTCAGGCGCTGGGCCGGCAAGTTCAGCCCCTGGGTGGCAGCGGCCGGGGAGGACGGGCTGACCATCGATCTTACCGGCTGCGCGCATCTGTTCGGCAGCGAGGCGGCGCTGATGGCGGCGGCGGGGCAGGACTGTGCAGAGATGGGCCTGAGCGTGCAAATGGGGCTGGCGGATACCCTGGGTGCGGCCTGGGCGCTGGCGCGCTACGCGGGCGAGGACGCGGCGCCGGACCGCTCGGGCGATGCCATCGACCAGGAGGCCCGCGCGACCCGGTCCCGGGCGCAAAAGCGCCGCCCGCGGCAAAGCGCCGAACGCCGCCACTGGACCCGCGGCGGTGCGGCGCCGCAGCTGCAGGCGCCGCCGCCGCCGGAGGCGGGGCGGATTGCGGAACCGGGGCAGGCTTACGGCGCGCTTGGGCCGTTGCCGGTGGCGGCCTTGCGGCTGGACGGCGCCACGGTGGCGCAGCTGAACCGGCTGGGGTTGCGGCGGATCGGCGATCTGCTGGGGCAGCCGCGGGCCGGCCTGGCGCGCCGGTTCGGCCGCGGGCTGGTCTTGCGGCTGGATCAGGCGATGGGCAGCGCGCCGGAGCCGGTCTCGCCCGCGCGCAGCCCGGATCATTTTGCGGTGCGGCTGACCCTGCCGGAGCCGATCGGGCTGATGGAGGATCTGCTGGCGGGGATCGACCGGATGCTGCCCAGGCTGTGCGCCCGGCTGGAAGCGCGCGGCAAGGGCGCGCGGGTGCTGCGGCTGGAGGCGCACCGCTGCGACCAGGAGATGGAGGCCGTGACCCTGGGCCTGGCGCGCGCCAGCCGTGAGCCGGACCGCATCCGGCCGCTGTTGGAGATGAAGCTGGAGCAGATTGATGCGGGCTATGGCATCGACATGCTGCGGCTGGAGGTGCTGCAGGCCGAAGCGATCCACGCCCGCACCCCCGCGGGCCATATGCAGGCGGGGGCCGCGGCGCGGGCGCGGCAGGAGGACGGCGCGGCGCTGGAGGATCTGATCGGCCGCCTGGGCGCGCGGCTGGGGCTGGAGGCGATCACCCGGTATCACCCGGCAGCGAGCCATATTCCGGAAAAGGCTTTTACCGTGCAGGCGGCAGCCTGGTCGGAGCCTGCCGCCGGAGGCACCGGGGACTGGCCCGTGCCGCCGCGGCCGCGGCCGCTGCTGCTCTGGCGGCCCGAGCTGGTCACCGCGCCGGAGCGGCCTGAGGTGCCGGAGCGTTTCCGCTGGCGGGCGCGCGACTGGGAGCTGGCCGGGGCCGAAGGGCCGGAGCGGATTGCGCCGGAATGGTGGCTGGAGGACCCGGAGTGGCGCAGCGGCGTGCGCGATTACTGGGTGGTGGCGACCCGCAGCGGCGAGCGGCTGTGGCTGTTCTTTGCCCATGGCGGCGCGCTGTCGCCGGGCTGGTTCTGCCATGGCTCGTTTGCATGAGGGGACAGGCGGGAAACAGTTCGCTGCGCGGCGAAGGGTTTTGCTTGGGCCTGCCGGAAGGACGCGGGTAGAGTGCAACCATGATCACACCGCGTTTCGACATTCTGGGCCAGGCCATCAGCGACGCCAGCCGCACGCAGATGCTGTGCGAGCTGATGGAGGGGCGCGCCTATACCAACAAGGAGCTGGCGGCGGCAGCCGGGGTGACGCCGCAGACCGCCTCGGCGCATTTGCGGCTGCTGCAGGATGCCGGGCTGGTGGTCGCCGAAAAGCGCGGCCGCTGTGTCTATCACCGGCTGGCCGGGCCGGAGGTGGCGCATGCGCTGGAGCAGCTGGCGGCGATTGCGCCCGCAGACAGCCTGCACCGGGCGCAGCAGCGCAAGGCGGGGGATCTGGCACAGCTGCGCAGCTGCTATGACCATCTGGCCGGGCCTTTGGCTGTGGCGATGACCCGGGCGCTTCTGGACCGCGGGATGCTGCGGCAGGAACACGGCGCCTTTTGCGCTGTTCCGGCCGGCGAATGGCTGAAGCTTGGGGTTGTTCTGCCTGACAAACCGGGCCGCCAGCCCTTTGCCCGGCCCTGTCTGGACTGGACCGAGCGCAAGCTGCATGTGGCGGGGCCGATGGGGCGGCTGATGCTGGATCACGCCCTGGACAGCGGCTGGGTCAAGCGCCGCCGGCACAAGCGCGGGCTGGCGCTGACAACGCCTGGAGCACGCGCGCTGGAGCAGGTTCTGGGCCTCAGCTGCGGCGGGCTGGTGGCGGCCTGAGGCAGGCCCGAGCGGGCTGAGAACAGGGGGCAGAGCCTGTGCGTCTTCTGCATCACAGCAAAATTCGAAGCGGATAAACCTTGATTTGCCCGGGAAACGGCGCAACCTATACACTATGAGCTTTGATCAGGTGCAGCCTTTTCCCGGATCTTCCTACCCTCAGCAAGTCGCGTTTGACCGGCGGGAACTGTCGGTCATTATGACGTTGTACGGCCGCATGGTCGCGGCGGGGGAATGGCGCGATTACGGGATTGCCTGCCTGCGTGATCTGGCAGTTTTTTCCATCTTCCGGCGCACCGCAGAGCATCCGCTTTACCGGATCGAAAAGCGCCCCAGGCTGCGGCAGCGGCAGGGGCAGTATTCGGTGGTGGGCATGGACGGGCACATCCTGAAGCGCGGCGCCGATCTGAAGACCGTTTTGCGGGTGCTGGAGCGCAAACTGATCCGGTCTGTGGACTGACGGGTGCGGCTGCTGCCGCAGAGGGACCGGAAAACTCAAATTTTCCGGTCAGAAAACTTCGCAAGATTTTCACTGCCTGCGGCGGCTGATGCCGGTCACGCCAGCCGTTTATGTGCGGTGACCGGGCCGTCGCCCTGGGCCTGGATCCGTTCAACCGCCTCTTCTATGGGGTCGATCGCCACCGCCATATCATGCGCGTTGGCGTGGATCAGAGTGCGGGAGTCCCGCACCAGCGCCACATGGCCTTTCCAGAACAGCAGGTCGCCGCGCTGATAGTCTTTGGATGCGGCTGCCTCTCCCAACTCTGCCTCCTGCATGCCGCTGTCGCCGGGGCAGGGCAGGCCGCAGGCCAGCAGCGCCGCTTGCACCAGGCCGGAACAGTCGATGCCGAACCGGCTGTTGCCGCCCCAGAGGTAGGGGGTGCCGAGAAACAATTCCGCCACTGCCGCCGGATCCGCGGCATGGGCGCCCAGCGGCGACAGGTGGCGGGCGGGAATGTACCCCAGATTGGTGTCAAGAAACCGTCCGGTGCCGCCCAGGACCTGCACCCGGCTGCCATGGCTGAGCGCCTGCGTCTCCGGCGATTTGAAGTCATCCGCCGAATAGCTGTGGGTCGCCGGGGCGCTGACCCAATGGGTGGCTTCAAACGGCGCTGTAAGGGCCGTGCCGGGCACATATCCGACGTAGGAATCCTTGGCGGCTTGCACAAACGACCAGCCGTTCCGGTCCTCGTAGACGGTCACCGGCTCGCCATAGAGAAGCTGCCGGTCGCGGGCGCCGTCCGGCGCGCGCAAAAGGTCCGCAACCGGCACCCCGATGCGGGCAGCGGTGCCCGCGACCAGGTCCAGGCCCGCGGGCGCATCTTTCAGATGCGCGGCGGCGATGCGGGTATTTATGGGCGTGCGGCGTTGGTCTGGCATGGGATCACAGCTCCAGCAGGCCAGGCAGCGCCGCAAACAGGGCGCGGGCCCCCTGCAGGGCGCCGCCCTTGGGGCGGCCGGGGGCGGCGTTGGGGGTCCAGCCGTAGATGTCGAAATGCATGTAGCGGGCATCGCCGGCAAAGCGGCGCAGGAACAGCGCGGCGGTGATCGAGCCTGCAAAGCCGCCGGAGGGCGCATTGTCCAAATCCGCAATGCCGGGTTCGATCATGGTCTCGTAAGGGTCATAAAACGGCATCCGCCAGACCGGGTCGGCGGTATGCGCGGCACTGGCCGACAGGGCTGCGGCATCGGTATCGCGGTCGGTGTAGAAGGGCGACAGGTCGGGGCCGACGGCGACGCGCGCGGCACCGGTGAGGGTGGCCATGGAGATCAGCAGATCCGGCTCTTCCTCGGCGGCCAGCGTCAGCGCGTCGGCCAGCACCAGGCGGCCCTCGGCGTCGGTGTTGTTGACCTCGACCGTCAGCCCCTTGCGCGAGGTCAGCACGTCGCCGGGGCGGAAGGCGGGGCCAGAGACGGCGTTTTCCACCGCCGGAATCAGCACCCGCAGTTGCAGCTTCAGCCCGGCGGCCATGATCATCCGCGCCAGCCCCAGCACATTGGCGGCGCCGCCCATGTCCTTTTTCATCAGCGCCATGCTGTTTCCGGGCTTCAGGTTCAGCCCGCCGGTGTCGAAGCAGACGCCCTTGCCCGCCAGGGTCAGCCGCGGCCCGGCGCTGCCCCAGCGCAGCTCGATCAGCCGCGGCGCGCGGTCCGAGGCGCGCCCCACCGTGTGGATCAGCGGAAAGTTCTGCGCCAGCAGATCCTCGCCCAGAATGGTAGAGGTCTCGGCGCCGAATTCTTCTGCCAGGCCCTCGGCGGCAGCCTGCAGCTCTGCAGGGCCCATGTCGGAGGCGGGCGTGTTGATCAGGTCGCGGGTCAGGCATTCGGCGGCGGCGAGGGATTCCACGGCGCCTGCATCCAGACCATCCGGCGCCACCAATGCGGCGGTCTGTGCCGCGTTTTCCTTGTAGCGGTCAAAGCGGTAACCGGTCAGCAGCCAGCCCAGCGATTCGGTTGCGGCAGCTTCCTGCGGCAGGCCGGAGGCGATCCGGTAGGTCCCGGCGGGCAGTTTCGCGGCGGCCTCGGCCAGCACAAAGCGCAGGCGCGTGCGCGCGGCGGCATTGCCATAGCCGGCCAGGGCCATTTCAAATGTGCCATCCGCCGCCGGCACGGCCAAAGCCTGGCCGCAGGCGCCGGTGAAGCCCTGCGCCGTTGCCCAGGCCTGAACACGCTGCGGCTGGCTGGAGAGCCAGCTGTCGAAAGTGTCGCTTGCGATGACATGCACAGGACAGGCGTCCGGGCTGGACGCGGCAAAGACGGGCGGCATGGGCATACTCCGGTTGCGGATCAGTAATGATGCGCCAGAGTAGCCGCCGCAGCGCCGCCTGCAAGCCCTGCCGGCCGCGGATCTGTCAGATCGTCATGTCCTGCTGATCCCAGACCGCGGTCAGCGAGCGTTCGCCCACCCGCATCAGCCGGAACAGGATCGCGGCCACCGCCGGAGCATCCTCGGCATCAATGGCCACGGTCGCATCCCTGGCAATGGCTGACAGCGCCGTCATGCCGATCTGATCGGCCATTGCGATCAGCGACCGGGCGCTTTTGCGCAGGCTGACCATGTCGTTCTGCCGCCAAAGCCGCTCGCAATGCGTCAGGCGCACGGCCATTTCTTCGACCGCCCGGCAGACCACATCTTCGGCACCGGCTTCGCCGAGCTGATCGTAAAGCGAAGAGAGTTTATTAGGATCAAGGCACACTTTTTCCGCGTGCATCACTGTTAAAATATTGGCCACCACATTCACCCAAGTTGTATGTACCCCCACGGCACAACTGCCAATTTGGACCCGACAAGTTTTCAAAAGGTTTCCAGTGCGGTGATCAAATCCCTCGAATTTACTGACAATGCGGGGTATCACGTCCGGC
Organism: Leisingera sp. SA215; assembly: GCF_055902035.1. Taxonomy (NCBI): domain Bacteria; kingdom Pseudomonadati; phylum Pseudomonadota; class Alphaproteobacteria; order Rhodobacterales; family Roseobacteraceae; genus Leisingera; species Leisingera sp. SA215. Next base: position 40,427 of record NZ_JBVVXU010000007.1, on the reverse strand, counting down.
AACGCGCAAACAATCGGAGGATTCGACAATGGAATTTGCCAAACCTCTCCCCAGTTATCTGGTGACCCGCTACCACGGCTGGAAAGCCACATCCTACAAGGAAAACCAGGGCTGGTACCGCCGCCTGGCCACCGAAGGGCAGCGTCCGCGCGCCATGGTGATCTCCTGCTGCGACAGCCGCGTGCATGTGACCTCGATCTTCGGGGCTGATCAGGGTGAATTCTTCATTCACCGCAATATCGCCAATCTGGTGCCGCCGTTTGCGCCCGATGGCGATCACCACGGCACCTCGGCGGCGGTGGAATATGCGGTGACAGCGCTGAAGGTCTCGCATCTGATCGTGCTGGGCCATTCGCAGTGCGGCGGCGTGCAGGGCTGCATCGACATGTGCAAGGGCAACGCGCCGCAGCTGGAAGAGAAGACCAGCTTTGTCGGCCGCTGGATGGAGATTCTGAGGCCCAAGTTCGACGGCGTTGCCGGGATCGAGGATCCGGAGCAGCAAGCGCGCCAGTTTGAGCGCCAAGCCGTTGTTGCATCATTGGAAAACCTGATGACCTTTCCCTTCATCGAATCGTCGGTGAAGGCCGGACAGCTGAGCCTGCATGGCCTGTGGACCGACATCGGCGAGGGCGGGCTGGAATGTTATGATCCCAAGACGGGCGTGTTTGCGCCAGTCTGACGTCATGCCGGGGTTTTGCTGATACCAAAAGCAGCTGCCAGATTGGCGGCTGCTTGCGTATAGCCGCCGCCGGCCCCATCGACAAAGTGGATGTGGTCGTCCTCCACCGGCGAGGGCACGATGCAGGTGACCATGGCGGCGTCTTGTTCGTGCAGCCCGAATTGCACCAGCCCCGCGCCGGCGGCCTGCTGCAGACGGTCGCGGATCCGGCTGCTGATGGCCGGGGTGCAATCCAGCGTCATCTTCAGACCGTCGTCAAATTTGCGAAAGTCGGAATGGGCTTTGAGAACGGACAGGTAATGCACCGGGTCAAAGGCGCCCGCCGGGCGCTTCAAGGCGAAAAGCGCGCCGGCAAAGAGGCTGTGGAAGAATAGATAAAACTTCCGCAAAACCACCGGCTGATTCCCGCGGGACGCCTGGGCTTCCAGCGCCAGGCCGGCGGGTGGAAAGCGCAGTTTCGGGCCGGAATCGGGCACCGGGTGGCCGTCTTCCGCAAGTTCAGAGGCCAGATCCAGCAATTCTGCCGAGAGCCGGGCAAAGGCCCGCGGGCTGGTGCCCGGCGCGGGCTGGGCCACCACCGACAGGATAATACCGTTCCGTGCGGGTGTGTTGCTCCAGCGGCAGGACAGGCCGCTGAGGTCGGGCGGTCCGGCCTGCGGGGCGGCGGCCACCGTAAAGGCGCCGGCCTTCATTTGCGTCTCGGCCCAGGCCAGGCCGCCGCCGTTGAACATGGCGAAATCCGCGTGGTCCGACACCGCATAGCGGGCAATCCGGACATCCAGCCCCTCGGCCCGGATCCAATCCATCGGCACCATCGCAGCCCGCAGGCTGACGCCGTATTCCGCTTCGGTCCAGCTGCGCAGACCCGCCAGCACCGTCTTGGCGGTGTCCTTGTGCCGGGCCGGCACCGCAAAGGAGGCGCCGTCGCCGCCGAAGATAAAAGGGAACGCCTCGCCCTGCAGCGCATTGCGCATGGCGGCGATCACGGCGGCGCCGATCATGTTGACGGTCTTGTAGCGGCCCGCCGCCGCCAGCCCGGTGGAGTTGACGATATCGGTGCAGCACAGGTGCCAGTCCGGCGGCAGCGGCACAAAGGCTTCCGGAGCCGCAAGGCTGTCGAAGGACCGGGTTTTCGGCAGGCCGGCATAGAAGCTGTCTGTCGTCATTCCATTCCCGCCCCAGTAACCCGTCCCAGTAACCCGCGCCAGTGACCTGCCGTTTCTTCCTAAACGAATTGTGTGTCTGGGCCAAACATGCAAGCTGTGCCGCGGAAACGGCAAGCCGGGGAGCGGGGAATGCAGGCAGGATTGGTCTTATTGTGCCTCGCTTACGTGCTGAGCCAGTTTTTCCGTGCTTTTCTGGCGGTGCTGTCCAGCGTGCTGGCGCAGGATATCGGAGCGGCGCCGGATGATCTCGCCTTTGCGTCGGGCATGTGGTTCCTGTCCTTTGCGGCAATGCAGCTGCCGGTGGGCTGGGCGCTGGACCATGCGGGGCCGCGCCGGACCGCGGCGCTGCTGCTGCTGCTGGGCGGCGGCGGCGGGGCGGCGCTGTTTGCCGCGGCGGCCGGGCCCTTGCATGTCAGTATCGCGATGTTCCTGATCGGCATCGGCTGTTCGCCGGTGCTGATGGCCTCTTACTATATCTTTGCGCGCCAGTACCCGCCTGCGCGGTTTGCGACCCTGGCGGCGCTGATGCTTGGGGTGGGGTCGGCCGGCAATCTGGTCGCCTCCTACCCGACAGCGCTGGCGGTGGATCTGTTCGGCTGGCGGCAGACGCTGGCGGGGCTGGCGGTGGTTTCCGCGGTGGTGGCGGCCGGGCTCTTTGTGACCGTGTCAGATCCGGACAAGCCGGACGGCGAGCACAAGGGATCGGTGCTGGATCTGCTGAAGATGCCGGCGCTGTGGGCGATTTTCCCGCTGATGCTGGTGGCCTATGCGCCGTCAGGGGCGCTGCGGGGCCTGTGGATCGGGCCCTATCTGAACGACCTTTACGGGCTCAGCACCCAGCAAGTGGGGCTGGCAACGCTGGTGATGGGGGCAGCGATGATTGCCGGCACCTTTGCCTATGGGCCGCTTGACCGGATGCTGGGTACCCGCAAATGGGTCATACTGGGCGGCAACCTGCTGGCGTGCCTGGCGTTGGGCGGATTGATTCTGGCGGCTGGCACGCCGGTCTGGATGCCGGTTTTGCTGATGGCGGCGGTCGGGTTCTTTGGCGCCTCCTTCCCGGTGATCATGGCGCATGGCCGCGCCTTTGTGCCGCCGCATCTGGCCGGGCGCGGGGTCACATTGCTGAATTTCTTTGGCATCGGCGGGGTGGGAATCATGCAGTTCGCCACCGGCCGCATCCATGCGGGAATGGCCGGAGCGGACCTTTCCCTGCCCTATACCGGGATTTTCAGCTTCTTTTTGGTCTGTTTGGCGTTGGGATGCGCCATTTATCTGCTGAGCCGGGACAGCATGGACTGATCCGGGACTTTAAACTTTTCCCCGGAGGCAGTATCACTCCGCCGCCGGCCATGGGGCCGGGCATTACTGGAGAAACAGACAAATGGGTTACCGCATCGTCGTCGTTGGCGCCACTGGCAACGTGGGCCGCGAAATGCTGAACATCCTGGCCGAGCGCCAGTTCCCTGTGGATGAGATCGCTGTGCTGGCCAGCCGCAAATCTCTCGGCACCGAAGTCAGCTTTGGCGATAAGACACTGAAGACCCAGGATCTGGACACCTTCGATTTCAGCGGCTGGGACATGGCGCTGTTTGCCGTCGGCTCTGCCGCGACCAAGGATTACGCGCCCAAGGCCGCTGCCGCCGGCTGCACCGTGATCGATAACTCGTCGCTGTACCGTTACGATCCGGACATTCCGCTGATCGTGCCGGAGGTGAACCCGGACGCCGTGCACGGCTATGCCAAGAAGAACATCATCGCCAACCCCAACTGTTCCACCGCGCAGATGGTTGTCGCCCTGAAGCCGCTGCATGACCGCGCCAAGATCAAGCGCGTTGTCGTCTCGACCTATCAGTCGGTGTCCGGCGCGGGCAAAAACGGCATTGATGAGCTGTGGGACCAGACCAAGTCGATTTACAACCCGACCGATGACAAGCCGGCCCGGCAGTTTACCAAGCAGATCGCCTTTAACGTCATTCCGCATATCGACGTCTTCATGGAAGACGGCTCGACCAAGGAAGAGTGGAAGATGGTCGCCGAGACCAAGAAGATCATCGACACCTCGATCAAGGTCACCGCGACCTGTGTCCGCGTGCCGGTGTTTGTCGGCCACTCGGAAGCCGTGAACATCGAGTTCGAGGACTTCCTGGACGAAGACGAGGCCCGCGATATCCTGCGCGAGGCGCCGGGCGTCATGGTGATCGACAAGCGTGAAGACGGCGGCTATGTGACCCCGGTGGAATGCGTCGGTGATTTCGCCACCTTCATCAGCCGGATCCGCCAGGATTCGACCATCGAGAACGGCCTGAACCTGTGGTGCGTCAGCGACAATCTGCGCAAGGGCGCGGCCCTGAACGCGGTGCAGATTGCCGAGCTGTTGGGCCGTGAGGTCCTGAAGAAAGGCTGAGGTTTCCTGCCATTCTGATGAGGGGCCGCTTCGCAAGAGGCGGCCCTTTTCTTTGGCGTGGCCTCCGGGCGGGGCGGCGGTTAGGGTCGGCATCGGGCGGGCAGTTTTGCGCCGCGGATATTTGTTTGAGAGATGCCAATGCGATTTCCCCTGATGGCCTTTGCCGTCACTTCCTTTGCCGTGTCTGCCGCACCCTTTGCGGCGGCTGAAACTATTCCCGTCAGCAGTTCTGTGTCGGAGGTGACGCTGTACCCGGGGCTGGCAGAGGTCACCCGCGGCGCCGCGCTGGCTCTGCCGGCAGGCCGCCACCGGCTGATCCTGCAGAATGTTCCCAGGACCGCCTTGCTGGAGACCCTGCAGGTTGAGATCGCCGGCGCCCGCCGCGTCGCCACCCTGCTGCGCGAGGATTATGTGCCGCCGCGCAATGCCAATGATCCTGAGGCCGAGGCTGCAGAGGCGCAAGTGCGCGAGGCCGAGGCGCGGATTGCAGCGGTGCGGGATGAGGCTGCGCGGGCCCGTTCCGGGGTGCGGGCGGCGGAGGCTTCGATTGGCTTCCTGCAGCAATTGGGCGCGAACGAAGGGCTGGCGGCAGCGGATGCCGCCGCGCTGAGCGCGATTGCCCGGATGATTTCGGACGAGGCAGCCGGGGCCAGCCAGGCGGCGGTGGCGGCAGAGGCAGAGGCACGCCGGATCGAGCTGCAGCTGGAGCACCTGGAAGAGGAATTGGCAGAGGCGCAGGCGGCGCTGGCTGCGATCACGCTGGAAGATAAAGACCGTCTGTTTATCGCCGTGGATATCGAGGCCGAACAGGCGGGCGAGGGCGCTATCAAGGTCAGCTACTACACCGCGGGTGCGGGCAATACCGGCTGGCAGCCGTCCTACGAGATGCATCTCAGCACCGTGGCGGAGCAGCAGGTCATCCTGAAACGGGCGGTGATGCTGGTGCAGGACACCGGCGAAAATTGGCAGGACGTGGGGCTGACGCTGTCGACCGCGGTTCCTGGCGGGCAGGGCAGCCCGGCTGTCTTGCATCCCTGGCTGCGGCGGATCGAGGAACCGCAGCCGCGGAGAACGCTGAAATCCTTGGGGCAGGATGCGGCGGAAATGTCTGCGCTGGCAGAGCCGGCACCGGAGGCGCCGCTGATTGCTGATGAAGCCCAAGGCAGCTGGGGCGCCGATCCGGGCGGCGCGGCAGCGACCTACCGGTTCGGCCTGCCGGTCTCGATTGCCTCCGGCGCCGACCTGCTGCGGCTGGAAATGGACAGCCTGACCGCTGAGGCAAAGGTGCGGGCGGTGGCAGTGCCGTCGCGGGACAAGACCGCCTATCGGGTAGCCAGTTTTGCCAACACATTCGGCGAGCAGCTGCTGGCCTCGGACCAGGTTCCGCGGTTTGTTGATGGCAAGCTGGTCACGGTGGAGCCTTTTGCAGGGCTGGCGCCCGGGGCGGAGATGGACGCCGGTTTCGGCCCCGTCGAAGGCCTGCTACTGCGCCGTGATGTGCTGGGGCAAAGCGAGGGGGAGCAGGGGCTGATCTCGCGCAGCAACGCGCAGGTGCAGAAGGTGGAGATCACGGTGGAGAACCTGACCGCGCAGGACTGGGTGGTACGGGTGCTGGACCGGGTGCCTTATTCGCAGCAGGACGATCTGGAGATCGAGTGGAGCGCGAAACCGCAGCCCGCGGAAGAGAACGTGGAGAAACAGCGCGGCATCCTGGCTTGGGACATGGAGATTGCAGAGGGCGAAAGCGGGACAATCCGCCTGGACACCGCACTCAGCTGGCCCGAGGGGATGGTGCTGCGCTGATTTTGCTGCGGCGACGGGCAGCAGGCGGCGCACTCCCGCCCGTCGCCAGGTATTGAAAATACCTTCCTCCCGTTGGGCGTGGCACCGCGCCCCGCGCGGTGCCACGCCCAAAGCCGCTGCCGTTGCTCTGGCTGTGCCAGGGCGGCGGGCGGGCACGGGAGAGCTTCTTTTGTCAGAGCCCAAGGGGCGGTGTTATTCCGCCTTCCAGCGGGCTGCCAGCGCGCGGGCATTGCGGGCAAGCACCATCACGTCGATGCCGACGGCCAGAAATTGCGCCCCCATGTCCGCATACGCCTGAACGGCTTCCTCTGTGGTTCCCAGTATGCCGGGCGCCAGGCCTGCAGCCCTGATCCGACTGATCGCATCGGCGATCACCGCGCGCACGTCCGGATGCGCGGAGTTGCCCTGATGGCCCATATCTGTCGACAGATCCGCCGGGCCGATGAAAACGCCGTCAATGCCCTCGACCTGCAGGATTTCATCCAGAGCGTCTATCCCGGCGCGGTTTTCCACCTGCACCAGCAGGCAGACCTCCTGATCGGCGGTCTGGATGTACTCAGTCACCGTGCCGAACATGGTGGCGCGGGCCGCCGTGGCGCCGACCCCGCGCAGGCCCTTCGGCGGGTAGCGGCAGGCGCGGACCAGTTCCCGGACCTGATCTGCGCTTTCGACAATCGGCACCAGCACGGTCTGGGCGCCGGCATCCAGCACCTGTTTGATCATCCAGGTCTCGCCAACCGGCACCCGCACCACCGGATGGCTGGGGGAGGCGGCCAGCGCCATCAGCTGGTCACGGATCGAGCGGATGCCGTTCGGGGCGTGCTCGCCGTCGATCACCAGCCAGTCAAAGCCGCAGGTGCCCATGATCTCGGCTGCGGAGGCCTCGGCAAAGCTCATCCAGCAGCCGATCTGGCGCTGGCCCTTGGCTAGGGCCTGTTTGAAGGTGTTTAAAGGGGCGGGCATGGGCAGGGCCTCCTGTCAGGCAAAGGTGATGGATAGGGAGCCGAAGGGCCCGAAATCGGCGGCAATCTCCGTGCCCGGCGGGCATTCGATGGGGCGGATGAAAGAACCTGAGAGTACGATATCCCCGGCCTCGATCCGTTGTCCATATTCCGCCATCCTCCGCGCCAGCCAGAGGACCGAGGTGACGGGATCATTCAGCACCCCCGCGCCGAGGCCGGTTTCCTCAACCGTGCCGTCGCGGGAGGTGATGGCGCCCACCCAGCGCAGATCGTGGGCGTCGGCGGCGTGGCGTTCTTTGCCCAGCACGATACCGGCATTTGCGGCGTTGTCGCTGATGGTGTCGGTGATGATGCGGGCCTGACCGGTCTCCGGATCCGCACGCAGGATGCGGGTGTCGAGGATTTCCAGCGATGGCGCAACATAATCCGTGGCGGCCAAGACGTCCGCGCGGCTGCACCCGGCGCCTGCGAGGGGGGATTTCATGACAAAGGCAATCTCGGCCTCCACCCGCGGCTGGATGAAGCGGCCAGCGGGGACGGTGGCGCCGTTTTCAAAGAGCATATCGTCCAGCAGCACGCCGCTGTCGGGCGTGGTGATGTTCAGCGCCTGCTGCATGGCGCGGCTGGTGAGGCCGATCTTCCAGCCGATTTTCCGGCGCCCCGACGCCAGCTTTTGCCTTATTAGAGCCTGCTGCACCGCATAGGCATCGTCCAGGGTCATGCCGGGATAGGCCAGCGAGAGCAAGCCGCATTGGCGGCCGGTTGCCTCGGCCGCCAGCAGGGTTGCGGCGGCCTCCTGATGCTGTTCCGGGGTCATGCCTCGTCCTCGCCAAACTCATCCGCGACGGTGTTGCGCAGGAGGCCGATGCCCGCGACCTCAACCTCGACCACGTCGCCGGGCGCCAGGTATTTCGGAGGATCGAAGCGGGCGCCTGCGCCGGTTGGGGTGCCGGTGATGATCACGTCGCCGGGCTGCAGGGTGGTGAAGGTGGAGATATAGGCGATCTCCTCGCGGATCGGGAACATCATGCGGGCCAGGGTGTCGTCCTGGCGGACCTCTCCGTTGACGCGGGTCATGATGCGGGCGTCATCCAGTTGCGCGGCGTCGGTGAAGGGCACCAGCCAGGGGCCGATAGAGCCGGAATTGTCCCAGTTCTTGCCTTGGGTGACGTTGAATTTCGCATGCCGCACCCAGTCGCGGATGGTGCCCTCGTTCGCCAGCGTCAGCGCGGCGATGTGATCATAGGCGTCTTCCGGCTTGATCCGGCGGCCTGCCTTGCCGATCACCACCGCGACCTCGCCCTCGTAATCCAGGGTGTGGTTCTCCGGCGGGCGGATCAGCGGGCGCTCTGCCCCGGTGAAGGAGCGCGCAAAGCGGGGGAACAGGGACATGTGTTTGGGCTGGGCCGAGCCGTCCTTGTATTCGGCGTTGCGGTCCGGGAAGTTGACGCCGACGCAGAGGATCTTCTCCGGGTTGGGGATCGGAATCTCATAGGTGAAATTTCTGTGGGTGACGGGCTTGCCCTCGGCGGCCTTTTCCAGCGCGGGCAGGGCCTGGGCCGCGATCACCTCGCGCAGGGTGGGCCAGTCGGGAAATTGTGGCGACAGGGCGATCATGCCGGCATCCGTCACTGCGCCATAGAAGGTCTCGCCGTCAGCGGTATAGGTGGCAAAGCGCGTCATGTCAGGTTCCTCGCGATTTCGGTGATGACGTCAAAGGCCATCATCACGTCTGCTTCGGTGGTTTCAAACTGGCCCGCCTGGAAACGGATCACCAGATCGCCGTCGACGCGGGTCTGGGTCAGGTAGATGCGGCCGTCGTCGTTGATCGCATTGACCAGCTGGAGGTTCAGCGCATCCAGATCCGCGGCGCCCTCAGGCGCATAACGGAAGGTCCAGAGCGACCACATCGGCGGGGTGGTGATTTCGAAATCAGGCTCTGACTTAAGCTTTTCGTGCAGTTGGCTGGACCAGTTGACGTGGTTGCGCAGCCGCTGGCGCAGACCCTCAAGGCCGTAGGTGCGGATCAGAAACCAGATCTTGAGCGCGCGGAAGCGGCGGCCCAGCGGCACCGACCATTCGGAATAATTGATGATGCCGTCATGGCCGTGGGTCTTGAGGTACTCCGGGCTGATGGCGAGGGTCTGCACCAGGTCGTCCGGGTTCTTCAGGAAATGGGCGGAGCAGTCGAACTGCACCCCCAGCCATTTATGCGGGTTGAAGACGATGCTGTCGGCGCGCTCTACCCCCGGCCAGTAGTGGCGGTATTCCGGGCAGATCATCGCGGAACCGGCCCAGGCAGCGTCCACATGGGTGTAGAGGCCATGCTTTTCGGCCACGTCCAGCACTTGATCCACGGGATCGGTGGCGCCGGTGCCGGTGCCGCCCACACAAAGGATCACACCGGCGGGCTGGTGGCCTGCGGCGAGGTCGGCCTGAATTGCGGCCTCGAGGGCTGCGGGGTCCATACCGCGCCAGTCGCCCTTGATGGGCACCCGGATCAGGTTCTGCTGGCCAATGCCCGCCACCCAGATGGCGCGGTCGATGGAGGTGTGGACCTCGGAAGAACAGTAAATCCGGAGCGCCCTTTGGCCGAACAGCCCGTGGCTGTTGCCCTGCCAGTTCAGGGCTTTCTCCCGCATGGTCAGCACCGCAGCCAGAGTGGCGGAGGAGGCGCTGTCCTGAATGACGCCCTGGAACTGGCCGGGCAGGTCCAGCGCCTGGCGCAGCCAGTCCATCATTCTTGTTTCCATCTCGGTCGCCGCCGGGGAGGTCTGCCACAGCATGCATTGCGGCGCGATGGCGGCGGCGAGGAATTCGGCCAGCACCGAGGGCGCGGCGGCGTTGGAGTTGAAATAGGCAAAGAAGCGCGGGTGCTGCCAGTGGGTGATACCGGGCATCACGGCGTTTTCAAAATCGGCAAAGATCGCCTCCATCTCCTCGCCCTGTTCGGGCGGGGTTTGGGGCAGCGCGTTGAGCACCTCGCCGGGGCGGGTCTGGGCGCGCACCGGGCGGTCGCCCACCGTCAGATGGTAGTCCTGCGCCCAATCGGCCACCCGGCGGCCCCAGTCGGAGAATTCATTCCATTTCATCTCGTCTCGTCTTTCTTTGCCCGTACCAATGGCACGAACAGCGCCTCACCGTGGCACGGCGCCGTCCTCATGTTGTATCAGGGTGCAATAATCGGCTGCGCGTCCAAGGTGCTGGGTTTCGGGGCGGTGCCTTCGAACACCGAGCCCTCCTCGAACCAGCTGCGCGGGGCAGGGGCGCCCCAGAGGGTCTGGCGCTGCGGATCGGTGAGCGACCATTTGATCGGCTCCAGATCCGGGTCGACGGTCTGGTAGTCGGAGCAGTAGATCTCGATCCGGTGGCCGTCGGGGTCGCGCACATAGAGGAAGAAGGCGTTGGAGATGCCGTGGCGGCCGGGGCCGCGCTCGATGTTATCGACATAGCCGGTGGTCGACATCAGATCGAGCAGGTCGATGATGTTCAAGGGGGTCGGCACCCAGAAGGCGGTGTGGTGCAGGCGGGGGCCAAGACCATTGGTGAAGGCGACGTCATGCACGCCGCCCTTGCGGTGCATCCAGGCGGCCCAGACGCGGCCGCTGTCGTCGTCCTCGGTGTATTCGGTGACGCGGAAACCCATTTCGTTATAGAAGGCGACCGCCGAGTCCACATCGGCACTGAACATGTTGAAATGGTCGATGCGCAGCGGTTTTACTCCGTTATAGAGCCTGTATTTCTGGTGGATCGGCTCCAGCCGGTCCATCCTGACATAGAACTCAAGCGGGATGCCCCAGGGGTCGCGGGTGCGTAAGGTCTTGCCCATGTGGGGGCGGTCGATCCATTCCACCGGCAGATCCCGGGAGGTGAAGAATTCCGCTGCCTTGTCCAGGTCCGGCTCATCGTAAAGCTTGAAGCCGAGAACCCCGACGGAGGCGGTCTCCGCCTTGACCAGCACGATGCAATGGTGGCCGCGTTCCTCCATCGCGCGCAGATAGATGCGGCTGTCGTCCTCGTGCGTGACCTGAAGGCCAAGCGTGTCCACGTAGAAGGCGCGCGAGGCGGCAAGGTCGGTGACGGCGTATTCGACGTGGGACAGCCGGACGATGTTGAAGGGCGGATAGAGGTTTGCGGCGGGGACGGGCATGGTCGGAACCTTTCGCGTGGGGCCGGGGGGCGGGAGCGAGGGGCCGGCCCCTCGCGCTCCCCGGAATATTTTTTGAACAGAAAGAAGCGGGCTCAGGCGCCGAGGCGCGGGATCTTGTGATGGCCGGTGGCAAAGCCGATGTGCTTTTGTTCCATATAGAACTCGAACGACCAATCGCCGCCGTCGCGGCCGATGCCGCTGGATTTGACACCGCCGAAGGGCGTGGGCAGGTGGCGGACGTTTTCCGAGTTCACCCAGATCATCCCGGCCTCCAGCTGATTTGTGAAGCGCAGGGCGCGGGTGAGGTCGTTGGTCCAGACATAGCCGGTGAGGCCGTATTGGGTGTCATTGGCCAGTGTCAGAGCTTCATCCTCGTCCTTGAACCGGATCGCAGTGAGGACCGGGCCGAAGATTTCCTCCTGGGCGATGGTCATGTTGTTGGTGGCATTGGTGAACAGCGTGGGGCGGACGAACCAGCCCTTGTCTCCGGCGCGGGTGCCGCCGGCGGCGATGGTGGCGCCGTCCTGTTCGGCGGTCTTGAAATAGGACGTCACCTTGTCGAAATGCACCTTGTGGATCAGCGGGCCGACTTCGGTGGCCGGGTCCAGCGGGTGGCCGACCTTGATGCTGTTGACCCGTTCGATCAGTTTGGTCTCGAATTCCCCGGCGATGCTTTCCTGAACAAGGAGGCGCGAGGAGGAGGTGCAGCGCTCGCCGTTCAGCGAGTAGATCATGAAGACCGCGGCATCCAGCGCGCGGTCCAGATCGGCGTCGTCAAACACCACCACCGGGTTCTTGCCGCCCAGTTCGAAATGCACACGCTTGAGGGTATCGGCGCCCTGTTTCATGATCATCGAGCCGGTTTTGGACTCGCCGACAAAGGCGATGGCCTTGATGTCTGGGTGTTCCGTGAGGGCTTTGCCGGCATCCTCGCCAAAGCCGTTCACAAGGTTCCAGACGCCGGGCGGAAGGCCTGCTTCCTGGGCAATCTCGGCCAGGATGCGGGCGGTGAGGGGGGAAAATTCAGCCGGTTTGTGGACCACGGTGCAGCCGGCGGCCAGCGCGGGCGCGATCTTCCAGGTCGACAGCATGAAAGGCGTGTTCCAGGGGGTGATCACGCCAACCGGGCCGATCGGCACGCGGGTGGTGACATTCATCAGCGTTGGCGACTGCAGTTGCTGGCCGTCGCGGGCTGATGCGGCCTTGTCCGCAAAGAAACGGAAGTTTTCCGCCCCGCGCAGGGCGGCCTTGGCCATGAAGCGGATCGGCTGGCCGGTGTCCCAGCTTTCGCACAGGGCGATTTCCTCGGCGCGGCCGGCGATCAGATCGGCGATGCGGTGCAGGATCTTCTTGCGCTCCAGCGCCGGCATGTCGCGCCAGGCGGGGAAGGCGGTTTTGGCGGCCTTGGCGGCGGCGTCGATATCCGCGGCACCGCCCCTGGCAACTGTGCAGATCACGCTTTCATCCACCGGCGAGGATGTTTCAAACGTGGCGCCGGAGGCCGCGGGCCGGCTTTCGCCTGCGATCAGGTTCCGAATGCCGCTGTCGCGGAAGCGGCTCAGGTGGCCGGTCAGCGTTTCGATGTTGGTGGTCAGATCGCGCATCACTGGTCCGCCTTTTGCATATGGTCGCGGATGGTGCCGCATTTGGGAGAAAGGTCCGGGTCGATGTCGCGCATCTCCAGCGAGAGCGCGATGGAGTGCTGCTGCATCGCTGGCGCAAGGAAGGCCCGGGCCGCCTCGAACACCGCCTGAGCCGCGCGTTTGCGGGTGTCTGGATCGCGGCCGGCCCGCAGGCGGATCGAAATGTCGATGTAGCCGTGCTGCGGGCCGCCATCCGCGATTGAGACGTGACTGGCGGCAAAGGCGCGGACCCGGAGGCCCGCCAGAGGAAACACGCCGGTGGCCGCTGCCGCCTGCCGCAGATGGCCGCAAAGCGCGGCAATATCGGCGCGCTCCTCCATATTGGGTGAGTAGTCCAGGGTGATGTGCGGCATGTCCGGTATCCCTTCTGAATTACTTAACATGTTTAGCAAAATGAAGGGCGCCAGTCAAGCAGAAGAAATCCAAGCGGTAATTGCGTTTAGCCGTGAGGGGGGTGATAATCGGATATGACCAAGATGATGCCGGCCACTGACCGATCCCTTCCCATCGCGCTGTTGCGGGCGCGTGAGCGTGTGATGGGGCCGATCCGGGCCTTGCTGAGCGGCGCCGGCCTGACAGAGCAGCAATGGCGGGTTCTGCGCGTGGTGCAGGAGAGCGGGCCGATTGATCCGACCCAGATTGCCGATAAGGCCTGCCTGTTGTTGCCCAGCCTGACGCGGATCCTGCAGAAGCTGGAGGAGAAGCAGCTGATCAGCCGTGAGCGGGATCGGCAGGACCGCCGCCGCCAGGTGGTGCGGATCACCACTGGCGGCGCGCGGGTCATTGCCGACAACATTGACGCGAGTCTGGAGCTGATGAACCGCACCCGGGCCAAGATGGGGCCGGAGCGTTATGAGGCCCTGCTGGATCTGCTGAACGAGCTGGATCAGATCGACCTGTCCGGGTGAGTCGCCTTTGACGCATATGGCGCGGATTCTGGAGCAGGTGACGCAAACCGGGCGGGGCCTGCGTGTTGGCTGTATTTCCGTATGACCGTGTATATTCTTAATAAATTCAAATATTTACTCGTGATTTAACGCAAGGGTTGCGCCGTAAGTCATGCTGCGCCTGCATGGATGAATTCCTGCTAATGCCGCAAATGGCGCGGCCGGTGTCTGAAATCGCTCTGTGAATTGCCGCATTTCTCAACAAATCTGTCGGTGACAGTTGGTGAGGACAAAATGCGGTACTCTGGCCTGAAAGTGATCAAGGAGGCCCTGACGGGCCACAAGGGATGGCGCCCGACCTGGCGCGATCCGGAACCCAAGAAAAGCTACGATGTGGTGATCATCGGCGGCGGCGGGCACGGGCTGGCAACGGCCTATTACCTGGCCAAGGAGCACGGCATCACCAATGTTGCTGTAATTGAAAAGGGCTGGATCGGCGGCGGCAACGTGGGCCGCAACACCACCATCATCCGCTCGAACTACCTGCTGGACGGCAACGAGCCGTTTTACGAGCTGTCGCTGAAGCTGTGGGAAGGGTTGGAGCAGGACTTCAACTATAACGCCATGGTCAGCCAGCGCGGCATTTTGAACCTGGTGCATTCGGACGCGCAGCGCGATGCGGCGCGGCGGCGGGGCAATGCGATGATCCTGAACGGATCGGACGCGGAGCTGCTGGACGTGGAGGGCGTCCGCGCCATGTACCCGTTCCTGAATTTCAACAACGCGCGTTTCCCGATCAAGGGCGGATTGCTGCACCGCCGCGGCGGCACCGTGCGCCATGATGCTGTGGCCTGGGGCTATGCCCGCGGCGCGGATCTGCGCGGGGTGGACATCATCCAGAATTGCGAAGTCACCGGTTTCAGGATCGAGAACGGCAAGTGTCTGGGTGTTGAGACCACCAAGGGTTTCATCGGTGCCAACAAGGTGGCGAGCTGCGTTGCCGGGTCGTCGAGCCGGGTGATGGAGAAGGCGGGCATGCGCCTGCCGATCGAAAGCCACGTGCTGCAGGCCTTTGTGTCCGAGGGGCTGAAGCCGGTTCTGGACGGGGTCATCACCTTTGGCGCCGGTCATTTCTACTGCAGCCAGTCGGACAAGGGCGGCCTGGTCTTTGGCGGCGACCTGGACATGTACAATTCTTATGCGCAGCGCGGCAACCTGCCGGTGGTCGAGGACGTGATGGAAGGCGGCATGGCGCTGATCCCCAGCTTAGGCCGGGTACGGATGCTGCGCAGCTGGGGCGGTATCATGGACATGTCGATGGACGGCTCGCCCTTCATCGACAAGACCCATGTGGATGGCCTCTATTTCAATGGCGGCTGGTGCTACGGCGGGTTCAAGGCGACCCCGGCCTCGGGCTGGTGCTATGCGCATCTGCTGGCGACGGACACCCCGCACAAAGTGGCCACGGCCTACCGGCTCGACCGGTTCCGCAAGGGCTGCATGATTGACGAAAAGGGCCAGGGCGCCCAGCCGAACCTGCACTGAGGAAAGGAGCAAACGATGATTATCAACCATCCGATCCTCGGGCCGCGGGACAGCCAGGAATTCACCTACCTGGGTGACGCGGCGCTGATCGACCGGCCCGACTGGCAGGCCGAGAACGCGGCGGATCAGTTTCACGACTATCTGTACCTGCGCGACAACCCGGCGGGCGAGCACCGCGAGCTGTGGTTCCATGAGCAGGGCGACCGGTCCTGGCTGGTGGTGACCCGCAATACCGTGACCCATGAAATCCTGACTGTCGAACTGGCCCGCGATGTGGCCCGGGCAAGGGGGCGCAGCAAATGACTGATGCAATACTGAATGCCGGAACCGTTGCGTTCCAGGCCGATGGCAGCACCGGTGCCCGCAAGGGCGTGCAGGTGAACCGCCTGGATGGCGGGCTGATCAAGGGCAGCAAGGCGCTGACCTTCACGTTTGATGGCAAGCGATACAAGGGCTTCGAGGGCGACACGCTGGCCTCGGCGCTTTTGGCCAACGGCGTGCGGCTGATGGGCCGCTCGTTCAAATACCACCGCCCGCGGGGCGTGCTGACCTCCGGGTCGGAAGAGCCCAACGCGCTGGTTGAGCTGCGCAGCGGCGGACGGCAGGAGCCGAACACCCGCGCCACCACGGCTGAGCTGTACGATGGCCTGGAAGCCAATTCGCAGAACCGCTGGCCGTCGCTGAAGCATGACTTCATGGCTGTGAACGACCGGTTCTCGAACTTCCTGACCGCCGGGTTCTACTACAAGACCTTCATGTGGCCTGCGGCGTTCTGGGAGAAGATTTACGAGCCGATCATCCGCAAGGCGGCCGGCCTCGGCAGCATCAGTTTCGAGGATGATCCGGACGCCTATGACAAGGGGTTCCTGCATTGCGACCTGCTGGTTATCGGGTCCGGCCCCTCCGGCTTGATGGCAGCGCTGACCGCGGGCCGGGCTGGCGCCCAGGTGATCATCGCGGACGAGGACTTCCTGCTGGGCGGACGCCTGAATGCGGAAACTTTCGGCATCAATGATCTGACCGGTTCCGCCTGGGTGGAGCAGGTGCAGGCCGAACTGGCCGCGTTGCCGAATGTGCGGGTGATGCCGCGCACCTCGATCATCGGTGCCTTCGACCACGGCATTTATGGCGCGGTGGAGCGGGTGGCCGACCACGTGCTGGCACCGGAAGCGGGCAAGCCGCGGCAGATCCTGTGGCGGATTTATTCCAAGCGGGCGCTGCTGGCGGCAGGCGCCACCGAACGGCCCATCGCGTTTGAAAACAACGACCGTCCGGGCGTGATGCTGGCGGGGGCGGTGCGCGCCTATGCCAACCGCTGGGCGGTGACGCCGGATCAGAGTGTTGCGGTCTTCACCAACAACGACGACGGCCACCGCACCGCAGCGGATCTGATCGCCAAGGGGGTGAAGGTGACCGCGGTGATCGACACCCGCCCGGATGCGCCCAAGGTCGACGGCGCCGAACTGTTTGCCGGTGCCCAGGTGATCGACACCCAGGGCCGGCTGGGCCTGGAAACGGTGCGGTTGCGTCTGGCCAATGGCGCCACCCGCGATGTGCCTTGCGGCGCGCTGGCGGTGTCCGGCGGCTGGAACCCGAATGTGCATCTGACCTGCCACCAGCGCGGCCGCCCGGCCTGGCGCGAGGATATTGCCGCCTTTGTCCCCGCGGGGACATTGCCGCAAAACATGTCTGTGGCGGGGGCTGCCAATGGCGATTTCTCAACCGCTGCCGCCCTGCGCGCAGGGGCCGAGGGTGCGGTTGCCGCGCTGTCGGATCTTGGGATCGATGCGAAAGCTGCCGATCTTCCCGCGGCCGAGGATGCGCCCGTCAACGTGACCCCCTTCTGGTATGTGAAAGAAGGAAAAGGCCGCGCCTGGCTGGACCAGCAGAACGACGTCACCGTCAAGGACGTCAAGCTGGCGCATCAGGAGAACTTCCGCTCGGTCGAGCATCTGAAGCGTTACACCACGCTTGGCATGGCGACCGATCAGGGCAAGACGTCGAACATGGGCGGTCTGGCGATCATGGCCGAACTGGCGGGCAAGCAGATCCCCGAGGTCGGCACCACCATGTTCCGCCCGCCCTATACGCCGGTGTCCTTTGGCGTGATGGCCGGCCGTTCGGTGGGCGAGGAGTTCCGCCCCACCCGCAAGACCCCCAGCCACAAATGGGCTGAGGAGCAGGGTGCGGAGTTTGTCGAGGTCGGCCAATGGCTGCGCGCCCAATGGTTCCCCAAGGCGGGCGAAACCCATTGGCGCCAGTCGGTGGACCGCGAAGTGCTGCAGACCCGCAACTCGGTCGGCATCTGCGATGTGACCACGCTGGGCAAGATCGACGTGCAGGGCAAGGATGCGGCGGCATTCCTGAACAAGATGTACGCCAACGCCTTTGCCAAGCTGCCGGTCGGCAAGGTCCGCTATGGCCTGATGCTGCGCGAGGATGGCATTGCCTATGACGATGGCACCGCCGCCCGCTTTGCCGAGGATCATTTCGTGGTGACCACCACCACCGCCAACGCAGTTCTGGTCTACCGCAACATGGAATTTGCGCGCCAGTGCCTGTTCCCTGACATGGATGTGCAGCTGATCTCGACAACCGAGGCCTGGGCACAGTTCGCGGTGGCGGGTCCGAATGCCCGCAAGCTGCTGCAAAAGGTTGTGGACCCTGAGTTCGACATCTCGAACGAGGGTTTCCCCTTCATGGCCTGCGGTGAGATCACCGTGGCGGGCGGCTGCCGGGCGCGGCTGTTCCGGATCTCCTTCTCGGGCGAGCTGGCCTATGAGATCGCGGTTCCGACCCGTTACGGCGACGCGCTGCTGCGCAAGCTGATGGAAGCGGGCGAGGAGTTCGGCGCGGTGCCCTATGGCACCGAGGCGCTGGGCGTGATGCGGATCGAAAAGGGCCATGCAGCCGGCAACGAGCTGAACGGGACAACTTCGGCGCTGAACCTCGGCATGGGCCGGATGGTCAGCAAGAAGAAGGACTGTATTGGCAACACCCTCAGCGAACGCGAAGGCATGAACCGGGAGGATGCGCTGAAGCTGGTTGGTTTCAAGCCGGTGAACGCCGCCGATCCGGTGCCGGCCGGATCGCATCTGATGAACGCCGATGGCGAAGTCAGCGCCGCCACCGATCAGGGCTATATCACTTCGGCCGCCTATTCGCCGGTGCTGGGATGCGCGATCGGGATCGGTTTCCTGAAGCGCGGTGACGCGCGCTTGGGCGAGGTGATCCGCGCGGTCAACCCGCTGGAAGGCAAGGAAGTCCAGGTCGAAGTTGTCAGCGCGCATTTTGTGGATCCGGAAGGGGAGCGTCTCCGTGGGTAAGTTCGATAATCATGGTCTGAAAGCCATTTCGCCGCTGGGCGGTCACGAGCCGCGGGTCGATGCCTTTACCGGGCTGCTGATCCGCGAGGTCACCGACCGGGCGCTGGCCTCGCTGGCAGCGCGCCAGGGGCAGGAAGAGGCAGTGAATTCCGCCGCTGCCGCATATCTGGGCGGCGCGCTGCCCGGGCCTGCGGGCTGGACAGAAACCGGTGCATTCGCCACCTGGTGGATGGGGCCGGATCTGTGGATGGTCTCGGCACCGCATGACAGCCACGAACTGCTGGCGGGTGAGCTGAAACGGGCCGTCGGCGAGGCTGGTTCTGTTGTGGAGCAGACCGACGGCTGGTGCCGCTTTGACATGGAAGGCGCGCGCTGTTCCGATGTGCTGGAGCGGTTGTGCAATGCTGATGTCCGCGGCGGAAAAGCGGGGAGTGCGGTGCGGACCTCAATGGAGCATCTGGGCGTCTTCCTGCTGTGCCATGCTCCGGGGCAGCAGTATTCGATCATCGGCCCGCGTTCCTCGGCCGGCTCCCTGCATCATGCGCTGATGGCAGCGGCAAAATCGGTGATCTGAGCCGGGTTGAAACAAAGAGAGCGCCGCATGTTTCCGTGCGGCGTTTTCCTGTTGGTGTGCAGCGAGGCGCCGCAGGACGGGCAGATCGCAAACTGTTGCATGGCCCCCATAGCGCATACGATGCCGGGGCGCATTGCGGCACCGTTCATCGCAAACCGCAGTTCTATCAGGCCGGACCCGCCGAAAGCCTCAGCTGCCCCGCTGCGGGCATCGGAATCATCCTGGCGCCTGCCTGTGACGGCCTCAGACAGCCGGGCAACAGAGAACAAAAGAGACAAGGTCCGGCGGCAGTGCCTGTGCGTCCGCCCGCAGGATGGCGGTGACTGGGTGTTTCTCCAGGCCGGAAGCGATTGCTGGATTGGTTTCCGCCGCCACGCAGCTCCCGCAGTCCGCCGCAAGTGTACCGCGCAGACGGGCAGCGTGGCGCTTGGGGGCAAGAAATCCGAAGATCCTGTTGTCGCGCAAAAGCAGCGGCATACTGACCTTCGCAATGCGGGGGCATAATCCAGGATTACGTCCATCCGTCTTTCCGCGCGGCGGATTAATATGCGGCAATTGGGCAGAATCGCCTGTTTTTCACAATACCGGTCGCACCAGCAGGGAGCGGAACCGGGCGCGTTTTTGTGTCAGGCCGGGAAAACCCGCCGCTGCTGCCCGGGGTGCGTCAGGCTGAGGGAATGGGGCGGTTGTCCTGGACCCGGAACAGGTTCACCTTCCGGCGTTCCTCCTGCGGGGTGACGCCAAAGCTGTCGCGGTAGTGCTGCGACAGGGTGGAGGAAGTGGCGTATCCCACCGCATTGGCGATCGAGGTGATGGAATCCCGGGAGTACATCACCAGCTGCCGGGCCGCGTTCATCCGCAGGGTACGGTAATAGATTGCAGGGCTTTGCCCGGTGGCGGATTTGAAGCTGCGCTCCAGCTGCCGCGGGGAGACGCCGATTTCGCTGGCGGCGTCGCGGATCGACACCGGATGCTCCAGATTGTCGGCAAACAGCTCCACCGCCTTGGCGACCGGCGGCGGCAGGCTGTCGGCGGTGCTGTCGGTCTTGAAGGCGGGGATTTTCTGACGCACGCCCTCGGCCCGGACCATCGGGTGCTGGAACCAGCAGGCGACTTCGGTCATCACCGCGTCGCCGAGGGCCTGTTCAATCAGCTTCAGCGACAAGTCGAACATAGCCGCAGCACCGCTGGCGGTAAAGCGGCGGCGGTCCAGAACAATTACATCGTCGACCGTTGCGAGCGATGGGAATTCAGCGCTGAAGGCGGCCTTGTAGCACCAGTGGACGGAGCAGCTGTGCCCGTCGAGCAGGCCGGAACGGGCCAGCGGGAACACCCCGCCTGACACCGCGCCCATTGTGGTGCCGTGGCGGGCCAGGTGGCGCAGCTTGCCGTTGGACCCCTTGGGGTCCTCGAACTTGCCTTGCGGGCTGGACAGCAGAAACAGCGTGTCGATGTCCTCGGCCTGGTCCAGGGCGCAGTCGGGCTGAAACGCCACATTGGCAGAGGCGTTCACGCCGGCGCCGGTTTCCGAGACCAGTTTCCAATGAAAGGTTTCAGTGCCGGCAATTTCGTTTGCCGCCCGCAGCGGCTCGATAGCCGAGGTCAGGCAGGCCATTGGAAAGCCGGGGAAAATCAGAAAGCCGAGTGTCATGGTTTTATCGCGCTGCATAAGGTGGATATTAGCTTGCGAACAGGGATTCGCACAGCGGCGAAAGGTGCCTGCGCCGCCCAGGAAGGAAAACGGCGCAGGCGGATCTGCTTAGTTTTGCAGATATACTTCCAGCGAATCGTCCAGGGCATCCTTCCACGGGGTGTGGTGGAGAGGTGCCATGGTGCCGGTGATGACCGATTTGTAGGAATGGTTGCGGAAGGCCATGATGTCTTCGGCCTTGTGCCCCTTCCATTCATAGAAGGCCTGGCAGGCGCCGGCCACGTCGAAGGTCGGGTAATCGGTCTCTTCGATCAGTTCCAGCACGTAGTCGCCCTGGTATTTGATCGCGTATTTGACGTCGTCCGAGGCTTCTTCGCGCTTCTCGCGCTCCTTCACGTCGGCCAGCAGGGTTGCCTTGTCCGAGGGGATTTCGATCTTGCCCATGATCGCATCACGGACCCACCAGGCCTGGGCGTCGAACATGTTGAAGGTGAACCACTGATCCTGCATGCCCAGATAGAACATCTTGGGGTTATGGGCAAAAACCACACCTTTATACAGGTCAGCCGCGGCAAGGCGGTTGGCGGTCTTCAGGCGCAGGTCGTCGGGCAGGAAGCTGAAGAAATGCTTGTAGCCGGTGCAGAGAATAATCGCGTCGACTTCTTTCTGGGTGCCGTCCGCGAAGAATGCGGTGTTGCCCTTGACCGTTTCCAGCGCCGGAACCTCGTCCCAGTTGTCCGGCCATTTGAAGCCCATCGGAGCAGACCGGTAGGAGGTGGTGATCGATTTGGCGCCGTATTTCCAGCACTGCGAGCCGATGTCTTCGGCCGAGTAGGAGGCGCCGAGGATCAGGATGTCCTTGCCCTTGAATTCGCGCGCGTCGCGGAAGTCATGGGCGTGCAGAACGCGGCCGTTGAAGGAGTCGAAACCCGGGTAGAACGGCACGTTCGGAGTCGAGAAGTGGCCCGAGGCGCAGATCACGTGGTCGAAGTCTTCCTTGTAGGTGCTGTCCTTGGCGTGGTCGTGCACGGTGACGGTGAAATTGCCCTTGTCCTCGTTGTATTCGACCCAGCGGATCGGCGAGTTGAAGCGGATCCACTTGCGCACATCGGCTTTTTCCACCCGGCCTTGGATATAATCAAACAGCACGGCGCGCGGCGGGTAGGATGCGATCTGCTTGCCAAAATGCTCTTCGAACGAATAATCGGCAAACTCCAGGCCTTCCTTGGGGCCGTTGGACCACAGGTAGCGGTACATCGAGCAATGCACCGGTTCGCCGTTTTCATCCAGGCCGGTGCGCCAAGTGTAGTTCCACAGCCCGCCCCAGTTGTCCTGCTTTTCAAAGCAGACGATTTCCGGGATCTCTTCGCCCTTGTTGGCGGCGGATTGGAATGCGCGCATCTGAGCCAGGCCGGAGGGGCCGGCGCCGATGATGGCAATGCGTTTCTTGGTCATGTGTCTCTCCCATTGGTATGGACCAATATTATGGTTTGGTTCCTTTGGTCTGGTCCAATTAGTCCAAAGCTGCACCGTCAAGTCAACATATTTTCACGGAAGGAATAAGATTTTTACTCAATGGACTGGCGGGACAGAGAAATATTGTTAGGATTCGAGCCATGAAGACAACGAGTTTTGTGCATCAGCTGACGGCCCGCGCAGCGCTGCCGCGGCTGTCGGTGGAAATGACAGAAACGGTGAATATCGGCTTTCTTGGGCCGCTGTCGGGCCGGGTGGAGAGCTGGGGGCTGCCCGGGCTGAATGGCTGCCGGATCTGGGAGGACGGGCTGAACAAGGCCGGCGGGGTGCTGATCGGCGGCCGCCGCTACCCGATCCGCATCCATGCCTACGATTGCGGATATGACCCGGAACGCGCGCTGGAGGGGGCAATGGAGCTGGTGCAGCAGCGCAAGGTGAAGCTGATGCTGATGCTGGGCGGCGATACCTTTGCGCCGGTGCGCGATTTCCTGATGCGCAACAAGGTGTTGACCTCGACACTGCTGCCATCCGATTTGTCGCCCGATACGCCCTATCTGATCGCCCCCAGCGAAGCGCACCCGATCCAGAATGTGACCGGCGTGGCCTGGCTGGCGGAGAACAAACCGGATTTGAAAACCGTGGCCTTGTGCAGCCAGGCGGATCTGCTGGGGATGCCGTCGCAAGCAGTTTACCGGGCGGCGTTCAAGGCCGCAGAGAAAACGATTCTGCGCGAGGTGCAGTATGATCCGGGCTCCAGCGATCCGGGGCCGGTGGTGGACCCGATGCTGGAGAGCGGTGCCGATATCCTGTGCTGGTGCTCGTCATATGCGCCGATGGTGCATGCGATGACGGAATATGCCTATGCCAAAGGGTTCAAGGGGCAGATCATCAGCTGCACCATGGATGGCTATGATCAGCTGGTGGAGCGGACGTCGCCAGAATTCATGGAGGGCGTGGTTTTCCAGTTCCCGGATTTTGACGATCCGCTGCTGCGGGAAAAGGCGTTTTTCTTTAACCGGCCGCATGTGTTTTACGAAGAATACAACCGCCGTTTCCCAGGCAGCTGGTCGGCGGTCAGCTGGGAGTATGTGGCGATCCTCGACATCTGGCACAGCGCGGTGGAGAAGGCGGGATCGGTCGAGCCTCCATCTGTGCTGGCGGCGATGAAACAGTTGGGCCATGTCACCCACGCCTTCGGCCATGCGGAATGGTGGGGAGAGGAGATATTCGGCATTTCCAATGCCTTGGTTGGGGATTGGCCAGTCGTGACCATACAGGAAGGCAAGGCGCGGATTGCCAGTTTCAAGTCGATTCCCGGCTGGCTGGTGCAGCATTCCGATTTGCTGAAATCCGAAATGGCGGCCTTGGGGCAGCTGTGGCACCAGCGGCTGGAAAGCGGTGCGCCGGGCAGTGAAGTCAGCTCGCGTGCGGTGAAGGTCTGATCGGGCAGGGCCCGGCCCGGCTCAGACCTCCTGCAGCAGCAGTTTCTGTTCGTCGATCAGATGCAGCTTGATGAATTCCACCGCGGATTCCACATCGCGTGAGGCGATCGCGTTGAACAGCGTGTTGTAGCGTTTCTGATATTCCTGGATCCGTTGCGGCGTCAGATGGCGGCGGCGCAGCGCGGTGCGGTAGGACAGGCGGCAGGCCTCGATTGTCAGCTCATAGCAGGAGTGCAGCAGCGGGTTGCCGGTGCCCTCGGCAATTTTGCGGTAGAGATCTTCCTCCGCCTCGATGAATTCCCCCGGATCGGTGCGCACGGCTTCGACGCGGGACAGGGTCTGGTCCAGCTCCTCGATCTGGCGCGGGGTCATGTTGATCACCGCAAGGCGCACCAGTTCCGGTTCCAGAATGCCGCGCACCACCAAATGGTCCAGCGGCGAAACTTCCCTGGCAAGTGCAGAATAGGATGTTTCGGGTTTGGGATCAGAGCGGAATTTGACAAAACTGCCGGACCCGGGGCGGCGGTGGATCACGTCCTGACCGGTGAGAACATCCAGGGCTTCACGCACGGTGTTGCGGGCAACGCCCAGTTCCGAGGCCAGCGTGCGTTCTGACGGCAGCCGGGTGTCGACCGCATAGGTGCCCGCCTTGATGCGGGCGAACAGCGTGTCGATCACGACTTGCACCGTGGCACCAACCGAATGGGTGGTCAGAATTTGCGAGGTGGTGTCTTCCGCTGAGCTCATAGTCTGTATTTTCCGGGCCGGATGGGCGGGGGAATCCCCTGCGCCTGATCGCTGTGACAAAAGTGCAGTTACCCGCTTTGACGGCCTTAATGCAACTGTCTGACACAGCTGGGATTGGTCTTGAGGCTAACGGTTCTTCGGCACGGCGGCAAGAAAGTTGATGAAAATTGGTTCTTAAATTGGTTGGGCAGGTGTCCTGCTGACACTTTCCGCAAAATCCTGTTTTTGCTCAATTTTAAGAGAGATCATTGCCATACTTCCGTGCGAATGGTTCTGGATTGGTGCTTTTTTGGTTCGTTATTTGAAAGAATATATCTTTGCGGTGAACCAGTTCGCTATTGGCCTTGATCCAAGATAGGGCCAATTTATCCCAGCTGGTTCAGTTCTATTGCGCAGAGATCAGGGAACGCCAAGGACTGCGGCCGCACCCCGCGTAAAACACCGCCGCTTAAAAACAGGCGGGTCCGCCAAGGGAGAAGAGAAAGATTTCCATGATCGTGAAATCGGGGCTGACCCGGAGGATGTTCCTTCAGCCGGCGGCGGCAAACGCATATCCTGCTACTCTTGCGAGGGGGTCATCGTGGCGGTCTGCCTGTGGAGCCAGTGGCGGATCGAGAAATCACCGGTGCATTCCGTTCAAACATTTTTGCCGCGATCATCGGCTGGGACCGGGAGAACCGCCTGCGCAAGGCTATGAGGCTGTTCCGCTTGGCGGATATGTTGGCGCGGGCTGCCCTTCGCGGCGGATGATCTGCGCCGGCCGGCCAGCGGCATGCCAGCCGCTGGCGCGTCGAAAATCCAGTGCTGTTTGACGGCACGCGCAAGGTTCCGGGGACCTGTTTTCTGCCGCTGGGTGACGGACTTTATCCAGGTCCGAATGCTTTTATGCGCAAATCCAGGCCGGATGGTCCGGGTTGTGGTGGCAGCGTGCCTGCAGAATTGGGCGGCTCAGCAACAAATTTCTTTCCTGTGGCGGTAAGGGGTTGGGAAAAAGTGGTAATGGCAGTAAAATAATTTTCGCGTGGTTTCTTGTGTCCGGAAAATTTTTGCGTACCGCCCGCTGCGCGCTTGTCAGAGGCTGTCCAGAAGGAAGATAACACAGTGGCTAAACCCAAAGACGATAGCGACGCAGTGGCAAACTACCTTTCTCAAGATCCGCACCGGGTCCGCGACGGCGCGGAAAAAGTTCTGGAAGTGGCGATTGGCCGTGAAGTCCGGTCGTTCCGGCGCCAGCAGGGAATCACCGTGGCGGATCTTGCCACGCTGACCGGGCTGTCGATCGGGATGCTGTCGAAGATCGAGAACGGCAATACATCCCCGTCGCTGACCACGCTGCAATTGCTGGCCAACGCGCTGAGTGTTCCGATCACTTCGTTCTTCCGCCGTTTCGAGGAAACCCGTGAGGCGGTGCATACCAAGACGGGCGAAGGCGTCGAGACCGAGCGTGCCGGTACGCGGGCGGGTCATCAGTATCAGTTGCTGGGGCATCTTGGCGCCAATGCCTCGGGTGTTTTGGTGGAACCTTACATGATTTCCCTGACCGAGGAGTCGGATGTCTTTCCGACCTTCCAGCATGATGGCGTCGAGATGCTCTATATGCTGGAGGGCGAGGTGGATTACCGGCATGGCGACAAGGTTTTCACGTTGAAGCCGGGCGATACGCTGTTTTTCGACGCCGACGCGCCGCATGGGCCGGAACAGCTGATCAAGCTGCCGGCGCGGTACCTGTCGATCATTTCCTATCCGCAGTCGAGCTGAGCCGCGGCCGAAGCGCTCCCGCCTGTTTCGGACCATCTGAAAATGCCCCTGCACAGTTGGGTCCGGCGCCGCGCACTGCGCGGCGCGGTGGCACCCTGCTGCGAGCCTCCCGGCTGAGGCCTGCGGCGCGCCAAGCACGCTGCCCGGTCCAACGCTGCGAGGGGCAGGCGCCGCCTGCCGTCTGACGCGCGGGAGCGTCCCGGCACACAAAAAAACTGCCGCGCCAGAGGCAGCGGCAGTCAGAGAGGCGGGCCTGAATGACAGGGGGGGGGACGGCCCGCCAAATCCGCTCGGGATCAGTCGTCGTCGGCCCAGATGCCATCCGAAGTCGGGCTGCCGTCGTCATGTTGCGAGAGCCATTCGACCATCATCGGCCGGTTGTCGATGAAGCCCTTGTAGGTCGCCAGCTCCTCGGGCAGGTCGCGGATCACCCGGTGCAGGCGGCGGCCCCATTTCGGCACCGTCACCAGATCGTTGAAGCTGATCAGGTAGCAGCGGATCGGAAACACCAGCGCGTTGGAGCGCGGCAGCCGGAAGAAGGTCTGCAGCTCGACCCGCAGGTGCTGCTTGTCGCCCAGGTTCTCCATGGTGAGTTCCTGCTTCATCTCGCCCCACTTGTGGTAGTTCTCGGGGCTGGTGTCGAGCAGCGGGTTCACTGTCATGGTCCAGTTCAGGCGCCGCGCGGGCTGGCCCTGCTGGATGTTCAGAAGGAATTTCAGGGCACGCACGAAGATGCCCATCTCATGCGCCTTCGGCACCGGCGCATGCCATTCAAAGAAGTTCATGCCGATGTCGAAATCCAGGCTCCAGTCGGCCTGGGTGGTGACCATGCCGGCATCCATCCACAGGTTGTCGTCGCGCTGGTCCAGCAGGGCAAAGTCGCCCTGCGTCTGGCGGGTGATGTATTCCATCGGCCCGTAGGGCAGGGTGCTTTCATCGAGGAAGGTGAAGGTGTCGTCGATGCCCAGCGGCTTGTTGACCCAGCGCCAGCGGTTGCCGTTCTTGTGCAGTTCGAACAGGTCGGGGTATTCGCGCGCCTTGGCTTCCATGATCAGCTCGACCAGGTCCCAGCCTGCCAGCGTCATATGCGGCAGCGACTGGCAGCGCAGCGGATCATCCGCCAGCACCTGGGCGCGGTCCTTCATTTCCGCGACATAGTGCTCGTCCACGTCGAAGGTGCGCTCGAACACCGAGCCGGGCCGGTAGGAGGTGTGCGGCTCCATGTTCACCGAATACATGTAGCTGTCTTCATGGAACGGGAAGGGGAAGCGCTTGATCGCCCACTCCGAGTTGCGGAAGGTGAAGTCGCCGCGAAAGGTTTCGTCGTTGAATTGAATGGTCATTTTCTTTTCCTCAGCGATCCAGAACCAGGGTCTTGCCCTCAAAACGCGACACGCAGGGCATGATATGCTTGCCGCCGGCCTTCTGCTCGTCTGTCAGCCAGTGATCGTGGTGCAGGAACTTTCCGTCGTAGCCGATGACATTGGTTTCGCACTGGCCGCAGGCGCCGCCGCGGCAGAGGTAGGGGGCGTCGACGCCCGCGGCCTCGATGGCTTCCAGCAGCGACTGATGCTCGCCGACCTGGATCACCTTGCCGGAGACCGCCAGCTTTACCTCAAACGGTTTGCCGGAGGCGGGCGCCAGGAATTCCTCGGAATGCACGGCCTCGCGCGGCCAGCCCATTTCCGACGCGGTGCCATGCACCCAGTTGATCATGCCCTTGGGGCCGCAGACATAGACATGCGTGCCCAGCGGTTGGGTGGCGAGCAGGGTCTTGAGGTCGATCGCCTCTCCCTGGTCGTCATGATAGATATGCACCTTGCCCGGGTAGTTCGCCGACAAGTCGCCGGAATAGGTGCCGAGCGAAGCGTTGCGCACCGAATAGTGCAGCTCAAACTGGCCGCCCATCATTGCCAGCTGATGCATCTGGGCCATGAACGGGGTGATGCCGATGCCGCCGGCCAGCATCAGGTGCTTCTTGGCGCGCAGATCAAGTGAGAACAGGTTCACCGGGTTGGAGATCACCATCTCCATGCCCTCTTTTACCTGGGAATGCATGAATTTGGAGCCGCCCCGGCCTTCATCATCACGGCGGACCGAGATCGTGTAGGCGCCGCGGTCGGCCGGATTGGACATCAAGGAATAGGCGTTGAGCCGGGTGATGCCGCCATCCTGCATTTCGACCACGGTGTGTGCTCCGCCCGAGAAGGTGGGCAGGGCGCCGCCGCCGGTGCGGACGAATTTGAAACGGGTGACCAGTTCATTGATCGGTTTGACCTCGGCCACGGTGACATTCAGTTTTGCGGTGCCAGCACTCATTTAAACAGCTCCACTTTCTCGGGGATATTGCCCGGATCTTCGGCATCCACCCGCACGCCCTGGAAGGCGGCGATGCGGCGCGAATAGTGGTCGCGCACAAACAGGCTCAGGCCGCAGTGGCTGCATTCGAAGGGATCGGTGGTGACGTCCTCGGTGATGCCTTTGCAGTGGACGCACTGCATGCGCCGCGCGGTCGAGCCGCGGTGTTCGGTCTGGATCGCAGTGTGCGGAATACCCGCTGTGGTCGCCTCATACATCGCCTGGCCCATCAGGCTCTCGGTGCCGGTCAGGTAGACCTGGGTGCCCATGTGGCAGTTGTTCAGGGCGCGGCGGATGCGGCTTTGCGCGGCCTCATAGGAGGGGCCTGCGTAAAACTGGCCCGCACCCAGCTGTTCCAGCTGGCTGCTGTATTTGGTGCCGGTTTTCTTGGGGATATAGATGATATGGGCCTTGGCCCAGAAATCCTTATCCGCGGTTTTGGCCAGATCAAGGATTGCTTCGGCGCCTTCGGCGTCGGCGATCATCAGGTGGCCGCTGCCCGGGCGGGCTTCGAGCTCGCCGTAGACGGGGCGGCTGTTGATGGAGGGGGGGAATTCGGTCTTAGGCATGTGGGTCGCTTTTCCTGCAGTC
The DNA here is from genome assembly GCF_055902035.1 of Leisingera sp. SA215. NCBI lineage: Bacteria > Pseudomonadati > Pseudomonadota > Alphaproteobacteria > Rhodobacterales > Roseobacteraceae > Leisingera > Leisingera sp. SA215. Next base: position 11,262 of record NZ_JBVVXU010000007.1, on the reverse strand, counting down.
CGGGTGAACGAAAGCGGGCGCCCCCGGGATGGGGACGCCCGGGATCCGGATCAGCCCTTTGCGGTGCGGATCGATTTGTCCTTGTCGTAGAAGGGCATCTCTTCGGCGGTGGCTGCAATCTCGGTGCCATCGCCATTGCGGACCGTCAGCTTGGTGCCCGGCTTGGCGCAGGCCACCGGCATCCGGGCGATGCCCACGTTGTGGTTGTTGACTTCGGAGTACATACCATAAGTCACCACGCCGACTTTCTCGCCGTTTTGCAGAAGATCGGCGCCTTCGTCCGCCGGGGTGGTGCCCTCCAGCATGACGCCGTAAATCTTGAAGCGTTCCTTGCCTTCAGCGGCATAGTGGTTTTCGGCGCCGATGAAGCCGGTCTTGCCGGGGGACACGGTGAACTCCAGACCCAGCTCCCACAGAGTGTCGCCGCAGGTCTCATTGTCGAACGGATAGGTTTCGGAGTTGTCGCCCGGATAGAACAGCAGATAGCTTTCGGTGCGCAGCAGATCCAGCGTCGAGAATTGGACCGGCACAATGCCCAGGCCTTTGCCCTCTTCCAGAATGCTGTCCCACAGGTGAACCGCATCTTTGGATTGGCAGAAAATCTCATACCCGCGTTCGCCGGTATAACCGGTGCGGGAGATCATCACCGGGCAGCCGAACAGTTTGGTCTGGATGATGCCGAAATAGGCCAGATCGCGGATGCCAGGGACATATTCGGCCAGAAAATCAACGGCGACAGGGCCCTGCAGCGACATGTCGTGCAGATTGTCGTCGAAGATCACCGAGCAATTCTTGCCTGCGGCAACCGCGTTCAGCTGTTCCATGCCGGTTCCGGTGCCGTGCACAATCAGCCAGCTGTTCACCGACAGGCGGTAGATGATGCAGTCGTCGACAAACTTGCCCTGGTCATTCAGGATCGAGGCGTAGGTCGAGCGGCCCGGCATGATCTTTTCGACGTTGCGGGTGGTGACCCGGTCGATAACTTGCGCGGCGTGTTCGCCGACAACATGGACTTTTTTCAAACCGGACACGTCCATAAGGCCGGCCTTGGTGCGGACCGCCTCATAGTCGGCCTTGGCGCGTTCGGGGCTGTGGTCATAGAACCACGCGGTTCCCATGCCGTTCCAATCTTCCAGCTCGCCGCCGATTTCCTTGTGCCGCTGCGCCAGTGCTGAAGTCCGCCAGATAATGGCCATGATCTATGTCTCCCAAGATAGTGGTGGACCAAATTTCGCGATTTGGTTCCATTGGTCTGGTCCAGTTAGCCAAGAGAGTAGGCGCTGTGTCAACGATTATTCCTAGCAGGAAAAAGATTTTGCCGAAAAGGCCGATTCCGAATGGGTTTGCGGCATAGAATGGCCGGAAATGGTCTTTTAGGCAGGATATTTGAGGCTGCACCGGCCGCGGAAGGACCTGTTTCGGGGGGAATCGGCACCTTCCAATGCCGGAGATTCGGTTGATTGCGTCGCAAATCCACAATTATGCCGCGTATCCCCAAAAAAACCAAGCGCGGGCAGCTGCCATGAGGGGGAAACGGGCAGAATGCCGTAAGCCCTTGGGAGCGTACGTTTAAGAGGTTCTGCAGCTGCGCAGTTCAGTGGTTTGATGGCTGCGCTGGCTTTTCTGAGGGTAAATAAACTTTCACACGATTATTGACAGCTCCGCCTCCTGAGACTCAATAATATATGAAAATAATATTCCCAAGAGGCAAGAAAGCCCGGGAGAACTGCCAACAGGAGGGCAAAACATTGGATGGAAATCTGAACGCGTTAACAACGGTGTTCACCGAGTTCTACTACTGGGTGACCGTTGTCTTCATGTTCCTCATACACGTGGGGTTCTGCATGTACGAGGTCGGCGCCAGCCGCCACCGCAACCACATGCACACATTAATGAAGAACATCATGATCATTCCGCTGGTCACGGTGACATTCTTCTTCTTCGGCTGGTGGATCTACTGGTCATTCCCGAGCTTTCCGTTTTTCGGCGGGCTGAATCACGAAGCCGGTTCCGCGAACCTGCCGTGGTCGCAGAACATGGCCACCAACCTTTCCGACCGGATCACCGGTGTGTTTTGGGCTGCATTCCTGCTGTTTTCCTGGACTGCCGCCTCGATCGTGTCGGGCGCTGTGATCGAACGGATCCGCTCTTCGGCTTTGTGGGTGCATGCGGTGATGATCGGTTCGGTGTTCTGGATCATCGACGCAGCCTGGGGCTGGCACGCCGAAGGCTGGATGGTGAAGTATCTCGGCTACCACGATGCCTATGCATCCGGGGTGATTCACGCGGTGGCCGGCGGTTACGCGCTGGGTGTGATCATGGTGCTGGGCCCGCGGATCGGCAAGTTTGCCGCCGATGGCACCCCGCGCGATATCCCGCCGCATAATCCCTGGATGCTGACCATCGGTATCTTCCTGATCTACACAGGGTTCTGGGGCTTCTATGCTGCTTGCAACATTCCGGTGATCTCGCCCGACGGCATCGGCGGACTGCTGACCGGTGAAACCTGGACGGCCACCAATATCTATCTGGCGCCGACCTCGCTGTCTGCAATCACCTTCAACTTCCTGATGTCGATGTCGGGCGGGCTGATGGCGGCCTATCTGGTATCCAGGGGCGATGCATTCTGGACCTTCTCCGGCGGTCTGGCTGGAATCATCACCGCATCTGCCGGCAACGACCTCTATCATCCGGTCCAGGCGATGCTGGTTGGCGCCGTCGGAGTGGTGATCGTGTACAAGCTGCACTACTGGATGGAGCGTACCTTCAAGCTAGATGACGCAGTGGGCGCGGTTGCCGTGCACGGTTATTCCGGCATTGTCGGCCTTATCCTCGCGGGCTTCCTGCTGTGGGGGGCGCCGAGTTCGCCGTACGATGGCTATGCAACGGTCAATCCGGTCGGCCAGACCATCGGCGCGGTGATCATGTTCGGGGTGCTGGGCTGGCTGCCAGGCTTTGTGATCTCCAAGATCCAGGCCGCTGCAGGTGTGCTGCGGATCCCGCTCGAAGTCGAGCTTCAGGGCCTCGATTACGCAGAGCACCATGCCTACGAGGATGCCAAGGCAGCCATCATCGAAGCCGACAAGGCTGCCTTGACCGGCAGTTCCAGAGTCCCTGCAGAATAAGGAGAACGAAATGTCTACCATTGGTTATGACAGCTGGGCAGTGGACCTGGCGGAGGTTGGGCCAGTCTACCCCTTCCAAGGATACGAAGTTTTCATGGTGATCTTGGGGGTGATCTTCTGGATTGGCTGGCACCGGATCCAGTTTGCCCGGGAAAGTAAACACCTGGAGAAGGCCAGGCATATGGGTGATCAGGATAAAATCCACGCTTTGCTCGAAAAATACTGACCTGAATACATCGAAGGGCGCGCCAGTAAGGCGCGTCTTTCACTTCCGTCAGAGGAAAAAAAGTTTCATAAGAGTTGAACGGTCGCTCGCAAGGTGCTAGCGTTGATTCGAGATGAAAAGTAGGAGGCACACCCATGTGCGGGATTGTCGGTCTTTTTCTAAAAGACAAATCACTTGAGCCTAAGCTGGGCGATATGCTCACCGATATGCTCATCACCATGACGGACCGCGGTCCGGACAGCGCCGGTATTGCCATCTATGGTGCCGATACCGCAGGGCGGACCAAGGTCACGGTTCAGTCGGATTCGCCGGATGAGGCGTTTGACGGCTTGGACGGCGTGCTGGCCGAGGCGTTGAGCGGCGATGTATCGATCCGGGTGATCGATACCCACGCGGTGCTGGACCTGCCTGCGGGCAAGGAAGAAGAGGCCCGCAGCGTGCTGGCCGAACTGCGCCCCGGCATGCGCATCATGAGCGCTGGCGAAGCGATCGAGATCTACAAGGAAGTGGGTCTGCCCGAGAAGGTCGCCGAGCGATTCAACGTGCGCGGCATGAGCGGCAGCCACGGCATCGGCCACACCCGTATGGCCACTGAATCCGCCGTCACCACCGAGGGCGCTCACCCGTTCTCGACCGGACTGGACCAGTGCCTTGTGCACAACGGTTCGCTGTCCAACCACAACGCGCTGCGCCGCCGCCTGAAGCGCGAAGGCGTCCGCATCGAAAGCCAGAACGACACCGAAGTCGGTGCCGCCTATCTGACCTGGAAGATGCAGAACGGCGCCACCCTGGGCGAAGCCCTGGAAGGCACGCTGGAGGATCTCGACGGTTTCTTCAACTTTGTCGTTGGCACCAAGGACGGCTTTGGCGTGGTCCGCGACCCGATCGCCTGCAAGCCGGCCGTGATGGCGGAAACCGACCAGTATGTGGCGTTCGGCAGCGAATACCGCGCGCTGGTGAATCTGCCGGGCATCGAAGACGCCAAAGTCTGGGAGCCCGAACCCGCAACCGTTTACTTCTGGAACCACTAAGATGCAGACATATGATCTTGAAGCAAATGGCCTGCGCGGTCTGAACTCGGCCCTGCAGGAACTGAATGGCAGCTCGAACAAGACTGCCTGGGAAATCGTCAACCCCAAGGGCAGCCATGCGATTGCCGTGGGCCTGAACTCGCCGGTTGAGGTCACGGTCAAGGGCTCGACCGGCTACTATTGCGCCGGCATGAACCAGCAGGCGACCGTCAAGGTCGAAGGCTCGGTTGGCCCCGGGGTGGCGGAAAACATGATGTCCGGCACCGTGATTGTAGACGGCGATGCCAGCCAGTACGCCGGTGCAACCGGCCAGGGCGGGCTGCTGGTGATCAAGGGCAACGCGTCGTCGCGCTGCGGCATCTCGATGAAGGGCATCGACATCGTCGTGCACGGCAACATCGGCCATATGTGCGCCTTCATGGGGCAGGCTGGCAATCTTGTGGTGCTCGGCGACGCCGGAGATGCGCTGGGCGACAGCTGCTATGAAGCGCGGTTCTTTGTGCGCGGTTCGGTCAAAAGCCTGGGTGCCGATTGCATCGAAAAGGAAATGCGCCCCGAGCATATCGAGATCCTCAAGGATTTGCTGGCGCGTTCCGGTGCAGACGCCAAGCCGGAAGAGTTCAAGCGCTACGGTTCGGCCCGTAAGCTTTACAACTTCGACGTCGACAACGCGCAAGCGTACTAAGGACAGGGATCACAAACATGGATAACACTAAAATCCCCCGTACGGTCCCGATCCAGTCGGCGACTTTCTCCAACCCGATCAACGCGGAAATCCGCCGTGCTGCAGCCACCGGGATCTATGACATCCGCGGCGGCGGCGCCAAGCGCAAGGTTCCGCATTTTGATGATCTGCTGTTCCTCGGCGCATCGGTCTCTCGCTACCCGCTGGAAGGCTATCGCGAGAAATGCGAAACCAAGGTGACCCTGGGCACCCGTTTTGCCAAAAAGCCGATCGAGCTGGACATCCCGGTCACCATCGCCGGCATGAGCTTTGGCGCGCTGTCCGGTCCTGCCAAGGAGGCCCTGGGCCGCGGCGCATCCGCTGCAGGCACGTCCACCACCACCGGTGACGGCGGCATGACCCCGGAAGAGCGCGGGCATTCCAGCAAGCTGGTCTATCAGTATCTGCCCTCGCGCTACGGGATGAACCCGGATGATCTGCGCAAGGCTGATGCGATTGAGGTTGTTGTGGGCCAGGGCGCCAAGCCCGGCGGCGGCGGCATGCTGCTGGGGCAGAAGATCTCGGACCGGGTTGCGCACATGCGCTGCCTGCCCAAGGGAATCGACCAGCGTTCGGCCTGCCGCCATCCCGACTGGACCGGCCCGGATGATCTGGAAATCAAGATCCTCGAGCTTCGCGAAATCACGGATTGGCAGGTTCCGATCTATATCAAGGTTGGCGGCACCCGCCCCTATTACGACACCGCGCTGGCGGTGAAGGCCGGGGCTGACGTTGTGGTCCTCGACGGCATGCAGGGCGGCACCGCTGCGACCCAGGATGTGTTCATTGAACATGTCGGCTTGCCGACGCTGGCCTGTATCCGCCCTGCCGTGCAGGCGCTGCAGGACCTGGGCGTGCACCGCGAAGTGCAGCTGGTGGTTTCCGGCGGCATCCGCACCGGCGCAGATGTGGCCAAGGCGATGGCGCTGGGCGCCGACGCGGTGGCCATCGGCACCGCAGCGCTGATCGCGCTGGGCGACAATGACCCGAAATGGGAAAGCGAGTACCAGAAGCTGGGCACCACCACCGGCGCCTATGACGACTGGCACGAAGGCCAGGATCCGGCTGGCATCACCACTCAGGATCCCGAGCTGATGAAGCGCGTCGATCCCGTTGAAGCCGGCCGCCGCCTGCGCAACTATCTTAAGGTAATGACGCTGGAGGCGCAGACCATTGCTCGCGCTTGCGGCCATAACCATCTGCACAACCTCGAACCTGAGGATCTGTGCGCCCTGACAATGGAGGCCGCCGCCATGGCGCGTGTGCCGCTGGCCGGTACCGACTGGTATCCTGGCAAAGCAGGGTTTTAATGATTGGCAGGCGCGGCCGGGCAATGGCCGCGCCTTTTCCACAACACACTCAACAGGGAAAGGGAGTGGGACCATGACGACAGATCTGGCTGCTTTCGCAAAAGAAAAAGGCGTCAAATATTTCATGATCTCCTTCACCGACTTGTTCGGTGGCCAGCGCGCCAAACTGGTGCCGGCGCGGGCGATCGCAGGTATGCAGGAGGATGGTGCGGGGTTTGCCGGTTTTGCAACCTGGCTTGATCTGACCCCGGCGCATCCCGACATGCTGGCGGTGCCGGATCCAAACGCCGTGATTCAGCTGCCTTGGAACAAGGAAATTGCCTGGGTCCCAGGCAATTGCGTGATGGAGGGCGAAGATGTCGCCCAGGCGCCGCGCAACGTGCTGCGCCGTCTGATCAAGGAGGCCGCGGACGAAGGCCTGCATGTGAAAACCGGGATCGAAGCCGAGTTTTTCCTGCTGACCCCCGATGGCGAGGAAATCTCGGACCCCTTCGACAGCGCCGAAAAGCCCTGCTATGATCAGCAGGCCATGATGCGCCGTTTGGACGTGATCCGCGAAATCAGCGACTACATGCTGGAGCTGGGCTGGGGCGCGTATCAGAACGACCATGAGGACGCCAACGGCCAGTGGGAAATGAACTGGGACTTCGATGATGCCCTGGCCACCGCTGACAAACACAGCTTCTTCAAGTTCATGGCAAAATCGGTGGCGGAGAAGCACGGTTTCCGCGCGACCTTCATGCCGAAACCGGTAGAGGGCCTGACCGGCAACGGCTGCCATGCGCATATCTCGGTCTGGGACGCTCCCGGCGCGGATTCACGCAACAATGTCTTCGCGGCCGAAAAAGGCACAGGCGATATCGCTGAACTGGGACTCTCCGAACAGGGCGGCTACTTCCTGGGCGGCATCATGAAACATGCCTCGGCGCTGGCGGCGATCACCAACCCGACGGTGAACTCCTACAAGCGCATCAACGCGCCGCGCACCATGTCGGGCGCGACCTGGGCGCCGAACACCGTCACCTGGACCGGCAACAACCGCACCCACATGGTGCGCGTGCCCGGCCCCGGCCGGTTTGAATTGCGCCTGCCCGATGGCGCCGTGAACCCCTATCTGCTGCAGGCGGTGATCATTGCAGCCGGGCTTTCCGGCGTCCGCTCCAAGGCCGACCCCGGCCCGCGTCATGACATCGACATGTATGCCGAAGGCCACACCATCACCGACGCGCCGAAGCTGCCGCTCAACATGCTGGATGCGCTGCGCTTCTACGACAAGGACGACGGCCTGAAAGCAATGATGGGCGAGGAATTCTCTGCCGCTTACCTGAAGATGAAGCAGCAGGAGTGGAACTCCTTCGTCAACCACTTCTCCCGCTGGGAGAAGGACAACACGCTGGATATCTGACCCGGCAGTGATTCCCCCTGTCTGGCCTTCGGGCCGGACCTTGCATGGCCCGGGCATTGCCCGGGCCCTTTTTGTTTGCGGCAGCACTTGCCGCATATGCGCCGTCTTCACCCGGGGTGAAATTCCGCTTGTTTCCGATTGGCGCCGGAAATGGAGAGAATGCCCTGTTTTTCAGGCGGATTTGGTCAGGAATGTGTTGACGTGCAGGAAAATAATTTGAGTAATAGGAATATATAGAGCCTCGCTAAGGCACCCGCCGCGGGGGTTCAGCCAGAAAAGACGGCAAAAGGGAGATAGCCATGAGCTACAAGAGTGACATCGAGATTGCGCGTGAAGCGCAGAAGAAACCGATCCAGGAGATTGGTGCGAAGATCGGGATTTCGGACAGCGATCTGCTGCCCTACGGCCACGACAAGGCAAAGGTGTCGCAGTCCTTCATCAACTCGGTGCAGGACCGCGAAGACGGCAAGCTGATCCTGGTGACCGCGATCAACCCGACGCCGGCGGGCGAAGGCAAGACCACCACCACCGTGGGCCTGGGCGACGGTCTGAACCGGATCGGCAAGAACGCGATGATCTGCATCCGCGAAGCCTCGCTCGGCCCGAACTTCGGCATGAAGGGCGGCGCCGCAGGCGGCGGCTACGCCCAGGTGGTGCCGATGGAGGAGATGAACCTCCACTTCACCGGCGATTTCCATGCCATCACCTCGGCCCATTCGCTGCTGTCGGCAATGATCGACAACCACATCTACTGGGGCAACGAGTGCGAGATCGACACCCGCCGCGTCGCCTGGCGCCGGGTTGTCGACATGAACGACCGCGCCCTGCGGGTGATCACCGCCTCTCTGGGCGGCGTCTCCAACGGCTTCCCGCGCGAAGCCGGTTTTGACATCACCGTGGCCTCGGAAGTGATGGCGATCCTGTGCCTCGCCAACGACCTGAAAGACCTGGAAAAGCGGCTCGGCGACATCATCGTGGCCTACCGCCGCGACAAGACCCCGGTCTACTGCCGCGACATCAAGGCCGAAGGCGCGATGACCGTGCTGCTGAAAGACGCGATGCAGCCGAACCTGGTGCAGACCCTGGAAAACAACCCGGCGTTTGTGCATGGCGGCCCGTTTGCCAATATCGCCCACGGCTGCAACTCGGTGATCGCCACCAAGACCGCCCTGAAAGTCGCCGACTACGTGGTGACCGAGGCCGGTTTCGGCGCCGATCTGGGGGCTGAAAAGTTCATGAACATCAAATGCCGCAAGGCAGGCATCGCGCCGTCGGCAGTGGTGCTGGTGGCCACCGTGCGGGCGATGAAGATGAACGGCGGCGTTGCCAAGGCGGATCTGGGCGCCGAGAATGTCGACGCGGTCAACGCGGGCTGTGCCAACCTCGGCCGCCACATCGAGAACATCAAATCCTTCGGGGTTCCTGTTGTGGTTGCGATCAACCACTTTGTGACCGACACCGATGCCGAAGTGGAGGCTGTCAAAGCCTATGCCGCCACCCATGGCGTCGAGGCGGTGCTGTCGCGCCACTGGGAACTGGGGTCGGAAGGCTCGGCGCCGCTGGCGCAGAAGGTTGTGGAAATCGTCGATGCGGGCCAGGCCAACTTCTCGCCGATCTACCCGGACGAGATGTCCCTGTTCGACAAGATCGACACCATCGCCAAGCGGATCTACCGCGCCGACGAGGTGCTGGCGGACAACAAGATCCGCAACCAGCTGAAGGAATGGGAAGAGGCGGGCTACGGCAATCTGCCGGTCTGCATGGCGAAGACCCAGTACTCCTTCTCGACCGACCCGTCGCTGCGCGGTGCGCCGGTGGGCCATTCGGTGCCGGTGCGCGAAGTGCGCCTCTCGGCCGGTGCCGGCTTCATCGTTGCGGTCTGCGGCGAGATCATGACGATGCCCGGCCTGCCGCGCAAACCGGCGTCGGAAACCATCCGCCTGAATGACGACGGCCAGATCGAAGGCTTGTTCTAAACGGCGATATGCGACATTCACGGCCCGGGACCCATCCCGGGCCGTGAGAGTTTTGAGACATGAGCACCACACGCACCCCGCCAGATGCCTGCAGCGATATGGCAAGCCTCCGGCTGCAGATCGACCACCTCGACCGGGAGCTGATCGCGCTGCTGGCCGAGCGGGCCGGATACATTGACCGGGCGATTGCGCTGAAGCAGGCAAACGGCTGGCCGGCGCGGATCCCGGAACGGGTCGAGGAAGTGGTGCTGAATGCCCGTGCCGCGGCCGCGGAACAGGGGCTGGACCCCGGTCTGGCCGGGCACCTGTGGCGGCAGCTGGTGGAGTGGTCGATTGCCCGCGAGGCGCGGGTGATCCGGGAAGAGTGAGGCTGAGCGGGGGCCTGCGGCGCGGGCATCGCGAGCGACTGAGATGGACAGGCAGGCTTCAAGGGCGATCCGTGCCTGCGGCAAAGAGGAAGAGATCAAATGGCAGCAACATTGATTGACGGCAAGGCCTTTGCGGCCAAGGTGCGCGGCCAGGTGGCTGAGCATGTGGCGCGGCTGAAAGAGGAACACGGCATCACCCCCGGCCTGGCGGTGGTTCTGGTCGGCGAAGACCCGGCCTCCCAGGTCTATGTGCGCTCCAAGGGCAAGCAGACCGTCGAGGTCGGCATGAACTCGGTCGAGCACAAGCTGGATGCGGAGACTTCCGAGGCGGATCTGCTGGCGGTGGTCGACCAGCTGAACAACGATCCCTCGATCCACGGCATCCTGGTGCAGCTGCCGCTGCCGAAGCATATGAACGAGGATCTGGTGATCAATTCGATTGCGCCGGAGAAGGACGTCGACGGTTTCCACATCTCCAACGTCGGCCTGCTGGGCACCGGCCAGAAATCGATGGTGCCCTGCACGCCGCTGGGCTGCCTGATGATGCTGCGCGACCACCATGGGTCGCTGTCGGGCATGGATGCGGTTGTGATCGGCCGCTCCAACATCGTCGGCAAGCCGATGGCGCAGCTGCTCCTGGGCGACAGCTGCACGGTGACCATCGCGCATTCGCGCACCAAGGATCTGCCCGATGCGGTGCGCCGCGCCGACATCGTGGTGGCGGCGGTCGGCCGTCCGGAAATGGTGCCGGGCGACTGGATCAAGGAGGGCGCGACCGTGATCGACGTCGGCATCAACCGCATCGAGCGCGACGGCAAGACCAAGCTGGTCGGCGACGTTGATTTTGCCACTGCGGCCGAGCGCGCGGGCGCCATCACCCCGGTGCCGGGCGGCGTCGGCCCGATGACCATCGCCTGCCTGCTTGCCAACACCGTCACTGCGGCCTGCCGCGCCAACGGCCTCAAGGAACCCGAAGGCCTGACCGCCTGACCCAGCGCTGACCGCTGACCGCCTGACTGATATGCTCCCGCCGGACCGCCTCCGGCGGGAGTATTTTTTGGAAAGATGATGGCTGGCAGGCCTTAGGCCGTCACCGG
>NZ_JBVVXU010000006.1:0-224976 GCF_055902035.1 Leisingera sp. SA215 | reverse complement strand
CTGCGTCGCCGCCGCCCCGTCCGGTGTGTCCCGCTGCGCCTCAGCGCCGCCGGTGAGGGGGCTTTTACGGTTCACCCCCCAAACCCGCAAGCCCAAAATCGCAAAAAACAAAACTTTCTGCCGTGAAAAACCACAATCACTGCAAAATCAATAACTTACGCCGGAATAAACTCGCGCCCCCTGCCCCGCCTCCCGCCATCAGAACCGCCGCACCCCGCTCCAAACCCCGCCCCGGACCCCGCCGCCCCGGGATCCGGCGGATTTACCCACAGACCACCCCGCCTTATCCACAGGCCACCTCCGGAATCACAGCAAATCACCCCCGAAAAACGAGTCGCCCCGCGTCTTTCCCCGCAACAACACGCCCGGAAAGGCCGCCAAAGCCCAACGCGGCAAAGACACAACATGCCAGAGCCGCCGGAGCGGACATTCCCACCTGGAGCATAACGGGCCCACCTGGAGCATAACGGGCCCACCTGGAGCATAGCGGGGGTTTCGCTCACGTCGGACAGGCCGTGGGCGAGCCTATCCGCTTCGGCGAAGGCCTGAACCGCTCCGCCATTGGGGACGTTCAGTGACCGGGCTAAACAAAAAGCCGGCACCGGCCGGGTGCGGGCAAGTCTGGGAGGACCGTCAAAGAGCCTTACAAAGATCCCCGGCTGATCGCTTCACCGCAGGTTTGCGCAGGCGTCATTCGCTGGAACCGGCCGTTTCCCGGACAGACCGGCTGGCCCCTTCGCTTGCGGCAAGAAATTCAGCCGTGTCCCCATCGGGCCGCCGCAGCAGGGGCACCGTTCGCGCAAGGCCTGCTGACTGTCGCCGCGGCGGCCAGGCGGCGGGCGCTGCAAGCTGCTGCTCCCGGAAAGGCGCCCGCCGAAGTGCGGCCGTTAAAATGCGAGGTGGGGCAAGCTGTGCGGCTGCAGCTTTAAGAGGGCCGCGATCTGCTCCAAGCCCTTGCGGAACCGGCCTTCCGCCTGAACCGCGCCCAAGGAAATGCGCAATCCGCCCGCCGAGCATGTTCCCGGGGCGAGGAATGGCATGTCAGGCATAACGGCGATTTGCATCTGGCGCGCATATTGCGAAAAACCGGCAGCGCTCCACCCCTCAGGCAGCGGCAGCCAAAGATGCATTGCAGAAGGATGCCCTGTCCAGGGGACCCCATGCAGCACCCGGCAGGCGATGCGGTGACGGCTTTTCAACGCTGCCCGCTGCCAGTCTGCAAGCTCCAGCGCCGTGCCGTCCAGCACCCAGCGGCTGGCCAGCGCCCGCATCAAAGGCATTGCCGCTCCTCCGAAACTCAGCAGGCGGCCCTTCAGCGAAGGAAGCAGATGGGACGGTCCGGCCATATATCCGGCCTGAAGCCCGGGCATCAGGCAAGTGCTGAGGGCGGTCATATAAAGGGACCGCTCCGGCAGCAGTGCGGAGACTGGCGGCGGGCGATCCCCAGCCACGGGGCCAAGCGGGTCATGCTCTATGATGTACAGGTCATTCTCTTGCGCAATCCGGGCCAGCGCCCTGCGCCGGCCCTCGGGCATCATCACCGGAACCGGATTTGCCAGCGACGGAAGCAAACACAGGACTTTGGCGCCGGAGGTCCGGCAGGCTTCCGTCAGGGCATCCGGCAGAATGCCATGCGGATCCGCTTGCAGGCCCACGTGCTTTAACCCCAGATAGGCGCAGCCGGACACAAGCAGATTATCCGTGATGCTGTCAGACAGGACAGTATCGCCAGGGCGGGTCAGTGCCGAGAGCGCAACAGTGAACCCGTGACTGCCGCCATTCGTCAGAATAACCTGATCCGGAGCCGCTGCAAAACCGCAGGCTGCCAGCCACCGCGCGCCTGCGGTTCTGTCGGCACCGGTGCCGGCGACCGACTTGCACACCTGCAGCGCCGAGGGATCCAGTTCCGCCGCCAGCGCCTGCAAGGAAAGCTGGAACCGCCTGCTGTGCTGCTGGCTGCGGACAGGGTGGGAGTTGGAGAAATCAAACCCGTCCCCGGGTCCGGGCTCTTGCGGGGGGTCTTGCGGCGCCGGGCCGCAAACATAGCTGCCCCGGCCTATCTGCCCGTCAATCAGGTTCCGTTTGCGCAAGCTCTGATAGGCTTTGCTCACCGTGTGAACGCTCAGCCCAAGCCGGCCTGCCATTCCGCGATGCGGCGGCAGGCGGGCGCCGGCGGCGAGCTCTTCAGTCAGAATGGCCTGTTCAATGGCGCCGGCAAGGCTGGCGTGCAACGGGGCGTGCAGCGTTTCGGGATCAGGATACCACATGGCCGCCCTTCCCGTTTGCCCTCATGGCCAAAGCAACCGCGCGGCGTGAACCCGGCCCCGGGCTCACGCCGCTTTTGACCTCAGTTCCTGGCCGGTCTCCGGAATCAGCGCCCTATGCAAAACCGCAACCGCTGTTTCTGCCGATCTCCGCGGCACCGCAAACTGCACATCAACATTGCGCGGCGTCTGATGCGCGGCAATCACCTCGACACCAGCCTTGTCAAAGGCTGCAAGCCCGCGGCCAAGCGCCTGCACCCCGGACAGGTCGCGTCCGATCGCCGAGACAATCGACAACGATCGCGCACTGACCTGGGCGGAGGGATAGACGCGCTCCAGATCGCTCGTCACCCGGCGCACTGCTTTCAGAGACGCCTCAACATAGTGGGTGATGGTATTGGCGTTTGAACTTTTGGAGATGATCCGGACACTGTGCCGGCGCAGGGCCTCAAGCACGGCGGCATCATAACCTTTGACACCGACCATATCCTGTTCGAACAGTTCCAGCGCAACAGCATCAAGGCTTGTCACGATTTCGACCGCAGGAACTTTGGCTGGCTGGCTGTCAATGAGGGTGCCGGGATCCGAAGGTTCAAAGGCATTGGTCACGCGCAGGGCCACATCCGACTGCCGCAGGATCTTGGCGGCATTCGGGTGGATGGCCTCCATCCCCATGTTCGACAGCTGATCGGCCACATCATAGTTCGTGTGGCCCAGCTTGCGCACGGCTGCAGTGCCTACCAGCGCCGGATCGGCGGAAGACAGGTGGAATTCCTTATGGATGATCGCCTCTTTCGCCTTGGTAAAGGCGGCGATGCTGGAAAAGGTGACCTCGGAATAGCCACGGTCATATTCACGCATCAAACCCTCGCGGCATTGGGCATAGCCGGTGACGATGGGCAATTCCGAGGCCAGATCAAGATCGCGCAGCCCGTTGGCAATCCGCTCCTCCAGCGAGCATTCGCTTTCGTCCCGCCAGCCGCTGAGGTCCACGAAACTGGCGTTTACGCCTGCGCGCTGCAGCATCAGTGCGGTGACAAAGGCAGAATGCGCCTCGCCCAGGCCGGACAGCAGCTCGCGCACCAGCATCATCTGGCTCGACAGGCGGAAATGGCCGTAGGAACACAGGCGCTGCAGGTCGAACAGGCAGCTGCGGGCGCCTTCGATGCGGTCGCGCACGAAATCCTCTGCCCGGGCGCGGTCCGCCGGATTGTCCAGCACCCCGTTATGGGCTTCGGACATGGCGCCGGCAACGCGGGTCAGCGCATCAAGCCAGCCGTGGTCGTTGTCATCATTGGCAAACAGCGCGTAGACACCGGGTTCGCCGCTCTTCTTGTGCTCCAGCAGCAGGTTGGTGATGCCGCCAAAGGCGGAAACCACAAAGATGCGGTGATAGAGCGAGGCACCGGTGCGGCCGCCGATGATGAGCGTATCGCGCAGCTCGCGGATACGGCTCATCGAGGTGCCGCCGATTTTCTCGACGGTATGGTCAGGGAAATTCAAAATGCTTCACCCGGCCGCAGCCGGGGCCTCTTCAGGTGGTTTCCAGCGCGTAGGAGCCGTCTTCGCGATGCACTTCGCTGCCGGTCACCGGCGGGTTGAACACGCAAGCCATGACCAGCTCTTCCTCGGCCCGCAGGGTGTGGCGGTCATGCTGGTCCAGCGCATACATGACGCCGGGCCGGATCAGATGCGTCTCGCCGGTGGCCAGATCGGTGATCGAGCCTGAACCCTGCATGCAATAGACGCTCTCAAAGTGGTTCTTGTATTCGAACGTGTGTTCGGACCCGGCTTCGAGGAAGGTGATGTGGAAGGAGAACCCCATCCCGTCCTCGGCCAGCAGCATCCGGACCGAAGACCATTTGGCGTCAGATACAACGCGGTTGCGGTCGCTTTTGATAATGTCGTTATAGTCGCGAACAATCATGTCTTACTCCGCTGCAAATTTGCTTGAATCGGTCACACCGCGGATGGCGCTGCGCAGGGTGTTCAGACCTTTCACAAAGATCTCCTCAGGCGTGGTCAGCGGGGCCAGAACCTTGACCACCTGATCCTTGTTGCCCGAGGTTTCGATGATCAGGCCGTTCTCGAATGCACGGGCGCAAATGCTGGCGGCAAGGTCGCCGGACCCGACATCAAGCCCCTGCATCATGCCGCGGCCTTTAAGCCTGGACCCGGGGATCAGCCCGGACATTTCCTGCAGCGCCGAGGTCAGCAGCAGCGCCTTTGCAGCGACGCTCTGCTGAAAGCCGGCGTCCGCCCAGAATTTGCGGATTGCCACGCTGGCGGTGATAAAGGCGTGGGTGTTGCCGCGAAAGGTGCCGTTGTGCTCTGCCGGGCCGAAGATATCGTGCTGCGGGCGGGCCAGCATCAGCGCCATCGGCAGGCCGAAACCCGATACCGATTTTGCCAGCGTCACGATGTCCGGGGTGACCCCCATGTCTTCAAAGGAGAAAAAGCCGCCGGTGCGGCCGCAGCCGGCCTGGATGTCGTCGATGATCAGCAGGGCGCCGTGCGCTTTGGCCAGGGCAGCGATGCGCTGCACCCATTCCGGGCTGGCAGCGTTCAGGCCGCCTTCGCCCTGCACGGTTTCCAACAGGATCGCCGCCGGGGCGTCGACACCGCTTGAGCCGTCTTCCAGCATCGTCTCCAGATAGGCGGCGGTATCAGTGTCCGCGCCGAAATAACCGTCATAGGGCATCCGGGTGACGCCGCTCAGCGGAGTGCCGGCGCCGCCGCGGTGGTAGCTGTTGCCGGTGGCCGCCAATGCGCCCATGGTGACGCCGTGAAACCCGTTGGTGAAAGCGATCACGTTGCTGCGGCCGGTCACCTTGCGGGCCAGCTTCAGGGCCGCCTCAACCGCATTGGCGCCGGTGGGGCCGGTGAACATGACCTTGTGGTCCAAATTGCGCGGCCGCAGGATGTGCTGGTCGAAGGCATCCAGAAAATCAGCCTTGGCGCTGGTGTGGAAATCCAGCCCGTGCGCCAGCCCGTCCGAGGAAATGTGGTCGAGCAGCGCCGCCTTCATGTCCGGGTCATTGTGACCGTAGTTCAGCGACGAGCAGCCGGCCAGAAAGTCGATATAGCTGCGGCCCTTGCTGTCAGTCAGTTGCGACCCCGTGGCCTGGGTGAAAACCGTGTCGAAGCTGCGGCAATAGCTGCGCGCCTCGGATTCGCGGCGTTTGAAAATAGAGATTTTGGCTGACATGTCAGTCGGCATAGTGTGTCCTTTTGGCAGTGTGCAGATCAGAACGGGCGTGCGCCACATGGGATCGGCCGGTCTCAAGCTGCCCAGCTGGGCGCCTGGGAGAAATCGATCGTGACCATGTGTTCGGTGCTCTGGCGATCGCGGAAGTGCTGGCCCTGGGTAAAATAGGGCTGACTGTTCAGCGGCGCGCTCCGATTGGCTGCGAATTTGTGGAACAAAGCCCAGGAGGCCCTGTTTTCCTGCGTGATGGTTGTCTGCAGACGTTTGATTTTCTCGCAGGCCTTGCGGCGCAGCAGGCCGCTCAGCATCAGCGAGCCCAGACCGGTCCCACGGGCTTTTTCTGACACCGCCACCTGCCAGACAAACAGCGTTTCCGGATCCTCGGGCAGTACATAGGCGGAAACCCAGCCGGCAATTTCGCCGCCGATCTCTGCCACAACGCAGGTATCGCGGAAGTGGTCGCACTGGATCAGATTGCAATACATTGAGTTCTCGTCGAGCGGTTTGCAGGCCCGCACCAGCTCCCAGATTTCGGGGCCGTCGTCTGCCTTGGGCTCACGCAGCGCGGGGGCTGCCTTCCGGAATAACTCTAATGCATGTCGCATCTGTCCTAGCGTCTCCATTATTGCTTTGGCAAGCTAAGTATATCGAGGTGATAATTATTTCAAGCCTTCAGAGAATTCCTGCGACAATGTGGCAAATTTCCATCATTTCAACGCGTTTCAGCGCGGCATCGCAGGGTTTTATGCTTCGCTTATCAAATTAAATTACAATGTGTGTGCCTTGATTGTCCCGCTGCGCTCTGCCAGAACCGGGATATGGACCGCATTGACTCAAGCCTGATCGCCCTGCGCCGGATTCTGCGTGCGACCGACCTGTTCAGCCGGGAACTGGCGCAATCGGTCGAGCTGACAGCCGCGCAGTTCCGGGTGCTTCAGATCGTCGCCGCCAGCCCGCACTGCACCGCCAAGGCAATCGCGCAGCAGATGCGGATCTCGCAGGCAACGGTGACCTCGCTGGTCGACAAGCTGGTTCGCAAGGGAATGGTGGTGCGGGAAAAGTCGCTGACTGACCGCCGCCAGACCAATATCCTTGTCACCGAAAAGGGGCGCCGGGCACTTGCCGATGCGCCCGATCCGCTGCAGCAGAGATTTGTGCGCAAATTTGCTGCGATGGAGGACTGGGAGCAGGCGGCACTGATTGCGGCGCTTGAGCGCGTGGCCTCGATGCTGGATGCAGAGGACATTGATGCAGCACCGGTTCTGGATACCGGCGAGTCCCTCACTGCCTCGTGAATCTGTGAGGACCGCATCTGCCTAAAGGCCGGCAGGTTGCATTATCCTCGTGCCCATCGGCGCCGGCAAGGTCCAAGCTGAACAGCTGCGCTCTCGAAGTGCCCGAGACCACCCCGTAGATGGTAATGCCGATGGACGGCGGGTTTCACCCCTCCAGTCATTTGCTGCACCAGGGTCTGCAGGCTCATCTCCGGGACGCAGACCAGAAAGCCGCCGCCTGTGCTGTTGCCCGGCCCCCGCATGCCCTTGGGGAACCCGTTGCATTGTGACCTCGTTCACAAGAAAGTTCCCGCAACCGGGCTATAGAGCGCAAATTCCCCGGCCGGCTGGCCTATTGGCTGGTTTGCGGGCGGTTTGCGCAACCGGACGTGAAAGCGCACGAAACAACAATGCGGGCAGGCGGCAAAACCGCCCGGAAGGAGTGACAGGAATGCGTTGGTGCAAAACCCTTGCCGTTGCGGGCGGTGTTGCCGTCCTTGCCGCAGCCGCCGCGGCCCAGCAGCCGCTGAAACCCGTGAAACTGCTGCAGGCGTCATCGGACTCGCTGATGCTGGAGCGGCAGTTCTTCGGCAAGGTCGCGGCCAAACAGACGGTTGATCTGGCGTTCCAGGTCGGCGGGCAGATCCTCAAATTCCCGGTGACCGAAGGCGGTTCTGTTGCGCAGGGCGGGCTGATTGCCGAACTGGACCTGGAGCCGTTCGAGCTGCAGCTGGAACAGGCGCGGCTGCGCAAGGAACAGGCCGACCGCACCGTGGTGCGGCTGGAAAAGCTGCGCGGCACCGTCAGCCAGGTCTCGATCGACGACGCCGAGACCGAGGCCGGCCTGGCCCGTGTCGCCCTGCGGGACGCCGAATATGCGCTTGGCCATGCAACCCTGAATGCGCCCTTTGATGCGCTGGTCTCCAGCCGCGAGGTGGAACAGTTCACCACCGTCAGCGGCGGCACCCCGATTGTGCGGCTGCACGACATGTCCGAACTGCACATCAAGGTGGATGTGCCCGAGGTTCTGTTCCAGAAGGCCGATCATAACGATATGCTGACGATGGTTGCGAATTTTCCCGGCCGGGATACCGACTACCCGCTCGAAATCCTGGAATACGACGCCGAGGCCCGCAGCGTCGGCCAGACCTACCGGGTGACCTTCCGCCTGCCCCCGCCCGGCGACCGCCAGATTCTGCCCGGCGCCTCGGCCACGGTACATGTGCGCGTTGACACCGGCGATGCGGCGATCCGGGTGCCCGGCACCGCGCTGGTCGCCGCCCCTGATGGCAGCACCGGGGTGATGCTCTTTGCCCCCGCAGGCGCCGACGACGGCACCGTCACCTGGACCCGCGTCAAAGCCGAGGCGACCCAGAACGGCGACTTCCGGATTGCCGAGGGCCTCACGGGCGGCGAGGAGATCGTGCTGACCGGCGGCGCTGCGCTGAAAGACGGCCAGCGGGTCAGCCGCTTCACCGGTTTCGGCAACTGAGGGCGGCCTGATGGACATTGCACGCGGGTCGATCAACCGGCCGCTCTACACCTGGCTCATCATGCTGGCGGCATTGCTTGGCGGGATCTGGGGCTTTTTGAACCTGGGCCGCCTGGAAGACCCGGCCTTCACCATCAAATCCGCGGTCATCGCGACCCAGTATCCCGGCGCCAGCAGCGCCCAGGTGGCGCTGGAAGTCTCGGAACCGCTGGAATCGGCGATCCAGAAGATGGGCGAGGTCAAGCTGATCACCTCGGTGAACCGGCCCGGCTCTTCGCTGATCGAAGTGGAGATGCAGGACACCTACGACGGCACCGAGCTGCCCGCGATCTGGACCAAACTGCGCGCCGAGGTTCGCGATGCGGCCCGCGCCCTGCCCGACGGCGTCAGCCCGCCCTATATCAATGACGGCTTCGGCGATGTGTTCGGCCTGTTCTACGCGGTCACCGCCGAGGGCTACAGCGACGCCGAGAAACACGAACTGGCCAGCTACCTGCGGCGCGAGCTGCTGACCGTCGACGGGGTGGCCGATGTCGAAATCACCGGGCTGCCGCCCGAGGCCGTCTTTGTCGAACCCAAGATGGCGGTTGCGGTCAATCAGAACATCCCGATCGACGCCATCGGCAGCGCGTTGGCCAATGCCAACTCGGTCCGTCCGGCCGGCAGTCTTGAGGCCGGCCCCGCCGACACCCGCCTCAGCACCCCGGAAGGCTCGGACTCGGTCACTGCCATCGCCGGCCTCTCCATCGGCTCGCAGGGCGACGTGGTCAATGTGATCGACATGGCCGACGTCCACCGCGGCCGCCTCAGCGACCCGGACCTGCTGATCCGCTTCAACGGGGTTGAGGCCTTTACCCTCGGGATCGCCGGCCTCGCCACAGAAAACATCGTCGAAGTGGGGCAGAACGTCGACGCCAAACTGGCCGCCTTGGACAGCCGGATCCCCTATGGCGTGGACCTGAAACCGATCTATCAGCAGCATGTGGTGGTCGAGCAGGCGTCCAACGACTTCCTGGTCAACCTGGCGATGTCGGTCACCATTGTGGTGGTGGTTCTGGCCCTGTTCATGGGCTGGCGCGCTGCCGTGGTGGTCGGCTCCACCCTGCTGCTGACCGTGGTCGGCACCCTGTTCTTCATGAACATGCTCTCAATCGAGATGGAGCGGATTTCGCTGGGCGCGCTGATCATCGCCATGGGAATGCTGGTCGACAATGCCATCGTCGTCGCCGAGGGGATGCAGATCTCCATGCTGCGCGGCAAGACCTCGCGCGAAGCCGCATATGACGCGGCCTCGAAAACCCAGATCCCGCTGCTCGGCGCCACGGTGATCGGCATCATGGCCTTTGCGGGCATCGGTCTCAGCCCGGATTCTGCGGGCGAATTCCTGTTCTCGCTGTTTGCCGTCATCGCGATCTCGCTGCTGCTCAGCTGGCTGCTGGCGCTGACCGCAACGCCGCTGCTGGGCCATTATTTCTTCAAACAGGGCACCGAAGACAGCAAGGATGCCTACAGCGGCCTGCTGTTCCGCACCTATGGCAGGGTCCTGGCATGGGCGCTGAAACTGCGCTGGCTGGTGGTGGCCGGGCTGGCGGCCATCACCGTGATCTGCTTCATCGGCTTCGGCCAGGTCAAACAGCAGTTCTTCCCGGACTCCAACACGCCGCTGTTCTTTGTCCACTACAAGCTGCCGCAGGGCACCTCGATCCAGACAACCTCCAGGCATCTGAAGGTGTTCGAGGACTGGCTTGCCGAACGCGAAGACGTGGTCTCGGTCGCGTCCTTCGCCGGCCAGGGCGCCACCCGCTTCATGCTGACCTATTCGGCCGAAAAGCCGAACCCCAGCTACGGCCATCTGATCATCCGCACCGCAACCCTCGATGCGATCCCGCCGCTGCAGGCCGCGCTTGAGGCTTTTGGCCAGGCGCAGTTCCCCGAGGGCGAATTCCGCACCAAACGGCTGGTATTCGGCCCCGGCGGCGGCGACCCGGTCCAGGTGCGTTTCTCCGGCCCTGATCCCAAGGTCCTGCGCCGCTTGGGCGCAGAGGCGGAACAGCGGCTTGCGGCGGCCTCCGCCAATATCCTGACCCCGCGCCACGACTGGCGCGACCAGGAGCCGGTGCTGAAGCCGGTCTATGCCAGCGACCGGGCGCAAACCGCCGGAGTCACCCGCGAAAACATCGCCGATGCGCTGCAGTTTTCCACCGACGGGCTGCAGATGGGGGTGTTCCGCGAACGCGACCGGCTGATCCCGATCATTGTGCGACGGGCCCCGCAGGAGCCCTACAACATCTATGATCAGGTGGTGTTTTCCGCTTCGGCCGGCAAGTTCGTGCCGCTGGAACAGATGATCGACGGCGTTGATGTGGTGATGGAAAACACCCTGGTGCACCGCCGCGACCGGCTGCCGACCCTGACCGTCGGCGCCGACATCCCGCCGGATCTGACGGCCGCCACCGTCTTTGCCGAGGTGCAGGACACCATCGAGGCGATGGAGATCCCGCCCGGCTACCTGATGGAATGGGGCGGCGAGCATGAAAGCTCGGGCGATGCCAATGAGTCGCTGGGCAAGCAGCTGCCGGTGACGCTGCTGATCATGGTGCTGATCTCGGTGCTGCTGTTCAATGCGATCCGCCAGCCGGTGATCATCTGGCTGCTGGTGCCGATGTCGGTGAACGGCGTGGTGATCGGGCTGCTGGGCACCGGCTTCCCCTTCACCTTCACCGCGCTTCTGGGCCTGCTCAGCCTGTCGGGCATGCTGATCAAGAACGGCATTGTGCTGGTCGAGGAAATCGATCTGGTGCGCGAAACCGGCCTGCCCCTGCGCGAGGCCATCGTCGAGGCCTCGGTGTCGCGTCTGCGCCCGGTGATGCTGGCGGCGGTGACCACGATCCTTGGCATGGCGCCGCTCCTGACCGACGCCTTCTTTGTGTCGATGGCGATCACCATCATGGGCGGTCTGGCCTTTGCCACCGTGCTCACCCTGGTGGCCGCGCCGGTGTTCTATCTGATCTTCTTCCGGCGGGCCGAGAAACTGGAAATGGCGGCGGTTTAACACCTCCGCCCTCTGCTCTTTCGGGCCTGTGCCCGGCACACCGTTTGATCCTGCAGGGCCGCTTGCCGCAAGCGGCCCGCCCTACCCTGCCAGATCCTCCAGCGCGCCGGGGATCAGCTCTTCCCAGAATTCTGCCATCTCACCGGCCAGCAGCGCCGCAGCCCAGCCCCGGTTGCGGAATTCCTCGCGGTCGATCTCGGTCTCCAGGCGGCTCAGGAACAGCCGCTTGTCCGCGTCCCGCTGGGTCGGTGAACGCCCGGCGGCCAGATCCCGGATCCGCTCCAGCCGCTGCGCCCTCAGCGACCGCTCCCGCGCCTTGACCGCATCCTCTGCTGCCGCCAGCCGGGCCGCCTCGGCTTCCGCCGCGCGGCGCGCCTCAGCCGCCGCCACAACCTCGGGCGGCAGCTCCTTCGCGGTCTCCGCAGGCGTATCCTTATAATCATCCCGCAGCGCCGCGCTCAGATAGCGCACCGGGCTGTCCACGCCCTTCCTGCCCTTCAGATAACCGACCTTCTCGGCCACGTAGTCCTCGCCGTGCTCGGCAATCCACTGCCGCGCCAGCCGGTCGCTGACGCCAAGCCCGATCAGCTGGCTGTAAACAGCCCCCTGCCGCACCCCTGCCCCGTCATCAATGTCCAGCATTGCCAGCTGCGGGTTCTCCTTGATCAGGAACCGCACCTCGGCCACCTGCCGCCCCATCTTCTTGAAATCCGGCGTCAGCAGGATGTTCGAGGTCCTGTTCACCTCCGCCACCGCCGGTTTGATGATCTTGGCATTCAGGTGCTTGAAGCTTTCGTAATAGGCGCTGCCATCCACCCCCATCAGACGCCGGAACAGCGCGATATCCCACCAGCCCGTCGAGCCGGTGCGCACAAAGCGGTAGCAGTTCTCATACAGCGCCAGCGCATGGCCGCTGGTGAACCGCCGCTGGATGTTCAGGTTGATCAGCGCAAACACCTTGGGATCATGCAGCTTCTCCGCCAGCGCCGGGCTATAGGCATATTCGCACACGCCGCCCGCCAGCTTGGCATAAGACAGCAGCGAGCTGACCCCCCATTCCTGCCGCCCCTGCTCATCCAGCATATCCCATTCCGCCACCGTCTCCGCCAGGCTGCGCAGCGATTGCTTCAGGGTGTCCATGTCGTTGGAGTTATAGCCCACCATCATGCACAGCGTCTGCGCATCGATCTGGTGCTTGGGCTTTGAAATCAGCGTGTCATAGGCATTGAGCAAAAGCACATTCGACAGCTTGCGCTGCAGCAGCGTCAGCTTGCCGGACACATGAATGGCCGCCACATTCTTCTTCACCGACCCCCGGCGCAGCGGGCCTGTCAGCTTGTTATGCGGGATGTCTTTTGCGTCCATCGCCCTGCCCTCTTGCCCCCGTGCCGGTCTTTGCGACTCTCCGGGGCCTGCCTTGGCGGTACTATGACTTAAAAGGAACCCGCGCTCAATCCTGCTTTGGGGACCCATTTACGGGGAAACCCGGTCCCGGAAACGGGTACCTTTACCGGATCATCCCGGTTTCAGGCGCCATTCAGCGCTGGTTTCCCCGGTTTTCCGGCGATTATCCTGCCTGAAACCGCCAGATTTACCGCCTGCGAGTCGCGGGTGCCTGTCTTCCTGCGAATCGGGACCCTTGCTCCCGCAGACGGGTACCAATGCTCCTGCAAACGGGTTCCTTTGATACTGGATACAGGTCCCCAAAGCTATATAAGTATCTGATATATAACAGCTTATCAGGGACAAAGACTCTAAACTGAATCAAAGATTCACAACATTTCAACCTGTTTGTGCGATGATGAATACGGGGAAAAGAGTCATATATTCCGCGGAAACCGGACGGCAGCGGAAAACAGATGCGTTGCCAGAATATGATTCACTCTCTCCCGGGGATGTGCCACAAATGCGGGGATAACACGCCAAACAGGCGATATACCCGAGGCACCCGTTACATGGCAAAGAAACCTGAAACTCCCCTGCCCCCCTATTTCAACCTCGACCCCGAGGCGGCCGCCGCCAAGCTGGGCGAGCTGGTCGACACCGCCAGATTCGCCAAGGCTGCCGCCTTCGCCGGCCGCGGCCGCGATGACCTGGCCAAACGCGGCTATGCCCCCGACGGGCGCAAGCGCCTGCGCAGCTTCTCCACATGGGAGGTCTGCCGCTACCTGATCCCGGTCGCCCCCGCCCATCTGCGCCGGGTCCTCAACAAACACCCCGACCTGCCCCAGGGCGAGGGCGCCAGCGGCTCGCGCTGGTTCACCCTGGAGGACGTGCTGAAGCTGCGCGATCATTTTGCCGAAGAAGGCATCAGCACCAAGGAATACCGCCCCTACCGCCCCGAAGGCCTGCCCGCCAAAGTCGTGGCCGTGGCCAACTTCAAGGGCGGCGTCGGCAAGACCTCCACCGCCGCCCATCTGGCGATGTCGGCAGCGCTGGACGGCTACAAGGTGCTGGTGGTCGATCTGGATTCCCAGGGCTCGATGACCTCGATCATGGGCGGCCAGGTCGCCGATGAATGGCAGACCGTCTTCCCGCTGCTCGCCAGAGACTATGCCGAAGCGGTAGAGTCTGAAAACAAGGTCCGCGCCGCCTCCGGATCAGACCCTATTCCGCTGGATGAGACCCTGACCGAAGCGCGGGAGGTTTCGCTGCGAAACGTGGTCCAGAAAACCCACTGGCCCAACATCGATCTGATCGGCGCCCAGCTGAATCTCTACTGGGCGGAGTTCCAGATCCCGGTCTGGCGGATGGGGCTCAGGAACTGGGCGCTGTGGGACGCGCTCACCAACGCGCTGGACCAGGGCGGCGCGCTCGATGACTATGACATCGTGCTGCTGGATACCCCGCCTGCCCTCGGCTACCTGACCATCAATGCGCTGGCGGCTGCCGACATCCTGATGGTGCCGCTTGGCGCGTCCTTCCTCGAGTTCGACTCGACCGGCCGGTTCTTCGACATGCTCTATTCCACCTTCGCCTCGATCGAGGACGGTGAAAACGCCGGCCGCCGCCGCGCCGGGCTGCCCGAGATGAAGTTCGAATGGGACGTGGTGCGGGCTCTGATCACCCGCTTCGACGCCAGCCAGCAGACCGATCTGGCAAATGTGATCCAGGCCTATTTCGGCGACATGATGAACGCTTACCGGCAGGATTACACCGCCATGGTCGGCCAGGCCGGTGAAAGCGTGTCCGGCATCTACGAGGCGGACTACCGCAACTTCAACCGCGATACTTACGTCCGCGGCCGCGAGGTGTTTGACCGCACCTATGCGGAATTCAAGGAACTGCTGATCGGCAGCTGGTGGCGCGATCAGCAGATGCAGCAGGCAGAAGCACAGACTGAGGAGAGCGAAGATGGCCAGACGCAGACAGCTTGAGACCCCCTCGCCCGAGGCATTGAAAGAGATCGAAGCAGGCATTGATCGCGACCTGTCGCGCAGCCCCGGCCTGCGGCCGCCGATTGCCGATGTTGTGGCCGATGCCGCCCGCCACGCGGATCCGATGCCGCAGGCCGACCGCGAGGCTGCAGCCCGTGACAAGGCAGACGCCGAACGCCTGCGCGACGCGGCCAGCAAAGGGCTGGTGGCGGTGGAAATCCCGCTGGAAGACATCACTGCGGATGCCCTGAACCGCGACCGGATCGTGCTGGACGAGGAGGAGATGCAGGAGCTGATGACCTCCATCTCGGTCAATGGCCTGCGCCTGCCGGTCGAGGTCTTTGTGCCGCTCAATCCCGAGGACGCGGGCAGATACGCGCTGGTCTCCGGCTTCCGCCGCCTGACAGCCCTGCGCCGCCTGAAGGCGCTCAGCGGCGGCGAGCGGTTCCAGACCATTCCGGCGTTCGTCCGCGAACCCGGCAGCCTTGCAAATGCGCTGGTCTCGATGATCGAGGAAAACGAAATCCGCTCCGGTCTCAGCCAGTACGAACGGGGCAGGGCTGCGGCCTCGGCGGTGCATGACGGTGTGTTCCCGACGGTGGACGAAGCCGTCGCGGTGCTGTTCCAGAATGCCTCCAAGGCCAAACGCTCCAAGATCCGCTCGTTTGCCCTGATCCACGAAGAGCTGGGCGATATGCTGTCCCATGCCACCGGCCTCAATGAACGCCAGTGCCTGCGTCTGGCCGCCGCTTTGCGGAGCGGCGGGGCTGAGCGGCTGCGGGCTGCGCTGGAGCGGGCAGAGGGGCGCTCGGCCGCCGAGGAATGGGACGCCCTGCTGCCGGTGATCGAGGACACCGAAGGCGCGCCGCAGGATCCCAGCCGCGGCGGCCGCCCCAAGACCGCGCAAAAGGTGGAGCGGTCCGGAAAGACCCGCGTCGCCAGCGGCATCACCATCGAACGGGAATACGGCCCGGGCGGCTATGCCATCCGGTTCTCCGGCGGCGATGTGACGGCTGAACTGGTTGACACGGTGATGGACAATGTCCGCCACCTGCTGGCGCAGGGCGGATAGGACCGGCGCCGGGGTCCGGTTTCGCTGCGAAACCCCGGTCCTGCGTGGCCGGGGTTTTTCATTTCAGGCGCCGGTGAAAACGGTTTTCAGGGTTTCGCAGCGAAACCCCGGGCCGTCACGCCTCCAGCCGTTTGGCCCAGAGCAGCGGCGTATCGAAATTATACATCACCAGCTGGCCGTCGCCGGTCAGCTCGATCCGGTTGACCAGGCCGATCTGCTGCAGGAAATCCCGCTCGGCGATCATCGTCGCTTCGTCGCACAGCCCGCCGCCGATCTGCAACGGCGAAAACATCATGGTCTCCGTGCCGGGCCCGAAAGTTGTGGTGAAGCTTCTGCAGGGGCTGGAGCCGTAAAGCGTGCCGCCATCGAAATCAAACCGCAGGTCTTCGAACTGCGCCAGATCGACGTCCTGGACCTTTTGAACAATCCAGGCGCCGTCAAAATTTGCTGCGGTGGTTGAAGCCATTGAAATCTCTCCGTTGTGTCCGGTTGCGTTTTCAGAGGCGAATGAGCACACCGCCAGCCCGCCGCCGCACAGGACTGCGAGCGCCGCAAGCAGTGCCGCCCGGGCAGGGCGCAAACCCGTCATTGGGCTGAAGCGGCTGGCTGGAAAGTCATCAGCGTCTCACCTTGATGCATGTAGGGGTCGAGTGTGCGCAGCCTGAGCAGATTGACAAGAAAAAAATCTTGCTGGAATCCGGGTTCCATGCGACGCTGAAGGGAGATAGGAGCTAACGCCCTAGTTTTAAACAGTTTTTTAACTCAGGAGCTTCCCATGCCTCTTGATGGATCTGCCGCAAAAGAAATTAAGCAACAGATGGCGATTGCGCGAAAGCGGGCGCTGTCCTTCGGGTTGTGTTTCGGCAAGAAAATCGAAAACTCGGTATTTCTGACCCACAAGACCAAGGCGGCCAAGGTCCTGGGCAAGCAGGCCAAAGCCGATGGCGAGACGCCGCAGTTCACCTTCGGGACGCTGAAGCTGGACGGCAAAGAGCTGTCGTTTTCGCTTGAAGGCAAGGTGGTGCCGGGCATGGCCCGCAAGGCCAAAAAGATGTTCATGGTGGTCGGGCTCAAATACAGCATCATCATTCTGGATCCCGACGGAACCGTTGTCGAGGCGGACCGCGATGACGACGAGGCCGCGGAAGACGGGCCGCAGGCAGCCCCGGCGGAAGGCGGCGACACTGTCACCGAAGATACTGAGGATACGCCGGCAGCACCGTCGGCGGAACCGGACCCGGCCGAAGCAAAATGGAAAACCACCGCCGCCAAGGTTGAGGCCAATCTGGCCAAGCTGCGGGATATTGCCGGCATCGACCTGTCGAAGGCTGACGCGCTGTGGAAGGCGATTCAGGCCAAGGCGGAGGGCAGCGGCTATGCGGCGGCGCTGGAGCATGTGGCCAAGCTGTCTGCCGAGATGAAAACCGCGGCCCAGGACGCAGCGGCGCGGGCCAAGCGGCAAACCCTGCTGGAAGGCAAATGGCAGCAGGCCGCGGGCAAACTGGAACCGCTGGTCAGCGAGGTTCTGGCGCTGAATACGCCGCAGTCGGCGAAAATCGAAAATGTCTGGACCCAGATCAAGGCCCGGGTGGCCGCCGCGCCGCCGGATTACGAAGGCGCGCTGAAGGCGGTCGGCCCCTTGGCCCAGGCTATTTCCAAGGCCCGCCAGGCGGCAGCCGACACTGCGGAAGAGGCGGCACCAGCCGGTGCCGGTGCCGCATCGGCAGGGGAGGGGGATACCGTCACCACCGCCAAACCCGAGGCCCCGGCCAAGGCGCCGGACCAGGCCGCGCCGCCTTCGGAGGACAGCGGCGCAGACACCGCAGACGCCGATGTGGCGGAGCAGATCGCCCGGATCGAGGCGGCGCTGAAGGCGCTGCGCGACGGGCCGGTGAAGACCTACAACACGATGGTGCCGGAGGCGGTCAGCCAGACCCCGGACAAGTGGAAGGCCGCTTTGGACAAGGTCGAGGCCCTGGCAGCCCAGGCCAAGGCCAAACCCGAGGACGCCGACGGCGCCAAGCTGGGCGCCGGGGAAAAGGCGCTGCAGGCGCTGGAAAAGGCGGTTGCCGCCGACACCGCCGCCAAGACCGGCTTTCAGAAAGCCCTGGAGATTTTCGATCTGCGGCTGGTGCCCCTGACCAGCCACCCCAAGGCCGCGGCGCCGGAGATTGCGCCGGAAATCACCCGGATCAACGGGCTGCGCACGGCCGCGGTCGGCAAGGCCAAGGCGCATGATCTGAAAACCGCCACCGATGATCTGGCGGCGGCAGAGGCCGAGATAGCCAAAGCCGAGGTTCTGGCCGATGATTTCGCGCATTTCATGGCGCTTGACCCGGACCGCAAGGCGCTGGCCGATGCCGCCCGCGGTGTCACTGTCGGCGACCCAGCGATCGACGATGCGGCGCGCGAGATGGAGCGCCTGTACGATACGGCGCAGCAGGACAAGGCGGCGAAGAAATTCAAGGACGGCGTCAAAAAGCTTGACGAGATTGCCACGGTTCATGCCAAGACCGCCAAGGTGCGGCAGCAGCGGTCAACCTATGAAACCCAGCGCCCGAACGCCAAGACCTGGGTTGACAGCTGGGCCGGGCTTTCTGCTGCAATCAAAACGCTGCTGACGGACAAGCTGGACGAGGCGAACGGCTATTACACCGATTCTGATGTTGCGACGACCAAGGATTACGGCGAGTCGCTGAAGAAGCTCGGCAAATTCTGGAATGTGCGGCCCTTCATCGAAAAGGAAATCCCGGTTGTTCAGCAATATGCGCCCAAGCTGACGGCCTTCGAGGCCAAGCTGAAGGATTTCAAGGACCACGGCGGCGCCTCGGGCATTCAGGTCATCATATTGAAAATGGAGGCGGATCTTGTTTCGGCCAAGGCGGAAGCAACCCTGCACAAATATTCCACCGCGCTGACCCTTCTGGATGCCACCCAGAGCGATTGGCCGGCGGCCACGGCCCAGGCGGATGCCTGCAAGGCCTATAAGGAAAAACGCGTGGCGGTTCAGGGCAAGATCGATCCCCTGAAGAATGTGCCGCAGGCGGCCCCGATGCTGGAGGATGCCAAGGCGCTGATGGCCGAGGCGGCGGCCGCGGCGCTGAAGCTGGATTTCGCCTTGGCAAACACCTGCCTGGCGGATGCCGAGAAACGGGTGGACAGCGCCAAGGCGGCGGCAGAGGCCGCGGTCGAGCTGGACGGGATGACCGACACCGCGGCGCTGGATGATCTGAAAAAGAAATGGGACCCGGCGTTCAAGGTCTTCACCGATATCCGCGACAAGGTTGTTGCGGCGGATGCGGGCAATGATTTCACCGCGCTGATCGCCAAGGCGCAACTGCCTGCGGCGGAAGCGGAAAAATCCAAGACGGCCAAGAAATACGATGATGCCAGGGCGCATCTGGACAGCGCCATCGCAAACCTGAAGATGGCCATGGTGCTGGTTCATCAGCATCGCGCCTATGGCGAGTTGAAGACCTCGCTGGCGGCACAGGCCGCCGCATTGGCGCCGCTGAATGACGCTGCCTGCCTGCAGCCGCATCTGGATGACATCACCCGGCTGACCGGTGAAGCGGACGATCTGATCAAGCCCGAAGCCTATGATTACAAGGGGGCTGAGGCCAAACTTGCCGCCGGGCGCAAAATGGCCGACCAGGCCCGGGCCGATGGCGAGCTGTACAAGGCGATCAAGGCGGACAGGGCCAAGGCCGCCGCGGTGATTGCCAAGATCACCACCGAAGGCGGCGCGGTTGAGACCCAGCTGACCCATCGCAAGACCGAGATCCAGGACCTGCTGGATGACAGCACCGCCAAGCAGACCGCGCGGGACTTCCAAGGGGCGGCGGACAAGGCCAAGGCTGCCGCGGGCTGGGAACAAGCCACGGATTCGGACCTGAAGACGCTGAAGACGGTGCTGGGCTGGGAAAACCAGTATTTTGTTGTGCCCCGTGCGGCGCTGGTCGGGCCGGGCAACGAGGCCGGCGTGCATCAGATTGCGCGGGCGGATGCGGATTACGCCAAATACCAGGCGGCGAAGGCAGCGCATACCTATACGGCTGCCAAGGCGATGTTCGAAAAGGCCTATCAGAAAATCACCGCCTGCCAGCGCCTGGTTGCGGCGGCGGCTCCGTACAACCAGACCGTCACTGACGCGCAGGCAGCGGTGGACGCGCTGGCGCCGGAACGCAATGATGCCACCAAGGACCGGATCAAGGCGCTGGCCGACCGGCTGACCGCGGCCAAGCTGGATACCGCCAGGACGGATCTGGGCGAGAACGATTATACCCAGGCGATCAAGCTGCTGAAACAGATCACCGAGGATGCCAAGGCGCTGCTGACCGCGATCCAGGGGTCGTCCGACTATGAAACGGCCCGCGCCGCCGCGGAGGCCAAGCTGGCAGAGGCAAAGGACCACAAGCAGGCCGATGCAATCGAGGCGCAGCTGACCCGGCTGACTGCGAAATACGATGCCCTGGTGAAACTGGCGCCCAGCGATTACGCAACCGCCAAGACCATGGCCGAGGAGGTGACGGAATCCGCCGGGGAGGCGATCAGCTCTGCCAATACCCATGGCATCCTGGAGGCGGTGAATTCCGCCATCGGCGGCGACGAGGACAGCGCCCCCTGGTGGCCGCAGGTGCAGGCGGCGAAACTGTCGATCAAGGTGGTTGGCAGCCGTGAAAACGCCGCCGTGGCCAAGACCCATCTGGACACCGCCAATGCCGAGATTGAAAACTGCCAGAAGGACGGGCTGGACGCCAAGACCGCCAAGGGCCATCTGCTGGCCGCTTTGGAGGCCTGCAACACGGCCGATGAGGTGATCTCGCAATATGCCTTTATCGAACAGGAGATCACCCGCGCACGGGCGGCACTGGGGCCGGTCACAAGCCATGATGAAGCGGCTTATGTGAAGGATGAGACCGGCGCGGTGGAAAAGCTGCTTGCCGGGGCCGAAACCGCCGCCAAGGGCGGCCAGGATTACGCCAAGGTCAGCAGCGACATCGAGGCGGCCATTGCCGGGACCAAAGCCGCGCTGGAGATGGCGGAGCAGCACAAGGCGTATAAGGACCTGCGGGCGAAACCGGAGGTGGAGCCGCGGCTGGCCGTGCTGGAAGCGCATGAGCACCGCTATGCGGTCAAGCCCAGCATCGACACCATGCGCAAGAAACTGTCGGATGCCGCCGCCGCGGCGGCCGGCAAAAAGCCGGGAGATGCGATCAAGCTGCTGGAAGAGGCGCGCGCCATCGGCACCAGCGCCTTTGTGATGGCCGAAATGCGGGCCAACACGCCGCCCAAGGAAGAGGACATCAAGGAAATCCTGTCGCGCCCCAATGGCACCGACGAGCTGGACGCGATGATCGACAACCTGGAGCCGGAGGCGCAGCGGGCCGTTGTCAAAGTGGCGTTCAAGGCACGTTTCGGCTGCGATATCAAGAACTTCAGCAATAAGAACCTGGCACCGGCCACGGAAATTGCCGATGCCGATCTGAAGGGGCCGAATATCGTCGCCTTTTACAAGGCGATGCAGGATCTGCCGCTGGATCACACGCTGAACAACGACTCGCTGCAGAAATTTGCGGTCAATGAAGCTGCGGAAGGCGGCTCAATGTACCAGGGCAACGAAAAGCGGATCGTGATGCATGAGGGCGATGCGGGCGTGTCGCCCAATTATGCCTTTGGCAGCGATGATGCGGTGGGCGGCCTGGATGATGCCGCCACCCCGGAAGAACGCGCCGAGCTGGAGAAATGCAAACCCGCAAACGAGGAGCCGGTCACCTTTTTCAACTGGAACACCCTGCATGAGGTCGGCCATGCCGTCGATGACAAGCAGAGCTTCATGAAAAACAACGGCGGCAAGAAGGAGTTCGGCGGCTGGACCGAACACGGCATGGATATCTCGGGCATCGCTGAGAAAATTGCCAAAAAGTTCAGCTATGACAAGGCCTATGCAACCGAGTATATGGCGCATAACAAGGGCGCGCATGTGCCGCCCAAACCGGCCGGTGAAACCTGCACCGACGAGGAATGGGAAAGCCGGCGCATCAAGATGCAGGCGCATATCGACATGGCCTCGGAACCGGCCAAGCCCTGGTCCAGCATGGCGATTGCCAAGCAGATTGAAATCGGCGGTGTGGTGTATCAGGAAAGCTATCCGAACACCTGGAATTCCTATCTGCTGGGCGAGCGGGCCAAGGGGATCACCGGCTATCAGTTCCGTGCTCCGGGGGAATGGTTCTCGGAGCTGTATGCCGCCTATCATTCCGGCAAGCTGAAGCCGAACCACCCCGCCGCCGGCTGGCTGGCCAAACTCTGACCCACTGATTTGACCGATTGAAAGGCTGTTGACCGATGTCGCTATTTCACCCCGTCAACCTGGTGTGCCCGCAATGCGAGGCCCCGGTGACCATGATGGCCGTGGGCAGTGTGAACGCCGACCGCCGCCCCGATCTGCGGGACGATATCCTGGAAGACCGGTTTCAGGATGTGACCTGCGAGGCCTGCGGCGAGAGCTTCCGGCTGCAGCCGCAGTTCAATTATCTGGATGCCGGGCGCGGCCAGTGGATCGCGGCGATGCCCGCCAGCCGCCTGCGGGATCATCTGGAAATTGAGGATGAGGCCGCCGCGCTGTTTGACACCAGCTATGGCGCAAGTGCCCCGGCGGCGGCGCGGGATGTGGGCAGCGGGCTGGCGGTGCGCCTGACATTCGGCTGGCCTGCGGTGCGGGAAAAGCTGCTGATCAGGCAACTGGGGCTGGAGGATGTGATTGTCGAAATGATGAAGCTGCACATTCTGCGCAGTGTTGAATCGGTGCCGATGGCCGAGGGCATAGAGCTGCGTTTGGTGAACACCGACGAAGACAGCGATGGCTATGTCTTTGCCTGGCTGGAAACCGCATCGGAGAAATACATCGAATACATGACCGTGCCGGCGGAGCTGTACAGGGCGATCGAGGGCAATCCGGAGGGCTGGAGCGCCATCCGCAAGCGG
Source organism: Leisingera sp. SA215 (assembly GCF_055902035.1). Classification (NCBI taxonomy): domain Bacteria; kingdom Pseudomonadati; phylum Pseudomonadota; class Alphaproteobacteria; order Rhodobacterales; family Roseobacteraceae; genus Leisingera; species Leisingera sp. SA215. Next base: position 202,250 of record NZ_JBVVXU010000006.1, on the reverse strand, counting down.
CTTGATACCGGGCATTTCGTGGATATGCAGAAGCTGTACATGGGGGAAGGGCGCGCGGCGGAATAGCCCGGCCCGGCACCGCCGTGGCGGCGGCTGGCGTGGACTGGTTGTGACGCTTTGGCGGCAGGCCTGAGCACAAGGCGGGCCGCTGGGATGCAGCCCGCCGTTCAGTGGTTTGGTGTGCGGTCAGCCGCGGGCGACGTTGATCACCTGCATCTGGGTGTATTCGGCCAGCCCCTCGACCGATTGTTCGACGCCAAGGCCGGAGCCTTTGAAACCCGCCATCGGGATATGCGGGCCGATGTTCAGCTGCTGGTTCACCCAGATGGTGCCGGATTCGATCCGGCCGGCGACCTCTGCCGCCTTGGCGGTATCGCCTGAATGCACCGAGCCGCCCAGCCCGTAGTCGGAGGCATTGGCGCGGGCGACCACATCATCAATGCTGTCAAAGCGGATCACCGGCAGGATCGGGCCAAACTGCTCCTCGTCGACGATTTTCTGGCCGTCGGTCACATCGCGCACGATTGTCGGGCGCACGAAATAGCCGGGGCCGTCCTTGGAGGTGCCGCCGGCAATGATCCGGCCGCTGGCGCGGGCGTCCTCCAGGAAACCCTTGATCTTGTCGAACTGCGCCTTGTTCTGGATCGGGCCGATGGTGGTGCCCTGTTTCATGCCGTCATCGACAACTGCCTGTTCGGCCAATGCGGCCAGTTCGGCGCAGAAGTCTTCGTAGATGTCGCTGTGCACATAGGCGCGTTTCACCGCCAGGCAGACCTGTCCGGCATTGAGGAAGGCGCCGCCATAGATCTTCTCGGCCGCGGCTTTTACATCGACGTCGGGCAGCACGATGGCGGGGTCGTTGCCGCCCATCTCCAGCGTCACCCGTTTCATCGTGGCGGCGGCGCCGGCCATGATCCGCTTGCCGGTTTCGGAGGATCCGGTAAAGCCGATCTTGGCCACATCCGGATGCGCGGTCAGTTTCGGGCCAAGGTCATTGGCATCGGTGATGATATTGACCAGCCCGGGCGGCAGGATGCGGGCGCAGATCTGGCCCAGTTTCAGCGCCGTGACCGGGGTGGTCGGCGCCGGTTTCAGCACGATGGCATTGCCGGCCATCAGCGCCGGGCCGATTTTCCAGCAGCACAGAAGCAGCGGGAAATTCCAGGCGATGATGCCGGCCACCACACCCAGCGGTTTATGGCGGGTCTCAATCCGGAATTCGGCGTCGTCCTGGATAATGCGGTCCGGCAGCTCCAGCGTGGCCGTGTGGGCCAGATAGCCCTGCGACCAGGCAACCTCGCCCTGTGCCTCGGGCAGCGGTTTGCCCTGTTCCAGGGTGATCAGCCGGGCCAGTTCGCCGGCCTCCTCGCCGATGGCGGCGGCCAGCGCCTCCACCTTGGCGCGGCGTTCGGCCATCGGGGTGTTTGCCCAATCCTGCTGGGCGGCCTTGGCGGCGGCCACGGCCTGGTTCAGCTGCGCTTCGGAGGCATGCGGCACGCGGGCAAAGACCGCCTCGGTTGCCGGGTTGATGACGCCGATCATCCGGTCTGACGAAACCTGTTCGCCGTTGATGAGCATTCGGTAGTCCATTGGTGTTCTCCCTGATTATTTGTCAGCGTTGGGGGATTGAAAAAGATCAGCAGGATCCGGCGGCGGGGCAGGGGGCCGCCGGGGGGCTGAGGGTGAGCCCTGCGCCAAGGGTCCGCTGGGCGGGGGCAGGGTGATGCGTTCGCGGCCCGTGAAGGCCGGGGGGGGCAGCACTGTCTTGCCGCTGCCGTCGCTGCGGGCGCGGGCCAGCAGGCCGGTGTAATGCGCCGCTGCCAGGCTGGCGCCGCGCACTGCTGCGTCCGGTGCGCCGGGGCAAGCGCCGTATTGCGCGCCGGGCAGGTTCAGCAGCGACCATTGGCCGGGGGCGCAGCGGGCGTCGCCCTGCACCGATTGCACCCCGATGCAAGCCGCCGGGTAGACCGGCGCGCCGCGGGCGGGGGCGGAGGCGACCAGCAGCTTGCCCGCCTGCAGCACCGCGGCGGCGGCCGCGGCCAGCAGCGGGCTGTGATGTGGCTGGCCAAAGGAGCAGTGGACGATCTGCGCCTCGGAACCGGCAGCGCGGTGCAGGGCCTTGGCCACACTGGCGAGGGAGGCGGAGAGGCGGCCGGGAAAGATGGTGAACCCAAGGAACCGGGCCGCCGGCGCATTGGCGCGGATGGCGGCGGCGATATGGGCGGCGTGCAGGGCGGCGGGGCTTTCGGCGGCGCGGGGGTGCACCTCGCAGATATCGGTGCGGGCGGCGCGGCCCGGGGTGTCCGCGGCCAGCGGGCCGTCGATCAGCGCTATCAGCGGCGCGGGGGTCATGCGCCGGCCTCGGTCAGGGTGATCTCCATATCGAACGGGGCGGCGGCGGCCGCGCCGCCGTGGGCGGTGATGATGCGGGTGGCCCGGGGGAAAGCCCGGTCGATATGGGTCAGGATCCGGGCGGCGGTGGCGGGGTCGACCTCGGACAGGGCCTCGTCCAGGATCAGGATATTGAAGGGGGTGAGCAGGGCGCGCAGCAGACAAAGGCGCTGGCGTTCGCCGCCCGACAGGGTCAGCCCGCTTTCGCCGAGCATCGTGCCGAGGCCGTCTGCGCTGCGGAAGCGTTCGGCGAGGCCGAACAGATCCAGCAGCTCCCAGACGTCTGTTTCATTGTCCGGATTGGCCCAGAAGGCGCGGCTTTGGAACAGGTTATCGCGCAGGCTGGCCCGCAGGGTGAAGGGCCGCTGGCCGGCATAGGCCACCTGCTCCGGCAAGGCGGCTCCGCCAAGCTGGCGGAGGTCCGCGCCGCCGAGGGTGATACGGCCCGACAGCGGCTGCGCCCGGCCGCAGAGCACCGCGAGCAGCGAGGTTTTTCCGGCGCCGCTGGGACCTTTGAGGGCCAGTTTGGTGCCTTGGGGAATGGTCAGGTTCAGCGGGCCGAGCGGCGCAGCCTGGCCGCGGGCGACGGTGACCCGGTCCAGTTGCAGGGCGTAGCCCGCGGGGGAGAAACAGGAAGCTTTCGCGCGCGCCGCGGGCTGCATCACCGCATCAAGCCGCGCCGCGGCAACCTTGACCCGCGCCTGCGCGTGCCAGAGGCCCAGCAGCGACTGCATCGGGCCGGTCATGAAGCCCATATAGGCGATGAAAGCGATCAAAGAGCCGAGCGGCCAGTCGCCGCGGATCACCATCAGCCCGCCGGCCAGAAAGATCGCGGAACGGGTCAGCGCCGACAGCAGCACCGGCACCGCGCGGGTGAATTCGCCCCACAGGTTCTGGGCGATCAGGCGGCTGTTCAGCCCGGCATGGTCGCGCAGGCTGCGCCGCTGCGCCCACAAGGTGCCGCGGGCGGCCTGCAGCGCGGGCAGGCCGAACAGGGTTTCCGAAAGACCGGCGGCGTAGCGCCCCTGCATGCCGCGCACTGCGGCGGCGTGGCGTTCGGTGCGCGGCCGGGCCCAGATCAGGAACAGCAGCTCGGCGGGGGCCAGCAGCGCGGTCAGCAGGCCCAGCCGCCAGTCCAGCACCATCAGCATCACCGAGCCGCCGATCAGCCGGATCAGCGCCGAGGAGCCGCCGAGCACCGCATTGAAGGCGAATTTCTGCACTTCGGCCGCGTCGCCGTCGATGCGGGCCAGCAGCTCGCCTGCGCGCTGGCTGGCAAACCAGCCGGAGGGCTTGGCGGCCAGCCGGGCCAGCAGTTTCCGGCGCAGCCGTGCCAGCATCCGGAGCGAGGCGCGCATGTGCAGGATATTGCTGAGCGCGCCGGTGGCTGTGGCCGCGAGGCCGATGGCAAACAGCGCCAGCGACCAGACCACCAGCTGCGCGGCATCGCCGGCCATCAGGCCGCGGTCGATCACCAGCTTGCTGATATAGGGCGGCAGCAGGCCGATGGCGGCGGCGGCAAAGCTGATCAGCAAGAGCAGCGCCAGCCGGTGCCGGTGCGGGTGCAGCAGCGGCAGCAGCCAGGCCGCGGTGGAAGATGTGAAAAGCGCCGCGCCTGCACGGGATTGCAGGCGCGGCCAAGTGCGGGCAGCCGCAGGGCCGCCCGGCTGGGGGGAGAGTCTGGCGGCCGGTCCGGTCATCCCTGCGGCACGACGTGCAGGGTGGAGACCGACATATCGCCGCCGGAGGGCATCCGGATCTCGCCGGTCCGCTCCAGCGTTTCGCTGTCGTAGATGCCGATGTCGTCATTGGTGCCGCCGACATAGATCTCGCGTCCGTCGCTGGAGACGTTGATGACGTAATAGGTGTGCGGCAGGTCCACGCGTTTCACCAGCTCGCGGGTTTCCAGATTGTGCTTGGAGAGCTGGGTATAGACGCCATAGAGGTATTTCGGGTCCACAGCGCTGCGAACGGCGGAGAACATCAGCACCTCGAAGGAGGCGAAATCGGCGATCCCGGTCTCGCCGGTGGTGAGGTCGACCGACTGGTAGCCCCAGACGAAATCCGCCATTTCCTGCTGGGTTTCGTCGGTGAAGACCGCTGCCGTGTACATCAGCAGCATCTCGTCGTTCTGACTGCCGGTGGGCCAGAAGGCGAGCACATCCGGCGGGCTGTAGGCGGGGCGGTCCCAGCTGGCATTGGCGATGGCCACCTCGGTGTTGCCGGTGGCGGGATCAACCCGGTAGAGGTCGTGGCCCGCGACATAGACCTGGCCGTTGCGGTCGGTGGCCATCAGCGTCGAGCGGCGCGGCGCCTCGAACACGGCTGCGGGGGCGGCCTCCAGCCCGGCGCTGGCGTCATAGACGGCAAACTCCGGCTGCATCACCTCGTAACGGTCGGTCAGTTTGCGCACCGGATTGCGCACCGTATAGATTTGGCTGCCGTCCTTGGAGACAGCGAGCGAGGCCAGCGAGCGGCGGGTCACATCGCCGTCGGACTGGGCGGCGTGGAACACTGTCTCGCAGGTCTCGATATCGACGCCGACCACATCCTGCCAGTGGTTCAGCAGCACATAGGCAATGCGGTTGTCCGGCGACATGGCAATCACCCCCGGCGTCACGTTGGCGCCAAGATCGCAGTCGGATTTGACCGAGCGGTCCCCGGCATCAAAGACATAGAGGTTGGAGGGGCGGGCCACCGTCACCAGCAGATCGCCTGCGGCCAGCGGCAGGGCGGAGGCGCAGAACGCGGCAGCAGCAAAAAACGCGGTTTTCATGATGCGGGTCTCCTCAGGTTTCGGCGTCGGTGGGGTAGGTGGCGCCAAGCGCGCGCCAGTCCTTGGCGGCATTGGGGGCGTTTTCGTCCCAGTTCTGGTGGTTGACCATGATGTCGGGCACCTGGGCGGGCCACCAGCAGGGGTCGGAGCAGCCGTAAAGGTCCGCCTCCATCGGCTGGCACAGGGCGGCAAGGCCGCCGAAGGGATCGACCTCCCAGCCGGGATCGAAGGTGGTGGCGCAGCCGGCGGTCACCGTCTGCATCGCGCGGACCTCTTCCATCTGGCCCTCGGTTGCGGCCTGCTGGACGCGTTCGGCTTTCTGATTGAGCGGTTTCATTTTCCAAACGCCCTCCTCGGCGCAACATGCTGGTGAAAATACTGCGGCGCCTTGGCGATCAGCTCGGCATAGGCGGCGACGCCGAAATCGATCCAGTCGCGCATCAGGTCGCAGTAGTGATAGGTCGGCATCATCGGGTCGCTGAAATGGGCATAGCTTTCGTGGTAGCAGCCGCCCGCGCAGAGGTTGCGGATGCGGCAGGTGGCGCAGCCCTTTTCGGTGCGGTCGGAGCGTGCCTTGATGAAGCCCGATAGCTCCTTGCGCTTGATGCCTTCGTCGACGGTGCCGAACTGGTCCATTTCCGATCCGGTGAAACGGTGGCACAGGTTCAGCGCGCCGTCGTGGTTGACCGCCAGCATGCCCACCCCGGCACCGCAGGGCAGCGCCTTGGAGCGGCCCTCGTAAAGGTCGTTCATCATCTGGTGCATGTTGGAAAAGCCGATGTTGCGGCCCCTGAGCGCCGCCTCGACATAGAGCCGGCCGAGGGATTTCATGCCCTCGAACACCTCCAGCAGTTCGGCGCCGTTGAGGTTGAAGGCATCCATCTCGCCCGACGTGACGGGTGAGAAGCCCACTTCGGCAAAGCCGATATCGTTGATCAGGTGGTCCCAGATCTCGACGATGTTGGTGATGCCTGCGGTCAGGGTGACGCGGGCGCCCACCGGCTTGGATTTATAACGCGACAGCAGCAGCCGCGCCTTGGCGGCGACCGCGTCATAGGTGCCCTTGCCGCCGACCGTCTTGCGGTTCAGGTCGTGCTGCGCCTTGGGGCCGTCGATGGAGACGGTGAGGCCGAACCGGTGCTGGTCGAGCCAGTCGATCAGCGGTTCGGTCAGCAGGGTGGCATTGGTGGTGAGGCTGAAGTTCACCGCCTTGCCAAGGGCGGCGAAATGCGGCTCCGCCCAGTCCACCACCTGGCGGATCAGCGGCTGGTTCGACAGCGGCTCGCCGCCGAAGAACACCACGTTGTAGCTGTCGCGGTCCGGGTTTTCTGCCAGCAGCATCTCGACCGACTTCCGCGCGGTGTCAAAGGCCATCTTCTGGCCCTTGGACGGGATCGCCAGATCCTCCTTGTAGCAATAGGAGCAGGCCAGGTTGCAGCCGGTGTTGACGTTCAGAACGATGGTGGTGAGCGGGAAGTTTTCGATCTCGATCGGCGGGCGCTCGGGCTGCAGCGGGCGCCCGTCGTTGACAATGTCGAGCCGCACCAGCCCGTCGAGCCGGGCGGCGGCATCCGATGCCGCAAACCGGGCTGCGAAGTCGTCCATGCTGAACGCCTGTTCCTGCGCGGCGTAGTCGAGGATGTCGCGGTCGGTGCTGTCCATCTCGAAGATCGAGGTGGTGGGAACGTGGAACAGAACCTCGCGCCCGTCGACCGCGACCCGGTGCGCATTGGCTGGCTGATAGTGAAAGTCTTTCATGGTCTCTCTCCCTGTGCTTCAGCGGATCGGCGGATCGATGAAGCGCTGCACGGTGACGATCAGCATCGCCTCGGCCTGCTGGCCCATTGCCTCGGCCTGCACTTTCAGCTCACCGGCGTTATTGGCGCTGAAGGGGCGGTCGGGGTTGGGGCCGGCGATGGCGGGCTGGAAGATGCCGTTCGGCTGCATCCCGCCTGCGTATTCGGTGTCCTTCATATGGGCCGCATGTTCATGCGCGTTGGCCACCGACCATTGCGCTTCGACCCGGCCGATGCGGATGTCGTCCCCGGTTCCGGGTTTGCCGTCCGGACCGTTCCACATGCCGATCGCGTTGAAATAGGCGGGCACCGGGGGCGGTCCTGCGTCGCTGCCGCCGCCGACGCGGGCGATGGTGAATTCCGGCTCCACCCGGAGACTGTCGACCGAGGTGTAATGGGCGATCTGCCCCTCGGCGCCGCCGGCGCTGAAGGTGACCACGCCATTGCCCTCAGCCGCCAGCGACAGCGCCGCGCCATAGCCATTTGCGGTTGCAGTGCCGCTGGAGCTGGCAAGGGTGTCCAGCCCGGTGCCGACCACCTGCGCCTGTGCGGCGCCCGCCGGAACGGCAGAAGGAACCGTGCCGAGGATGACGCTGCCCGCGCCCGCCCGCGCGCCGCTCAAGGGTGCGCCGAGGGCGTCGTTGCTGCGGTCGAACTGGCGGCCCTGCAGGGTGTTGCCGTCCTTGGACAGGGCCAGAACCTGGCGGTAGGCGGTGCCGCCAATGTCCAGATTGGCGCGCCATTCATAGCCGGTATAAAGGTTCATCCGGCCCGAGGCGGGATGTTTGGTGCCGTCTGCGGTCACAAATTCGCCGCTGACCTGATAGGGCGAGGCATCACCCGTTACCGTCAGCCGCCCGTAGGCCTCGCCGATGCCGGGCAGGTCGGTGATCACCACCCAATCGCCTGCCGCAGGCTGTTTGTCTGCCGCCTGCCAGTCTGCCCAGGCGGCGGTTTCCAGCGGGTTCCGCTCGGCCAGATAACCGGCGATTTCGGTGCGGGCGATGTTGTACCACTCGCGGTCGCGGCCAAGCGCCTGATATTCGATGGTGGGGAAATGGCCGACATGGAAATCCATATGCAGCGTCCATTCCTCGGCGGTGCGGTTCTGCAGCAGACCGCGGGCGCCGGTGTGGCAGCGCGCGCACATCGAGGCAAAGGGCTCGTCAAAGCTTTCCTGCGCGTTGGGGTCTTTTTCCAGCGCATAGCGGAAAGGGGCGGCCTCGGACGGGGCCAGTCCCTGGGTGTCTGACAGATGCTGCACGATGGCGCGGCGGTCCTCAGGGCTGATCTCCAGCCCATGCGCCTGCTGCATCCGGACGATGGTCATCATCCAGCCTTCGGGCGTCTTGCGCTGGCCGCTGATGCGGGTCAATCCGCCGTCTTCGCCGGTATGGCAGGCGGTGCAGATGTCCTGCACCAGCGCTTCGCTGGCCAGCGCGGGGGCGGCGCTGGTGACTGTCAAGAGCATTGCAGCCGTCAGACTGGCTGATTGTTTTGCCATGGAAGTTTCTCCCTGTTGCTGGTGTCCAAGGGGATCTGCGCCCCCTCGGTGAAGCCTTGCGATAGAAGCCATTGATGGATGGCGCGGGCCGTCTGCGGCGGGGCCGCCGGTAACACCGCGGAGTGAAAGCGCACCGCGTCCGGCAGCGGCCGGCCGTTCAGGCGGCGCAGCAGCGGCACGATCTCCTGCCCGGCGGCAAAGGCGGCACCGCCGGGGGCATCGCGGGTGATCAGCACCTCGCGCCGCGCCAGATGGCCGTTTTGCACGATCACCCGGCGGGCGATGTGCGGGCGGATCCCGGTGTTGTGGGCGGGGAGATCATCGGGCCAGGCGGCGCGCTGCTGCCAGAACGGTGTTTGAATGTCCGCCTCGCGGTAGAAATCGCGGCCCACCCGGGCCTGACGCCAGAAGGTTTCGGCCACCCGGTTGCGGTAGAAATCGCGGGCCAGCGCCGTCTGACCGTCCAGCAAGGCCCGTGCGATGGGCACCGCCATCAGCGCCGAGGAGACCGCCCAGAACATGCCGTGCCCGGACAGGGGATCCAGCGCCACCGCGGCATCGCCCAGCCGCGGGCAGCGCGGATCAAGCTCCGGCGCGGTCAGCCGCGGTGCAATGGCATGGATGGCGGGGCGGCGGGGCAGGGGGGTGTCCGCCAGCACTGTGTGCCACAGCGCCGCCACCGCCGCCTTGCCGCCGGCCCGTTTGTCCAGAGCGGCGGCATCGCCCGCAGCCTGAAGCCAAAGCTGATCTTTGCCCACAGGGGTGGACCAGGTCCAGCCGCCGGGCCGGGCCATTAACTGCGGTGTGTCCAGGTCCCCGGTCTGCGGCTGCACAATTCCTGCAATGGAGATGGTCTCCGGGCCGAGGAGCTTTGCCCGGCTTTGTTCCGTGCAGGGACGCGGGGCGCGGCGGCCGCGGGCCTCGAACAGCAATTGGGCGGAGAGGCTTTGACCGCTGGCCAGCCGGATGACGCCGGCGTCCGGGCGGAGGCTGGCCACGGGTTGTTGAAAAACGGCAACGCCCGCATCCTTGGCGGCCTCCAGCAGCCCGGCGTCGAATTGGCTGCGGCCGGCCGGGTGCTCGCTGTTGCGGCCGCCCTGGAAAGCCCCCCAGCTGACATGGCGCTGCGCCGCAGGCCCGATGCCCGCCAGCGGCAGCCCGTGGCGCTGCAGGATTGCGGCGACGCGGGCGGACAGGCCCTCATACCGGGCCCCGCGCGGCGGCAGGGTGGCCAGCGCCACGCGGAAGCCGGCCCGCGCCAGCAGCACTGCGGCCACCGACCCGGCCGGGCCGCCGCCTGCGATTGCTATGTGAAAGGTGCCGGTTTGAGGTGCCATCTGCACAGGCTGCACTGTGGCGGCGGTGCTTGTGGCGGACACATCCGGACAACAAGACGACATTTCCGGACAGAATTGGCAGCTGCGGCCCGGACCGCAGTGTTTTTTCTGGAATGGCGGGATTTTGCGGTATTCTGACGCAATCCTGAGGAATTGCGCGATGCCAAACGACTATCAGCCCCGGATTTCGGCCACCACATTGAACGATCCGTTGCGGGCTGTTGAGTTCATGAACGGCGATACCGCCGGGATTTTCCGCACCGCCGGGATCGGCCCCGAAGATCTGGAGGGCGAGATCGGCCTGAAAAAATTCGTGGACTTCTGCGAGCATGCCTCGGACCAGCTGGGGCTACCCGATTTCGGCTGGCGGGTGGGGTCGGTGTTCGACCTGCAAAATCTTGGCAGGCTTGGAGAATTCATCCAGCAGGCCCCGACGCTGGGGGCGGCGCTGTCGCTGTTCCGCAATGCCTTTCCGATGGTGCAGAGCGACTCGGAAATGCGGCTGTCGATGGAGGCGGGCAAGGCGCTGCTGACCTACCGGATCCTGGATCTCCGCATCTGGCCGCGGCAGCAGGATGCGGAGCTGACGCTGTCGGTGTTCCATAGCCTGGTGAGATCTGCGGCCGGGCCGGACTGGCGGCCCGATCTGGTGTCTCTGGAGCACGAATCAAGCGCCCTGCAACACCGCAGCGCCGCCGGGCCGCGCTGCCCGGTGCAGTTTGCCGCCGCGTCCAATACGCTGGTGTTTCCGGAGGCCCTGCTGGATCTGCCGCTGGCGGACAGCGATAGCCCGGCGTTCAAGGCGGCGTCGCAGTCGATTGTCCGCAGCGCCCGGCAAAACGAGCGCGAGGCGCCGGTTGCCGTGCGGGTGCGCCGCGAGCTGCTGATGCGCATTGGCCGCGAAAGTTTCGAGCAGACCGTCATTGCCACCGCCCTGGGCATGTCGCGCCGGACCCTGCGGCGCAAGCTGGAGGAGGAAGGGCAGAAGTTCTCGCAGCTGCTGGCGGGCTGCCGGATGGAGATTGCCAAGCGCATGCTGCGGGCGCCAGGGGCGCAGCTGCATGATATATCGGAGCGGCTGGGCTATTCCGAAGTCTCGGCCTTTGAGCGCGCCTTCCGCCAGCGGCAGGGGGCGACGCCGAGCCAGTACCGCAAGCAAGCCTCCGATTGCGGAGCCGGCCGCAGCTAAATGTGCTGACGCGGGCCGCGGTCCCGGGCATTGGGGGCAGGCCCGCGCGTCGCGGGTGCCGGTTTCGATGAATTTCTACGGAGAGCGGGGGATCTTCAGGAAATTTATCCAATACGGTAAAAAACCGGAACCGGGCGCATATCCTGTCCTGCGGAGGGATTATGCCGGGGCTGTTGCGGACTGCCAGGCCATGGTCTTGAACTCTTCGCGAAAGGCAAAGCGGGCAAGGTGGTTGTCGATGATCTGCCGTGCATGATCCAGCTCATCAGCGGTCGGGGCGGTGACTTCGGCGGTCAGCTCCTGTGCGGTTGCGCGCAGGGTTGCGGGGCCCATTCCCAGCGCCACGGTGCCGTGGCCGGTTTTATCGGTGGTGTCGAATTTCACCTCGACCTTATGGGCGAAATGCTTGCAGAGCTGCTGCAGGTATTTTGCTGCATCCGGGGTGTCAAAGCGGCCTGTGTCGGTGAGCATCGCCAAATTCCTTACTGTTTTACTAAGCTACAGGCAATGTAGTGAATCGCCACGGCACTGCAACCCGTAAACACGGGCGCAGGCGGAGGGTTTTTGCGGTTGCGGTATTTGCGGCGGGGGCAAATCCGTTGCTGACAAAGCCTTGCGCGCATTCTAGAAAAGCCGGGCTGCGGTGCAGGCATCTTTCGCAATGGTTTCAGATTCGGTCCCGCCCGCGGGCCGTCTGCAGGGCGGAAACGGCAACCCACATCTCAAGCGATTCCAACAACCTACTTGAGAGGGTCCCCATGTTCCGGGCTTTTGAAAACCTTGTCGATCCCTTTGCCGCGGACCGGATGGACCCGCCGCGAGCCAGTTTGCGGGCCTATCTGATGCAGCAGATGGCGCCCTATAGAAAATGGCTGCCGCTGATGTTTGCCACTGGGGTGCTGACGGCGCTGATGGAAAGCGGGCTGATCTTTTACTCAGGGCGGGTGGTTGATCTGATGGCCGGGACCGGCGCCGCGGCGTTCTGGGCCGCGCATGGCACGGAGATGCTGCTGGCGCTGTTTTGCGTGCTGATCCTGCGGCCGGCATTGACCGGGCTGAACCATCTGCTGCTGGAGCAGACGCTGTCGTCGAACCTGCAGGAGCAAGTGCGCTGGCAGGCGCACCGGCATCTGCTGGGCCAATCGGTCGGCTTTTTTCAAAACGATTTTGCCGGGCGGCTGAGCAACCGGGTGATGCAGATGGGGCCGGCGGTGCAGGACAGCGTGCATATGCTGTTCGAGGCGATCCTGTTTGCGGTCACCTATATGATCGGCGCGGTGCTGGTGCTGTCGCAGATCGACTGGCGGCTGGCGGTGCCTTTGGTGCTGTGGGTGGGTTTGTACATCCTTTATGTGCGCCACGTGGCGCTGAACGTCGCGGCCACCGCCGAGAAATGGTCGGACGCGCGGTCGAACGCGACAGGGCGGATCGTGGATGCCTATGGCAATATTGAGACGGTCAAGCTGTTTGCCCGCAACCAGCAGGAGCAGGTCTATGCCTTGTCGGCGCTGCGCCGCCTGCGGGCGCGGTATCAGCGGTTCTTGCGGATGATGACGACGCTGGCCTTTGGCAGCATCGCGATCAACGGCGTGCTGATCCTGATCGTGGTGGCCCCCGCGATCTGGCTTTGGATGCGCGGCCAGGTCAGCGTCGGCGAGGTGGCGGCGGCCTCGGCCCTGACGATCCGGCTGAATGGGATGAGCGGCTGGATCCTGTGGGTGACGATCCGGCTGTTTGAAAACATGGGGGTGATCCGCGAGGGTTTGCGGTCGCTGTCGGCGCCGCATGGGATCACCGATGCGCCGGGGGCGCCGGCGCTGCAGGTCGGCAGGGCTGAGGTGCGGATCGAAGGGCTGACGCATCACTACGGCAACACGCGCGGCGGTGTGAGCGGAATCGATCTGCATATTCCGGCGGGCCAAAGGGTTGGCATTGCCGGGCCGTCGGGGGCGGGCAAGTCGACCCTGATCAACCTGCTTTTGCGGTTCCGCGACCCCGAGGGCGGGCGCATCCTGATCGACGGGCAGGACATCCGCGGGGTGACGCAGGAGAGCCTGCGGAGCCAGATCGGGGTGGTGACGCAGAACACCGCGCTGATCCACCGGTCGGTGCGGGCCAATATCCTTTATGGCAACCCCGGCGCCAGCGAGGCGGAAATGATTGCCGCTGCCAAACGCGCCGAGGCGCATGAGTTCATTACGGCGCTGCGAGACCAGGCGGGGCGCACCGGCTACGACGCCCATGTGGGCGAGCGCGGCGTGGCGCTGTCGGGCGGCCAGCGGCAGCGGATCGCCATTGCGCGGGTGGTGCTGAAGAACGCGCCGGTCCTGATCCTGGACGAGGCGACCTCGGCCCTGGACAGTGCGGTCGAGGAAGAGATCCGGAAAACCCTGATGGATGTGATGCAGGGCAAGACGGTGATTGCAATTGCCCACCGGCTGTCGACGATTGCCCGGATGGACCGCATTGTGGTGCTGCAGGACGGCCGGGTTGCCGAGGACGGCAGCCATCAGGCGCTGCTGGCCGGGCAGGGGATCTATGCCGGATTGTGGCACCGCCAGGCGGGACCGTCCGGGCGGGTCTTGGAACCGGCCGGCTGAGGCCTGCTGGATATTTCGGCATAGAGAAAAGTAAAACCGGTGTGCAGGGATGCACACCGGTTCTTTTCCGCAGTGGCGGGCCTGGTTGCTAGACAGCTTTTGCCGCGGGGATGTTGTTGCGGGTCCGGGCGCGGATTTCTGCGATATCGCTTTTCAGGGTTTGAAAAACCGCATCTCCGAACCATTCCAGCGAGGCCTCGCAGCCGGGCTCCTGTGCCAAGGCGGATAGGAATCGGCTGTAATCATAAGCACCGTCGAACAGCGGCACCATGCCGTCGCGGCTGCCTGCTGCGCTGTAGACGTTGCCGGGGGCAAAGACCCCGAGCCGGTCGCGGGCGGCGACGTTTTTCAGGTGGTAATGCGCAATGCGGGGCAACAGGATGCGGCGGGCCTCGACCGGGTCGCCGCCGCCTTCCCAGACGTGCAGGGCGTCAAAATTGATCATCAGCGCATCGTGATCGGCGGCATCGATCAGATCGCAGGTGCTGGCCAGCGTGTCGGCCAATGTGCCGGGGTGGGTTTCAACCAGCAGCCGCAGCCCGTGATCGGCGGCGATGGTGCAGGCCTCGCGCAGGGCGCCGATGGTCTGGCGGCGCTCGTCAGGGGTGGCGGCGGCGCTGCCGTGCTGGCCGGCAAAGGTGCGTAATTTCCCAGCCCCCCATGTCCGGGCCTGGGCGCAAAGCGCGACGGTGCGGCGGCGCAGCAGATCGGGGTCCTGCAGCGGCAGGTAATCGCTGATCATCGGCACCGACAGCCCCTGCGCTGCCATCCACTGGGCGTTATGCAGGGCCAGCGGCGGCTGGCTGCGGGCATGCACGCCCCACAGCTCGATCCCCTGGAAGCCGTTGTCACGGGCCCAGAACGCAATGTCCTTGAGGCCGATGAGCTGGTGGCGGAACGAGATGGTGCAAAGGGATATCTTCATGCCGGAAGCTCCTGCGGCTGGGGGCTGGCCGGAAGACTGGGCGGGGCTGGCAGGTTGGCTGCGCACCAGGCGTGGAACTGGGTCTGGAGCGCGGATTTTATGGTGAATTCCAGCTCGTCCAGCGCCTCCAGCGCGGCGAACAGATCGGGGATCATTGCGCGGTCGCCGGTATGGGCGATGCGGGCGGCCAGGAAGTGCAGGCTGCGGAAGCCCTCGCACAGCGCCTCGATCCGGTCGCATTCGGCGTCGAAGGCTGCAAACGCTGTGTCCAGCTCCTGCCAGAAGAAGGCAAAGGCGTGCTCATAGGCGTATTTGCGCAAGGACAGCACCGGCAATTCACGCACCGCGTTCTGCAGGTCTGCCAAGGCCAGCGGGCGTGCGGGCAGGCAGTGGTATTCAAAGATCCGGCGCAGGGCGCTGGTCAGCACATTGTCGTCCGGCCGGAAGGTTTCATTGAAATAGGCGGCCAGATCCTGCGGGTGCGGCGCCCGCGCATGGCCGCTGTTGATGATATAGCCGCCTGCGACGGTGGGCTGCGCCATGGCATTGAGGATGGTTTCGCGCGGCAGGCCGCCGCGCCAGCGGTAGTCCGGATCATAGAGGTGCCAAATGTCCGGATCGTCTGTCGGCTCAATGATCACGAAATGCGGGAAGGGGTTCTGATTGTACTTATTCTCGCGCTCGGGCAGGTGGTACATGTCGAGGAAGACCACCAGCTGCTCGTCATCTGATTTTGCGGACAGCAGCCGTTCGAAACGGGTCAGGTTTTCCGCCTTGGTCCGGCTGTGATCGTACCATTCGCGCACCGGGATATTGTAGAGCCGTTCGACCCAGCCGGCGTAGTGGTCCTGGGTGATCTCCTTGCTGTGGTAGGCAAGCTGCATCGAAGGGGTGACGGCAAAGCTGCTGTCCCAGGTGCCGAAGTAGAACGGCCGGAAGTTCAGATCCCGGTGCCGGCGGATGGCGGCGCAGAGGCAGCTGACAAAGCAATGCACGGTGATTTCACTAGCGGCGGGAGCGTTGCCGTCCTCCGTCGCCGGTGCCGGAGTTCCGCCCATCAGCATCCGGATCAGGGCGTCCACGGTGGCAAAATCGTCCTTGGACAATGCGCGTTCGGGCATTTCGATGCCGTGATCGGTTTCCAGATGCAGCATCAGGTTGATCAGAATGACCGAGTCGATGTGCAGATCGTCGTTCAGCACGGCAGCGGGGCCGAACCGCGCCATATGCGCATTTGCCAGCGGCCCTTGCAGGGTCAGGCGGATGGCCTCGAGAAGACTGTCGTAAGTCATGCGTTTTCCAGATCCTTGGGGGCGGCGTATTGCGCCGCGAGCCCGCGGCGGCTGATCTTGCCGTTGGCCTGGCGGGGCAGGGCGGGCAGGTGTTTGATGAGACGCGGCTGCTGGTAGTCGGCCAGCGTATCACGGCAGGCCTGGCGCACATCGTCCTCGGCTGCGCTGCCGGCATAGAGCAGCCCGGCGCGGGCGCCGGAGTGCGGGTCGGGCAGGCGGAAGGCGATGGCATCGGAGACGCCGGGCAGCGCCATGACGGTTTTCTCGACGTCCTGCGGATAGACGTTGAGGCCTGCGACATTGATCATGTCGTCGGCGCGGGCGGTGAACACCAGCATTCCGTCCGCGCGCAGATGGCCAAGATCGCCGGTGTCGGTTTCGCGCCCGGCGGCGGTGATACGCACCGCATCCGGGCTGCCGTTCCGGCCTGCGGTCAGGGTCACGTGCGGCAGCGGGTGGCCGACGTCATAGGGGTCTTGCAGATCCTGGTTGATGGCAACGCAGCCGGCCTCGGAGCAGCCGTACTGCTGGAAGAAATGGGTGGTGCGGGCGCGGATCAGCTGGAACCAGGCCTCGGGCAGAACGGTGCCGGAAGTGTTGGCCGCGTAGAGCCGCTGGTCCGCGGGCAGCAGCCGGGCCAGGGTGTGCAGCATCGCGGGCGAGGTATAGAGCAGCGGCTGATCCGTCTCGCGCAGGCGGCGCAGGATGTATTTCGGGTTCAGGCTGTCGAGGATCACCGGCAGATGGCCGCGGTGCATTGCCACCAGGACGCCTGCAATCAGCCCGTAGGAATGGGTGACCGGGCAGGCGATCACCGGCGTCATCGCCGCGCTGGCGGTAAAGAAGGCGGCGTAGCTTTCGATCTCTGCCGCGATTTCCTCCCAGGTGCGGGTAATGACCTTGGCGGCCCCGGTTGTGCCCGAGCTCATCTGCACCAGAACGCCGCCGCGCGCGGTGCCGCCGGGTTGCGGTATGGCGGTTTGCTTCAGCCCGTCGCTCAGCAGCAGATCGCAGCCGGCGGCCCGGGCCATTTCGCGGGCGGTTTCCGCCGGGATGCCGGCATGGATCGGGAACACGCCCGCGTTTTGCGCCCGCAGGTACAGCAGCGCCGAGAGCGCGGCGCCGGTGTTCTGCATGTGCAGCCCGTAGCGGTGCACAGCGGGACCGGTCAGGACGCTGTCCAGCCGGGCGGCCGGATCAGCCGGGTCGATAAGGGTGTCGTTCAGCACAAACATGTCAGCAGTCCTTTGCAGGGGCCAGGGCATTGGCGATCAGATGGCGGTACAGCGGCCGGCCGGGATCGATTTTCCGGGTGATGAGGCTTTCGGCGTGGATCTGCGGCGCAAAGGGCGCCAGCGCAGCCTGGCGGGTCTCCAGCCCGTGCTCGGCGGCATACCGGTCAAGGCGTGCCCGGACCCGGCGCCAGAATGCGGTTTCGGCCAGGCCGTAACGGCGCTGCAGCAGGTCCGAGAGGTCGGCGAGGTTGAACACGAACAGCGTGTCCATCACCAGCCAGCGCAGCTCCTCTGCGCTGGACATCCGGTGGAATTGGTCCAGCGGCGCATCCGCATAGGCCGGGTCGATTTGGGCTAGATCTGGGCAGAGATCCGGGCGCGAAAGCAGCTTTGGCAGGTATTCAAGGCTTTCGTGGAAATCGCGGGCAATCAGGCCGGCGGGCCAGCCGTTTTCGTGATGCAGGATCAGGTTCTGGCCATGCGCCTCCAGCCCGATGCCATGGGCGATTAGCAGATGCCAGACCGGCAGAACGGTAACCTCGATGAGCTGATCGACCCAGGCCTCCAGCCCGTGTTTTTCAATCCACGGGGCGATCAGCGGGCTGCCGTCAGGCTCGGTCAGGGCAAGGCCGTTGAAGGGCATCATGCTGTCCGCGGGCAGGCCGAGGGACTCCGGGCTTTGGCGCCAGATCGCGGCCAGATGCCCGTCCAGAACGGTGCCGCGGCCGGCGGTGATGGCGGCGTATTCCGGCAGGATCGTCAGCGGGTAGCGGCTGATAAACAGGGGATCGCTGTCCAGCACATCGGCCAGCCATTTGGAGATGGCCGGGGCCACAGCGACCGACTCCGGCGCGAGGGTGCGCAGCGCGGAGGTGTTGCGCATGGCCATCGCGGTTTTGACATGGGCGCGCTGCGGGGTGTCTGCATTCATCAGGGTGCGCACCGACTGGGTGGCGCGGCAGGGTTCGCCGGTCGGGCCGATCTGCACCGCCCGGCCAGTGCGGCGCCAGTCCTGAAACAGCGGTTCGTCCTGCAGCCTGGCGGCTTGCCAGGGGTGCAGCGGCAGCAGGCGGAAATCCTGCAGCGGCGCGTTCTGCAGGTCTGCCAGCGCGGTGATGCGGTCCCATTCGCGGCGGCCCAGCTCCTGCGGCCAGAAGTCTTTATCCGGCAGGGACTGCTGCACCAGACTGTGGTGGAACAGAACCCCGGCCAGCCGGAAGGTCCGGCCTGCTTCGGGCCCATAGGCCAGGTGATCGGCGTCCGAGAACCCGCTGCGGGCTTTGAAACACGGGTGGTATGGGTGGCCCTCGTGCAGGGCGGTTTCCAGAGCGGAAACCGTCAGCCTGCGGCGCCCGGTCATCGGCGGGATCTGCTGTGCATTGAGATCGCTGAGTTGTTCGGTGCGGGCCAGATCGGCGCGCAGGATTTCCATCGCGGGCGAGGGGTCCGCCGCGGCTGCCAGCACGTCACCGGTACCAGCGGGGCGCCATCCGGTGCTGTCATAAACCTCGATACTGGCGTCCTGCAGGCGGTAGCGGTCAAAAGCGCCGCGGCGGCCAAGGGCGCGGAACTGAGTGCCCCTGAGCGACCAGCGCAGCATCCCTCCGCGCCCGCTGTGCAGCGATGCGGCCCAGCCTTCGCTGAGCAGGGCTTCGCACAGCTGGCGCAGGACGCGCGGTGCAGTGCCGGCAAAGCGGTGTTCATACAAGGACATCGGCATGCTCCTGTGCGGGCTGCGGCAGGCAGGCGGCGATGGGGTTCTTGATCTGCAGGAACAGGCCTTCCTGGGTGTCGGTCTCCAGCTCGTCCATATTGTGGACGCGGGTCAGCAGGTTGGCCTTGGCGGCCAGGGCCGGGGCGGTCAGCAGATAGCGGGCAAACCCGGCGGCGGCGCCGGTGAAGCGGCCGGCGGCTGCGGTCAGGCGGCGGCGCAGTTGCAGCAGCAGGGCGGCTTCCTCTGCCACCCCGTCGCAGCCCAGGCGGCGGATCACCGCAAACAGCTGATTGACGATCAGGTAATAGGCCAGCCGTTCATTGATGTGGTCCTCAGAGAAGACCAGCACCGGCTGGCCCGCCAGCGAGGGTTCCAGCGCACTGAGCCGCGGATAGGCGTCCCGGGTGATGAAATAGCCCTGGTTGTCGCGGTAATAGGCACGCGACGGCAGGCCGGTGCCGAGATCCAGCAGGCTGTTCTGCTGATGCGCCTCCAATGCGATGCCATGCCGGTCGTAGAGCGCCAGAACCGGGTCCAGCATGCAGTCGAGATAGGCATCAAACCAGATCCGGGCGGTCTTGGCCCGGGGTTCGCCGCGTGCGGCTGCCAGCCGGGTGATGATACCGGTCAGCAGGGCGGTGCGGCCGGGCAGGGGGTCTGCGGTCAGCGCGGCAAGATTATAGACGCCTTTGCCCTGCGCGCCGGTAAAGGGGTTCTGTCGGAAGATCACCTCGAACCCGCTTTCGCGGCGGCCGGGCAGGTCCACGGTCAGATAGGCCGGATCGTCAATGATTTGAAAGCGCGGGCTGGTCTCGGCGAACCCGAGCCTGTGCAGCAGCCGGGCCATTGAGACGCCCACCTCCAGCTCGTTGCGCAGGGTCACGCGCAAGGAGTTTGTCAGCCGCACGGGAATGGAGAATTTCAGCATCCAGGGGCAATCCGGCGCATAGACCGTACGGACCGAGGAGGTGGCGGCAAAATCGCCGCCTGCCGCGCCCAGATCGCGCAATCTGCCGGCGGTCAGAAGCGCCTGCACTGCCGGATCCAGCCGCAGTGCCTGGGCCTGCAGCGGGTGCGCGGGGATCAGGATTTCATGGGCTTGCAACTGGAACGCCCCGGCGATGCCGGGGATCTGATCAACCAAGTCCGCAGCGGCGCCCCGTTTTCCGTCCTGGGCGGCGCCCTGTGAGACGATGGTTTTATCCGCCGCAAAGAAGGTGAGCGGGAACCGGCCTGCGTATTCGGGGGCATATGCCGCCTGCTGCCAGCCGGTCAGCCCGTCGCGGCTTTTGGGGGTGGGGTGCAGCCAGTGGCCATAGGACAGGGCCTGCTCGGCGGCCAGAAAACCATCCGGCTCGGGCAGGCCGGCATTGCGGCGCAGGATGGTTTCGATCTGGGCATTGCTGTTGAAGATGCCGCGCAGGAACTCCGGCAGTTTGCCCGGATCGCGGCTGTTCAGGCGCGAGAAGCATTCCTGCGCGATCAGGGTGATCACCTGCACCGGCGCTGCCGCCTGCCAGGCGGGGGAGGCGGCGAAGCGGATCTGCGCCGCTCCGAATTGATGCGGCCCGGTCCGGGAGTGGTACACGACCGCCACACGCAGCCGGGCGGGGATGTGGCTGAGCGGGATGTCCACCGGGCGGCCGGGGCTGACATTGTCCGGCATGATTTCCCGCAGGAAACCATTCAGCAGCGCCTGCAAGGACGCGGCCTGGGATGCGGCCTGGGATGCGGCCTGGCCGCAGGCGCCGGGCGGAAGGGGCTGCTGAAAACTCATCGCGGGCAGCCCCGCAGGGACGTGATGGAAGGAAAGGCAGGTCGCATGGTCCAGGATTTTCCCGTAGCCGTGCCGCGGCGGGCTGACGCCTGGCGGGGGCCGGGCATTCAGGTCAACCGGGTCTGTTTCGACATGAACTAGCGGGAAGGCTGGCTGCTGAGCGGCGCCGGTGAAAGGCAGGGCGCCTGTTGTGAGGTTGGTTTCACACCGCTTTTTTAATCGGATTCCGACAGGCTGGGAAGCGGGTTCTGCTAAAAATACGAAGGATTTACGGTGCCCGGCAGAAGACCGCGCATGACGGGAATCCGAGGCAGGGGCGCCACGGCAGGCGCCCCTGCAGTTGCTTAGAACTTAAGTGTGGCAACAACCGAGATATTGCGGCCCGGCTCCTTGATCGTGTTGATCGTCGAGGCGGAGTATTCGGTGCCATAGGTGGCCCGGTCGGCGTATTGGGTGTCGAACACGTTGTCGATGGCCGCCCGGATGGTGACGTTGCCAAGCGACGGCGGGCTGTATTCGGCAAAGAGGTTCAGAACCTGATAGCTTTCCTGCTTTTGGGTGTAGGTTTCATAGACACCGTTGTCGTTCGATAGCGCCGCCTCGACGCTGCCGCCGACCAGCAGGTTCATGCTTGGGATTTCCTGTTGCACCTCGAAGGCCAGCACCTTGCCGATCGGGGTGCCCGAGTCGACCAGGAAGAAGCTTTCGGCCGGCGCGCCGTTGAATTCGACGTCGCTGTTGTTCATGGTGAAACGGGCAAAGCCGCTGTCCCAGCCATAGGTTGCGGCCAGGTTGAAGCCTTTGCTTTCGAAATCGCTGCCGGCGACAGCACCGGCCCCGGAGACGCCGCGGACGTTGTCGATACCGGTTTTGAACAGCTCGCCGCCCAGGGTCCAGTTGCCGCGCTGCCAGTCGGCGCCGACGATGATGTTTTCGGCGCGTGAAGATTGCAGGGCGGAATAGTCCCAGGCCTGATAAAACAGAAAGTTGTCTTCGAGGTCGATGCCGCCGAAGACGTTCGAATACCCGGCCCGCAGGGACAAGGCATCGGTCACGTCATAGACCAGCGACAGGTTGCCGCTTGCCCCGGAGGGGGAGGCGGTAAAAGACGTGCCGGTCTGGGCAAAGTCCTGGCCTGTGAAGTCCTGCCAGTCATAGCGGAGGCCGGCAGAAACGCTGAGGCGGCTGGCGGGTTCAAGCCGGGCCTGGGCGAAGACGCCCAGGTTCTTGCTTTCCTCCCCGGTCAGCCCGTTGACCCAGGTGGCGTTCACCGCGCTTTCGCGGATCTGATAGTCGACGCCGGCCGTGATCGTGTTGCTGTCGGACAGGTGGAAATCGTTCTGCAGCGTCAGCGCGTAGGTGTTCGAGCTGGTGGATGTGGAATCCCCGAACGGATCGGAGGGGCGGTCAACATTGATTTCAGAGAAACCAAAGGTTGCCGAAGGGTCCCAAAGGCCGGTTTCATTGCCGCTTTCATAGCGCAGCGAAGCGATGCGGCGGCGGGTGAAATAGGGAGCGAAACCGCGGGGGCTGGAGCCGAAGTTCGGCTGGAAATTGCGGATTTCATTGTCCTGCGCCTCTTGCAGCGACAGTTCGATCCGGTCGCCCTGTTCGCCCTCATAGGCGAATTTCAACAGGCCTGCGGTGAGGTTCGCGGCAGATCCCGTGACCTCGTTGCCGTCGCCGTCTTTGTAGTTATCGCCGGTTGCGCGCTTGGCGTAGCCGAGGATTTCAAAGCCGCCGCTGCGGCCTGCCAGGGTCAGCGACCCCTGGGCGGTACCGCCGTTGCTGGAATAGGACAGGCGGGAGCGGCCGCCGGAGGTTTCGCCGTCTTCCAGGATGTCTTCGGCGTCGATGGTTTCCATTACCACCCGGCCCGCCAGCGCGCGCGGGCCGGCATCGGCGGGGGCAACGCCGGGATCGACGCGGACCGATTTCATCAGGCCGGGGTCAAAGGCATTGGCGCTGACGTGGTGGAAGGTGCGGTTGTTCTGCGACACGCCATCCACCTGCACCGCGAGGTTCAGCATGTCGACTCCGTTGACGAAGATTTTCTGCGCGATTGGAATGCCGCCGCCGACAGAGACCGAGGCGATGCCGGCAAACAGGTCCTTGAGGTCGCCCATCGCGGCGCGTTCGATCTCGGCGTCGGCGACATAGATCGATGTGGCGCGGTCGGCGGCGTTGCCTGCGGGGTCGCGCTGTTTGACGGTGATCGGGTCCAGCGACAGCACGCCGTCGTCTTCTGCAAAGGCTGCCGGGGCGGAGATGAGAGTCAGAGCGGTGCTGCACAGCAGCCCTGACAGGCGGATGTTGGAAGTTCGTGCCATGATAAAACCCGTGTTCTAAGAGCTGATAGCTTGGGTTGAATCCTGGCTGGCCTTGCAAAGGCTGGGGTCTGATAAGAAGCAATCGCCGCAGCTGCAAGCCCCTGCCGGGGAGATTTGCCGTTAATATGCTGATGTTGCATTTTTGCGCGGCCTGCGGGTGGCGGCAGGGGATCCAGCGGCATGGCTGGACTTTTGCCGCGCGGGCCGGTAAGCCCCTCTCGATTTTGAGCAAGCCAGCCCCGCCAGCCAATTTCCATCTCAGCAGGATAGAAAATGGCCCATCGGAAGATCGTGCAGCTGGCTGCATCAATTGCTGTTGCCCTGTGCGGCGCAGCGCAGGCGCAAGGCATTGCCATCGACACCGCGCGCGGCGCGGTAGAGCTGCCTGGGCCGCCGCAGAAAATCGTCGTTCTGGATGCCGCTGCTGCGGACACGCTGGACGCCCTGCAGGCGCCCATAGCCGGGGTGCCGTCGCAGCTTTATGCCCGCCACCTGCAGGATCTGCAGGACAAGGCCGCGCCGGTGGGCACCCTGTTTGAGCCGGATTACGAGGCCATTGCCATGCTGGCCCCGGATCTGATCATTGCGGGCGGGCGGTCCTCGGCCCAGGTTGCGGCGCTGGCCGGGATCGCGCCAGCCATCGACATGACGATCTGGGGCGAAGACCACATTGGGCAATCGCTGGCACGGCTGCGCAGCTATGGCCGCCTGACCGGGCAGGAGGAACGGGCGGCGGATCTGGAAGCGGCGTTCACCGCCAAGCTGGAGCGGGCCAGAGCCGCCGTTGCGGGCCGCGGCAAGGCGATGATCCTGATGACCAACGGCCCCAAAGTGTCGGTCTACGGCGCCGGGTCGCGGTTCGGCTGGCTGCACACCGCGCTGGACCTGCCGGAGGCGGTTGCAAGCGTCGAGGCGCAGACCCACGGCGAGGCGGTCTCGTTTGAGTTCATTGCCGCGGCGGACCCCGACTGGCTGATCATCATCGACCGGGCCGCGGCGATCGGCCAGGGCAATCAGGCGGCGGCGGTCACCCTTGATAACGCGCTGGTGGCGGGCACCACGGCCTGGCGCCGGCAGCAGGTGGTCTATCTGGATGCTGCCAACGTCTATGTGGCCGGCGGCGGCATTCAGGCGATGACCGCGACGCTGGAGGAGATTCTGGCAGGGTTTGCGGCCGGTGGCTGATCCGGCCGCCCTGGACAGCGGCGGCCGCCGCGGTGCCGCGGGCCGCCGCCCGCTGGTTCTGATGGCTCTGCTGCTGTGCCTGCTGGGCGGGATCAGCCTGTTTGTGGGTGCCAGCCCGCTGCATCCCGGCGCCCTGCTGAGCGATCCGCAAGCGCTGCAGCTGCTGGCGGTCAGCCGCATTCCCCGCACCGTGGCGGTGCTGCTGACCGGTGCTGCGATGGCGGTGGCGGGTGTCATCATGCAGTTGCTGGTGCGCAACAAATTCGTCGAACCCGGCACCACCGGCACCAATGAAGCCGCCATGCTGGGATTGCTTGCGGTGACGCTGCTGACCCCCGCGATGCCCCTGTTCGGCAAGATGCTGGCGGCCTCGGCGTCGGCCCTGGCGGGCACGGTGCTGTTCATCCTGCTGTCCCGCCGCATTCCGCCGGAGCAGCCGCTGCTGATCCCGCTGGCCGGGCTGGTTTACGGCGGGGTGCTGATGGCCTGTGCAAGTTTCATCGCCATTCAGACCGATCTGCTGCAATACCTTGGCATCTGGATGAGCGGCGAGTTCTCCGGCATTCTGGCGGGGCGCTACGAGCTGCTTTGGCTGGCCGGGGGGCTGGCGCTGCTGTCTTATTTCGCCGCCGATCAATTCACCATTGCGGGTCTGGGGCGGGCTGTCAGCCTGAACCTGGGGCTGCGCTACGGGCAGGTGCTGGGGTTCGGCATTGTCACCGTTTCGCTGGTGTCGGCTCTGGTGATCGTGACCGTTGGCATGCTGCCCTTCGTCGGGCTGGTGGTGCCCAATCTGGTCTCACGCATCATGGGCGACAATCTGCGGGCCAGCCTGCCGGCGGTCGCGGCAACCGGGGCCGGGCTGCTGCTGCTCTGCGATATTCTGGGGCGGCTGCTCCGCTACCCTTACGAGATCCCCGCCGGGACTGTTTTCGGTCTCTTTGGTGCCGCGGTGTTCCTGTACATGCTGCTGGGGCGGCGAGCGCATGGCTGACCGGCGGATCCTGGGCCTTGGCTGTGTGCTGGCGGCAGCGGCGGCGCTGTTCCTGTTCTGGGGGTTGCGCGGGCCGATGGCCTATATCCTGGAGCTGCGGATGGTCAAGCTGGCGGGGCTGCTGTCGGTCGGGGCCGCCGTGGGGGTGGCAACGGTGCTGCTGCAGACGATCAGCCGCAACCGCATTCTGACGCCCGCCTTCATGGGGTTCGATGCGCTGTTCCTGCTGCTGCAGACCGGGCTGGTTGCCGGGCTGGGAATTGCCGGCAGCAGCCGGATCCCGCCCCTGGCGGGGTTTGTGCTCGACGCCGCGGTGATGATGGGCGCGGCGCTGCTGTTGTTCACCAGCGTGCTGCGCCGGACCCGTCACGACATTCAGCTGATGGTGCTGACCGGCGTGGTGCTGGGCCTGATGTTCCGGACCATCACCGCCTTTCTTCAGCGGCTGATGGACCCGTCCGAATTCTCGATCGTGCAGACCAGGATGTTCGCACAGTTCGGCAGCATCGACCGCGAGGCCCTGGTTATGGCGCTGGGGCTGATGCTGCTGGCGTTCTGGTGGCTCTGGCGCAATCATGCGGTGCTGGATGTGGCTGCGCTTGGCCGGGACACGGCGCGCAGCCTGGGTGTGGGCCATGACCGGCTGCAGCTGAAGGTGCTGTGCATCATTGCCGCGCTGGTCTCGGTGTCGACGGCGCTGGCCGGGCCGGTTGCCTTTCTGGGGCTGTTGGTGACCAGCCTGGCGCACAGCCTGATGCGGACCCACCGCCATGCGCTGCTGCTGCCGGCCGCGGCGCTGATTTCCGCGCTTATCCTGGTTGCGGGCCAGACCGTGTTCGAACGCATTCTGAGGCTGCAATCCACCCTGGCCGTTGTCATCGAGTTCTGCGGCGGCCTGCTGTTCATATATTTGCTGACAAGGGGGAAAATCCGGTGATTACAGTATCCGGCCTGAGCTATGGCCATGGCGCGAAGCCTATTCTGGACGGGATTGATGCGGAGATCCCCGCAGGCCGTGTCACCGCCCTGATCGGCCCCAATGGCGCAGGCAAATCGACCCTGCTGAACCTGATCGCGCAGCAGCTGACCCCGAGCCGCGGCTGCATCAGCCTGGACGGTATGGACGCGGCCCGGATCGCCCCCGGCCGGCTGGCGCGTAAGATGGCGGTTGTGGCCCAGAACCTGACCGTGGCCAGCCGGGTCCGGGTCAAGGATCTGATCGGTTTCGGCCGCTGGCCCCACAGCCAGGGGCGGCTGACGGCAGCGGATCACGCGGCAATCGGGGATGCAACAGAACTGTTCGGCCTTGCCCCGCTGCAGCAGCGGTTCCTGGATGAGCTGTCAGGCGGCCAGCGCCAGCGGGCCTTTATCGCCATGGCCTATGCCCAGGACACCGATTGGCTGCTGCTGGACGAGCCTTTGAACAACCTGGACCTGCACCACGCCCGCAACCTGATGGCGCAGCTGCGCCGCCTGGTCGAAGAGCGCGGCAAAGGCATCGTGATTGTGGTGCATGACCTCAACTATGCGATCAGCTGGTCCGATCACGTGGTGGCGCTGAAGGACGGCCGGATCGCTTTTCAGGGCCCGGTGGATGAGGCCGCCAGCGCCGCCAGCCTGACGGCGCTGTATCAGACACCGGTGGCCCTGACCCGGATCGGCGGCCTGCCGGTTGCGCAATACCACCGTTAAGGGCGGAGGCAGGCGCCGCGGCGGGCCGTTTGACCCGTGTCAGCCGGGATTGGCCGGCATCAGCGCCGCCTTGCGGCCCGCTGTAAGACCGTCAATGGAATTGACGATTGCCTGCCGGTCGATCCGGAAATGGCGGGAGAGATCCCCGATCGTCCCGGTCTGGCCAAAATGCTCCACCCCGTGCGGCACTGTCCTGTGCCCTGCCACCGCGCCAAGCCAGGCGAGGGTGGCCGGATGGCCGTCGATCACGGTGACCAGGGTGCAATGCGCAGGCAGATCCCGCAGCAGCTGTTCGATATGCGAGAGGGCAGCCGGATTGCCGCGGGCGCGCTCCCGCTGGGCGGCGGTCCAGCCTGCGTTCAGACGGTCCGCCGAGGTGACGGCCAGCACGCCGGCATCCCGCCGCACTTCGCCGATCAGGCCGGCGGCGGCAATCGCCTCATCCGCGACCGCGCCCTGATAGGCGATCACAACCGAACAATTGGGTCCGGGCTTGCGCAGCCAGTAGGCACCGTCGATGGCGCCTTGGCGGAAATCATCATCGGCGCGTTTACCGGGCTGCTCCAGCGGTTTTGTGCTGAGCCGCAAATAGACCGATCCGCCGGTCTCATCCCGGAGCCAGGTGCGTTCATCCGGGTCGCCCTCGCCCTCCCGCTGCAAATAGCCAAAGGCCCATTCCATGATCACCGCCAGTTCATCGGCAAAGGCGGGTTCAAAGGCGGCCAGCCCGTCCTGGCTCATCCCGATCAGCGGCGTGCTGATGGATTGATGGGCGCCGCCCTCGGGCGCCAGGGTCACGCCGGAAGGGGTGCCAGCGATCATGAAGCGCGCATCCTGGTAGCAGGCATAGTTCAGCGCATCGAGACCGCGGCAGACAAAGGGGTCATAGACCGTGCCGACCGGGATCACCCGCTTGCCCCAGAGGCTGTGCGCCAGCCCCGCTGCCCCCAGCAGCAGGAACAGGTTCATCTCGGCGATGCCCAGTTCCAGATGCTGGCCCTCGGGGGCAAAGTTCCACTTGGCGGTCGAGGGAATGCGGTGCTCGATAAAGGCATCCGCCTGGGCCTCGCGGGCGAACAGTTTGCGCCGGTTCACCCAAGGCCCCAGCCCGGTTGTGCCGGTCACATCCGGCGAGGTGGTCATGATCCGCGAGGCCAGCGCGCTGCCGCCCCGCGCCAGATCATCAAGGATCTTGCCAAAGGCGGCCTGCGTCGAGATTTCGCGCGATGTCTCGAATGTCACGGGCGGCACGGTCAGCGGTGCCTCGGAATAGCGGCGCGGGCCTTGGGCAAAAAACGGCACCTGGCCCAGAAAGGCCTGCAGTGCAGGCACATCCGCAACGGTGGCGAAAGGATCCCATTCCCGGCCTTCGGGCACCCCCATATGGGTCTGCCAGTCCGCCATCTGCGCCTTGGTCATCAGTCCGCCATGGTTGTCCTTGTGACCGGCAATCGGCGTGCCCCAGCCCTTGACCGTATAGGCCAGGAAGCAGACCGGGCGGTTGTGATCAATGGCGGCAAAGGCCTCTGCCATGGTTTCCACGCAGTTGCCGCCGAGGTTTTCCATCAGCGCCGCCAGTTCCGCATCATCGCGGCCCTCAATCAGCGCGGTGACCGTGCCCTGATCGCCCAGATCATCCAGCAGCCGCCGCCGCCAGACCGCGCCGCCCATATAGGTCAGCGCCGAATATTCCTGGTTCGGGCAGGCGTCGATCCAGGCGCGCAGGGCGTCCCCGCCCGGCTCCTCGAACGCGGCACGCTGCAGCGCCCCGTATTTGACCTTCACAACATCCCAGCCAAAGGCGTCAAAGACCTTTTCAATGCGCTCGAACAAGCCCTCGCGGACGATCCCGTCCAACGACTGGCGGTTGTAGTCGATGATCCACCAGGTGTTGCGCAGACCGTTTTTCCAACCCTCCTGCAGCACCTCGTAGATATTGCCCTCGTCCAGTTCCGCGTCGCCTGCCAGCGCCACCATGCGGCCCAGCCTGGTCTCCGCGCCCCAGTCCTTGGCGGCGATGAAATCCTGCACAATCGAGGCCAGCGCGGTGATGCCGACACCCAGCCCGACCGAGCCGGTGGAGAAATCCACATCGTCAATGTCCTTGGTGCGGCTGGGATAGCTTTGCACCCCGCCAAAGCCGCGGAAGTTTTCCATTTTTTCGCGGGTCTGATTGCCCATCAGATACTGCATCGCATGGAACACCGGCGCGGCATGGGGTTTGACGGCGACCCGGTCCTCGGGCCGCAGCGCCGAGAAATACAGCGCCGTCATGATCGACACCATCGAGGCCGAGGAGGCCTGATGCCCGCCCACTTTGATCCCGTCCGGATTGGGGCGGATGTGATTGGCATTGTGGATCATCCAATGTGACAGCCACAACAGCCGCTGTTCAATGGTTTTCAGATGGGGCAGGGCCGGACGCATGGCGGTCTCCTTATTCGGCGGCGTGCTGCACCGGGGCGGGCAGGGCCTGCTCCAGATCAGCCAGAATGTCCTCAACCTCTTCCAGGCCGACGGACAGGCGGATCAGCCCGTCGCTGATCCCATGTTCGGCGCGCTCTTCCGGCGTGTAGGTCGAATGGGTCATCGAGGCGGGGTGCTGGATCAGGGTTTCCGCATCACCCAGGGACACCGCGCGCTGGATCATCTGCAGACCGTTCATCAGGGCGATGCCGCCGGGCAGGCCGCCGTCAACCTCAAACGCGATCATCGCGCCCGGCTGGTCCATCTGGCGTTCTGCCACGTCATGCTGAGGGAAGCTTTTGAGGCCTGGGAAATGCACCGTGCGGATAGCCGGATGGGCGGCCAGGTAGTCTGCAACCACCCCGGCCGAGGCGCAGTGGCGGTCCATCCGCAGGTTCAGCGTCTTCAGCCCGCGCAGGATCAGCATCGCATTGAACGGCGCCATCACCGCGCCGGTCATGTCTTTCATGCCGACCAGCCGGATTTCGGAGATCTGCTCGGCGCGGCCTGCAACCAGCCCGGCCACCACATCGCCATGACCGCCAAGGTATTTGGTGGCGGAATGCAGCACGATATCAGCGCCCAGTTCAATCGGGCGGGTCAGATACGGGGTGGAATAGGTGTTGTCGACCACCAGCTGGGCGCCGGCAGCATGGGCGATCCCGGCCGCGGCGGCGATATCGACCAGCCGCATGTTGGGATTGGCCGGCGTTTCGAAATAGACCACCCGGGTCTTGCTGGTGACTGCCTGGCGCAGGTTGTCCAGATCGCTCATGTCGACATGGGTGATGGTGACGCCCCATTTTGCCAGCCCGTGGCGCATAAAGGCAAAGGTGCAGCCGTAAAGCGTCTTGTCGACGATGACCTCGTCCCCCGGCGACAGCAGCGTCCACAGCACAGCGGTCACCGCCCCCATGCCGCTGGCCAGCGCCAGGCCTGCTTCCGCCCCCTCCAGCGTGGCGATGCGCTGCTCCAGCAGATCGCAGGTCGGGTTTGAGATGCGGCTGTAAATATGGCCCGCGCGCTCCCCCGCGAACATCTCGCCGCCCGCCTCGGCGGTCTCAAACGCAAAGGTCGAGGTAAGGTGCAAAGGCGGCGTCAGCGCGCCCTCGTGGTCCTGCGGATCATAGGCGTGGTGAATGGCGCGGGTGGCAAAGCCGTTGGGGCGGGTCATGGCTGTCTCCTCAATCTGATTTCAGCCATAATACGCCAGAAGTTGTGGCAAGTGATTGCGAACTGTGCTTCAATGTGCAGGCAAATTGGCAGATACTGCCAACAGGGGGCTGCATGGACGCCAAGGACAGACAAATCATCCGCGCCCTGCAGCAGGACGGGCGGATGACAAACCAGGAGCTTGCCGACGCGGTCAGCCTGTCCCCGTCGCCCTGCCTGCGGCGGGTCCGGAACCTGGAGGCCAAGGGGATTATCCGAGGCTACAGCGCGGATGCGGATGCTGCTGCCTGCGGATTGGCGATCACGGTCTTTGTCCGCATCCGGCTGGAACGGCATAACGAAACCGATGTTCAGAATTTCGAACGGCGGATGCAAATGATCGAGGAAGTGCTGGAATGCCACGTTTTGACCGGCGCAATGGACTACCAGTTGCGCGTTCTGGTGCCTGATCTGGAAGCCTATGAGAATTTCATCCGCCACCGCATTCACCCGATCGGCGGCATCGCATCGATCGACACCAGTTTTGTCTACAGCACCGTCAAACGCATTGCCGTCTTTCCGTTGACCGAATGAACCCGGGCGCGCCGGGTTCACCCCCGCGATGATTGCATGAAATCCGGCCAGATTGCCGATGCTGCTCGCCGCATGAGGCGCGCAGCCGGTTCAAGAGCAGTGCCACGGCCCTTCGCGCTCGCAAAATACATCATACGCGGGGAAAGCGTTCCGCAAGGCAGTGTTATTCAGCGGCTTGTCAACCGGCAGGAACCGCTAAGTGAATCCCTGTCATCGATCTGCGCAGCAACCTCGCCGGGGGACTGGCTGCAGGCGGCTTGAGGACAGCGGGTAATCTCTGGCTGGCCAGAGCCCGGCCAACGGGTTATTGGAGCAGGCATGACTGACACTTTGCCTCCGTGCCCCGAATGCGCCTCTGCCTATACCTATCAGCTGGACGCGCTGCTGATCTGCCCCGAATGCGCCCATGAATGGGCGGCGGTGGCTGCTGGCGACACGACCGCCGAAGTGCGCGACAGCGTCGGCAACCTGCTGGCGGACGGCGACACGGTGACGGTCATCAAGGATTTGAAGCTGAAGGGGACGTCCTCGGTCATTAAGGTTGGCACCAAGGTGCGGGGCATCCGGCTGGTGGATGGCGATCATGATATTGATTGCAAGGTGCCGGGAGTCGGCCCGATTGGCCTGAAGTCGCAATTTGTGAAGAAAGTGACCGGCTAAGACCCTTGCCGCCCGAGGCCGCCTGATGGCCCGCGTCACGCAGGTTCACATCGTCGGCGAGGCCTGGATGGGCCTTGGAGATTGCGGGCTATACCGGCATCATGCTGTGCGGTGCTTTCCCCATGGTGTGGATGCTGAACCGTTTTCTGCAGAAACCGATGCAGAAGGCCGGCTCATGGTTCGGGCTGTCTTCGGCAGGCACCCTTTGCAAACTTCAGGCAGTCTCTAGTAGGCCGCCGCCAGTTTCTTTCTTTTCCAAGCCAAAAGATCGGGCTGTTCGCTTAAATTTCCGGCGCAAGCACGTTATCTGAAAATCACACCGCATCAGTGGCCTTTACAGACTTCTTCCTCCTTTCTCATGCTCCGCCGCATGCCCGATGCCCTGTCCATTGTTGTTGTCGAAACAGACCGCGAACGCGCCTTCATGATTGTGGACGGGCTGCGGCAAGCCGGGGATTTCGACATTCAGGTCATCTCGGAACCTTCAGGCCTGGCGCGCCAGATACAGGTTCGTGACCCGGATGTTGTCCTCATCGATATCGCAAATCCCTCGCGCGACGTGCTGGAGGAACTGACGCTGGCATCCGGCCCCAAGCAACGGCCGGTGGCCATGTTTGTCGATCGCAGCGAGGACGGGCTGTCTGCTGCCGCGGTGGAGGCTGGTGTCTCGGCTTATGTCGTCGACGGGCTGCAGCCCGCCCGGCTGAAGCCGGTTCTGGACGCCGCGATCGCCCGGTTCCGGCTGTTTCAGCGGATGCGCACAGAGCTCGCCGAGGCCAAGCGCGCCCTGGAAGAGCGCAAGGTCATCGACCGCGCCAAAGGCATGGTCATGAAGGCCCGCGGCATCGGCGAAGATGAAGCCTATGCGCTGCTGCGCAAGGCCGCGATGGACCAGAACAAGCGCGTCGCGGACGTGGCGCAGGCGCTGGTCACCGCGGCAGGGCTGCTGGCATGAGCACGACACGGATCCCTGCCGGCTATGTGCCGCTGACCGATGCGGCGCCGCTGATTGCCGCGCAGGAAATGGGCTTTGCTGCTGAAGAACGGCTGATTCTGGAACTGCACCCCGCGCCCTCCTGGTCGTCGCTGCGGGACATGCTGGCTTTTGGCCAAGTGGACGCCGCCCAGATGCTCGCCCCGGTGCCGATTGCTGCGGCGCTTGGCCTTGGGGGTGTCAGCGCGCCCTTGTCGGTGCTGTCGGTGCTGTCTGTCAATGGCACCGTCGTTGGTGTCAGCAGCAGCTTGGCCCGCAGGATGGCCGATGCGGGGTACAGGTTCTGCTTTCATGACGCCGTGTCCGCCGGGGAGGCCCTGATTGCGGCGGCCGGCCCGGACCTGCGAATTGGCGTCCCGTTTCCCTTTTCCATGCATGCCGAACTGCTGACATACTGGCTGAATGGGCTGGGGCCGGACACACCCCGGGACATCGGCATCCGCACGGTCCCGCCGCCGCTGATGGCCGAGGCCGTCCGCAACGGCGAAATCGACGCCTTCTGCGTTGGTGAACCCTGGGGATCCATGGCAGTTGAACAGGGCGCAGGCGCGCTGCTGTTGCCCGGCCGGGCGATCTGGTCCTTTGCGCCGGAAAAGGTGCTGGCCGTCCGCGGCGCCTGGGCAGAAGCCGAACCGGACCTGTCCAGCCGCCTCATCCGGGCGCTCTGGCGCGCTGGCCGCTGGCTGGCCGATCCCGCCTCCCGCGGGCTGGCGGCTGAAATCCTGTCCGCGCGGCGGTATCTTGATCTGCCCGCCGAAATCATCGAGCGCGCGCTGTCGGGAAAATTCACGGTCACACCTCAGGGCCTGCAGCGCGAAACGCCCGGATTCATCGGCTTTCATGACGGCGCCGCAGGCTTCCCCTGGCGCAGCCAGGCGCAATGGATTGCCTTGCAGCTCGCACAACGGAACGGCCTGGACCGCGAGACGGCACTTGCAAAGGCCGGACAGGTATTCCGCAGCGATCTGTACCGCAACGCCCTGCGCGGGACCGGCGCCGACTTGCCCGGCGCCTCTTCGAAACTGGAAGGCGCGATCAGCGGCCTGCTGCTGGCAGCGGGGGAATCGGAAGCGGTCAGCCTGTTGCAGAACCGGTTCTTTGATGGCCGGGTTTTTGATCCCCAGGCCGAGGCCTGATGAAAAATCAGGCAGCAATCCGGCGCGCGACGCTGCAATGCAGAATTAATTGCTGCAGCAGCAAAGAAACCATTGGCGCTTTCCGGCGCTTCCGACAGTCTGAACTCAGCCAGGCAACGGAGCCTGACTGAGAATTTTCCCGAAGAACGGGTTTCACTGAGCAAAGCCGCTCGACCCACCGCCACTCCTCCCGGCGGTGCGTGTCAGCGGCTTTTTCTGTTCCGCCCCCATGGGCCGGACGCAGCTAGGAAAAGGAACCAACCCGATGAAAAGATTGATACTGGCGCTTGCAGCCTCGACCGCCCTGACCGGACCGGCGCTGGCCGCAACCCTGGAGCTAGAAAAGGACGTGCTGACCTTTGGCTTCATCAAGCTGACGGATATGGCGCCGCTGGCGGTGGCTTATGAGCAAGGCTTTTTCGATGATGAGGGGCTGTTTGTTACCCTCGAAGCGCAAGCGAACTGGAAGGTTCTGCTGGATGGCGTGATCGGCGGCACCCTGGATGGTGCCCATATGCTGGCAGGCCAGCCGCTGGCCGCTACTATCGGCTACGGCACCGAGGCCCATATCGTCACACCGTTTTCGATGGACCTGAACGGCAACGGTATCACCCTGTCCAATGAGGTCTGGGAGATGATGAAGCCGAACCTGCCGACTGACGCGGATGGCAAGATCGCACATCCGATCTCCGCCTCATATCTGAAGCCGGTGATCAAAGACTTCAACGCCAAGGGCAAGCCCTTCAACATGGGCATGGTGTTCCCGGTCTCCACTCACAACTATGAGTTGCGTTACTGGCTGGCAGCGGGCGGTATCAACCCCGGCTATTACTCCCCCGATAATGTGACCGGCCAGATCGGCGCCGAGGCGTTCCTGTCGGTGACGCCGCCGCCGCAGATGCCTGCGACATTGGAGGCGGGTACGATCTCCGGCTACTGCGTGGGCGAGCCCTGGAACCAGCAGGCGGTGTTCAAGGGTATCGGTGTTCCGGTGGTTACCGATTACGAGCTGTGGAAGAACAACCCGGAAAAGGTCTTTGGCATCACCGCCGGGTTTGCCGAGGAAAACCCGAACACCACGCTGGCGGTGGTCAAGGCGCTGATCCGCGCGGCCCAGTGGCTGGATGAAAACGATAACGCCAACCGTCCGGAAGCGGTGGAGATCCTGTCGCGCCCGGACTACGTCGGGGCGGACTATGAGGTGATCGCCAATTCGATGACCGGCACTTTTGAATACGAGAAGGGCGACAAGCGCGACGTTCCGGATTTCAACGTGTTCTTCCGCTACAACGCCACCTATCCGTTCTATTCGGACGCTGTTTGGTACCTGACCCAGATGCGCCGCTGGGGACAGATAGACGAGGCCAAGCCCGACAGCTGGTATGACGAGGTTGCGCGCTCGGTCTATAAGCCGGAGATCTATCTGGAAGCCGCAAAAATGCTGGTCGATGAAGGGCTTGCCGATGCCGGAGACTTTCCCTGGGACAGTGACGGCTACAAGGCGCCGACCCCGGCGGAGGACATCATCGACGGCATCCCCTTCGATGGCAAAACCCCCAACGCCT
This sequence comes from Leisingera sp. SA215, assembly GCF_055902035.1. Classification (NCBI taxonomy): domain Bacteria; kingdom Pseudomonadati; phylum Pseudomonadota; class Alphaproteobacteria; order Rhodobacterales; family Roseobacteraceae; genus Leisingera; species Leisingera sp. SA215. Next base: position 166,946 of record NZ_JBVVXU010000006.1, on the reverse strand, counting down.
ATATCGACAGCCTGCCGATCGGCCTGAAAGCCGGGCAGACCGTCGTCGGCAGCGCCGTTCAGGGCTGACACCGGACGGGCAGGCGGCGCGGCCTGCGAAGGCCAGCGCGCCGCCGCCCTGTCACAGCATTCCCCGAAAAGGATCCCATCATGACCACTGTCGACCCCGACACGCTCAGCTCCGAAGCCCGCCGCGCGCGGCTGTTTACCCGGATCAACAAGCTGGATGCCTGGCTTCAGGTCTTTGGCCTGGCCTGGATCACTCCCGTTCTGAAAGCCGCCGCGGGCGACAATCCCAAGGCGCAGATGAAGGAATTCTGGCGCCTGCTGGCGGTGCCGGTGATCGCCATTGCCGCCTTTCTGCTGCTGTGGGGCACATTGGCGCCCAAGGTGCAGACCTCGCTGGGCGCCATTCCCGGCCCCGCCGCGGTCTGGGCCGAGGCGGTGAACCTGCACCAGGACGCCCAAGCCAAGGCCGTCAAGCAGCGCGCCCATGCCGAAAAGGTCGAGGCCCGCAACCAGCGCTTTATCGACAGCGGCCAGCCGGAACGGGTGAAAGATATCCCCTATACCGGCGCGCCGTCCTACTATCAGCAGATCTGGACCTCGATCCAGACCGTGTTCTTCGGCTTCCTGATCGCCTCTGCGGTGGCGATCCCGCTGGGCATCCTGGCCGGTCTGTCGCCGGTGGCCAATTCCGCCATCAACCCCTTGGTGCAGATCTTCAAGCCGGTGTCTCCGCTGGCCTGGCTGCCGATCGTGACGATGATCGTCTCGGCGATGTATGCCAGCAATGACGGGCTGTTTGCCAAGTCGTTCCTGGTCTCCGCCATCACCGTGACGCTGTGTTCGCTGTGGCCGACGCTGATCAATACCGCGCTGGGAGTGGCCTCCATCGACAAGGACCTGGTCAATGTCTCCAAGGTTCTGAAAATGAACACCTGGACCACGATCACCAAGCTGGTGCTGCCCTCGGCCCTGCCGCTGATCTTCACCGGGCTGCGGCTGTCGCTGGGGGTCGGCTGGATGGTGCTGATTGCAGCCGAAATGCTGGCCCAGAACCCCGGTCTGGGCAAGTTCGTCTGGGACGAGTTCCAGAACGGCTCTTCGCAGTCGCTGGCCAAGATCATCGTCGCGGTGCTGACCATCGGCATCATCGGTTTCCTGCTGGACCGGGTGATGTACGCGCTGCAATCGCTGTTTACCTTTTCGAACAACAGGTGATCCGTCATGAGTGTTCTTGAGTTCAAAAATGTCTCCAAGAGCTTTGGGGAAGGCACCGCCCGCACCGATGTTTTGAACAACATCAACCTGCAGGTGGAAGAGGGCGAGTTTCTGGTGCTGCTGGGCTTCTCCGGCACCGGCAAAACAACCCTGATCAATCTGATGGCCGGGCTGGAGAGGCCGTCGCAGGGCACTGTCAGCTTCAGGGGCAGGGAGGTCACGGGCCCCGGTCGCGAGCGCGGTGTGATCTTCCAAAGTTATTCGCTGATGCCCTGGCTGACGGTGAGCGGCAATGTTTCCCTCGCGGTGGACACGGTCTTTCCGGGCCTGCCCAAGGCCGGAAAAGAGGCCAAGGCGGACCATTACGTGAAAATGGTGGGCCTCGGCCACGCCGCACACCGCCGCCCGGCGGAGCTGTCGGGCGGCATGCGTCAGCGGGTCAATGTCGCGCGCGCCTTGGCAATGGACCCGGAAGTGCTCTTGCTGGATGAGCCGCTGTCGGCGCTGGATGCGCTGACCCGCGCCAATCTGGCGGATGAGATCGAGATGATCTGGCAGGCGGACAGGAAGACCTGCGTGCTGATCACCAATGACGTGGACGAGGCGATCCTGCTGGCCGACCGCATCATCGCGCTGAACCCAGACGGCACGCTGGGCGAAGAGTTTGAGGTAAGCATCCCGCGCCCGCGCGAGCGGTCTGCCATGAACTGCGACGAGACCTTCAAGCGCCTGCGGAAGGAGGTGACCTCCTGCCTGATGGATGCAGGGATTGAGGCCAAAATCGAAAGCACCAGAACCCTGCCGGATGTGATCCCGGTCCACGGGCTGCCTGCGGCCGTGGCCCAGGCCTCGAAGTCGATGACCGAGGAGCGTTTCCTGGACTTTTCGCAGCTGCACAAGATCTACCCGACCCCCAAGGGGCCGCTGACGGTGGTCGAGGATTTCAATCTCAAGATTAACAAGGGTGAATTCATCTCTTTGATCGGCCATTCCGGCTGCGGCAAATCCACGGTGCTGACCATGGCCGCCGGGCTGAACCCGATCTCCAAGGGTGCGATTAAACTCGACCGCCGCCATGTCGAAGGCGCCGACCCGGAGCGCGCGGTGGTGTTCCAGTCGCCCAATCTGTTCCCCTGGCTTACGGCACGGGAAAACTGCGCGATTGGCGTCGACAAAGTTTACCCCAGGGCCAGCCAGGCCGAACGGCAGGACGTGGTGGAATACTACCTGGAGCGCGTCGGTCTGGCAGATGCGATGGACAAGCCCGCGCAGGCCATGTCGAACGGTATGCAGCAGCGCGTCGGCATTGCCCGTGCGTTTGCGCTATCGCCCAAGCTGCTGCTGCTCGATGAACCCTTCGGCATGCTCGACAGTCTGACCCGCTGGGAGCTGCAGGAGGTGCTGATGGAGGTCTGGAGCCGCACCAAGGTCACCGCGATTTGCGTCACCCACGATGTGGATGAGGCGATCCTTCTGGCCGACCGGGTGGTGATGATGACCAACGGCCCGCAAGCCACAATCGGCAAGATCACCGAGGTCGGCCTGCCGCGCCCGCGCACCCGCAAGGCACTCTTGGAGCATCCGGATTATTATACCTACCGGCAGGAGGTGCTCGATTTCCTCGAGGAATACGAACACGGCGCGACACCCAAGCCCAAACCAGCCGCCAACCAGATTGCAGCGGAGTGAGACCATGACCCAGAAACTCGTCATCATCGGGGCCGGCATGGCCTCTGGCCGGGTGATCGAGCACTTGCTCGAGACTGACCCCAGCGCCTACGACATCACCCTGTTCAACGCCGAGCCGCGCGGCAACTATAACCGCATCATGCTCTCGCCGGTGCTGTCGGGCGACAAGGCTTATGAAGAGATCGTCACCCATTCCGATGATTGGTATGCGGAACATGGCGTCACCTGCCGTTTTGGCGAGCATGTCACCGCCATCGACCGGGAGGCCAAGACCGTGACCGGTGAGAATGGCACTGTGTCTTACGACAAGCTGGTAATCGCCACCGGGTCGGCTCCCTTCATCATCCCGGTGCCGGGCCATGACCTGCCGGGGGTGATCTCTTACCGCGATCTGAACGACACCAACGCGATGATCGAGGCCGCAGGCAAAGGCGGCAAGGCGGTGGTGATCGGCGGCGGCCTCTTGGGGCTGGAAGCTGCGGCAGGCCTGAAAGAGCGCGGCATGGATGTGACCGTGCTGCACCTGATGGGCCACCTGATGGAGCGCCAGCTGGACGAAGCCGCAGGATACCTGCTGCGCAAGGATCTGGAGGGACGCGGCATCACCGTGAAAACCCAGGCCTCGACCAAGGCGATCCTGGGCGAAGAATGCGCGCAAGCCGTGCTGCTGGACAGCGGCGAGACGCTGGGTGCCGATCTGGTGGTGATGGCGGTGGGCATCCGTCCCGAAACCCGGCTTGCGACGGACGCGCATCTGGAGGTGGCGCGCGGGATCGAGGTGAACGCGCAGATGCAGACCTCGGATCCGGATGTCTATGCTGTGGGCGAATGTGTGGAGTTTGACGGCCACCTGTTCGGGTTGGTGGCACCGCTTTACGATCAGGCCAAGGTGCTGGCTGACAGCCTCTTGGGCGAGCCGAGTGGCTTTGTGGTCAAGGAGCTGGCCACCAAGCTCAAGGTGACCGGCTGCGATCTGTTCAGCGCCGGGGATTTTGCAGAGGGCGAGGGGCGAGAGGACATTGTCTTTCGCGACCCCTCGCGCGGCATCTACAAGCGGCTGGTCATCGAAGACGACCGGCTGATCGGTGCCGTGATGTATGGCGACACGGCCGATGGCAGCTGGTTCTTCGGGCTGATCAAGGACGGCAGCGGCATCGCGGAGATGCGTGAGACGCTGATTTTCGGCCCGGCCTTTCAGGGGGGCGCCTCCGCGGACCCTCTGTCAGCCGTTGCAGCCTTGCCGCCTGAGGCGGAGATCTGCGGCTGCAACGGCGTGTGCAAGGGACAGATCACTAGTGCCATCGAAGGCGGTGCCACCGACCTCGGTTCGGTCCGGGCTGCAACCAAGGCCAGCGCCTCCTGCGGCACCTGCAGCGGGCTGGTGGAACAGCTGTTGCAGGTAACCCTCGGCGATGACTTCCAGCTGCCGCAGGCGCAGCCGGTCTGCGGCTGCACCGACCTCAGCCACGAGGACGTCCGCCGCCTGATCAAAAGCCGCGAGCTGAAAAGCCAGGCGGCGGTCTGGCAGGAACTGGGCTGGAACACCTCCAACGGCTGCCACATCTGCCGCCCGGCGGTGAACTACTACCTGCTGGCCGACTGGCCGCTGGAATACCGCGACGATCCGCAAAGCCGCTTCGTGAATGAGCGCAAGCACGCCAACATCCAGAAGGACGGCAGCTTTTCGGTGGTGCCGCGCATGTGGGGCGGCATCACCACCCCGGATGAACTGCGCGCCATCGCCGATGCCGCCGACAAATTCGGCGTGCCCACGGTCAAGGTCACCGGCGGCCAGCGCATCGACCTGCTGGGCGTCAAAGGCGAGGATCTGCCCGGCATCTGGGCTGATCTGAATGGGGCCGGGCTGGTTTCCGGCCATGCCTATTCCAAAGGGCTGCGCACGGTGAAAACCTGTGTCGGCACCGACCATTGCCGGTTCGGGACGCAGGACAGCACCGGGCTGGGCATCAAGCTGGAGAAACACCTCTGGGGCTCCTGGACGCCGCACAAGCTGAAGCTTGCGGTCTCCGGCTGCCCGCGCAACTGCGCCGAGGCGACCTGCAAGGATATCGGCGTGGTCTGTGTCGACAGCGGCTACGAGATCCACGTCGGCGGAGCAGCGGGCATGGAGATCAAGGGCACCGAGCTGTTGTGCAAGGTGGCGACGGAGGACGAGGCGATGGAGGTGATTTCGGCCATGACCCAGATCTATCGCGAAAACGCCAAGTATCTGGACCGGATATACAAATGGCTGGCCAAAGTGGGGCTCGACTGGGTCAAGGCGCAGATCGTGGACGATCTGGAAAACCGCAGGGCGCTGGCTGCCCGGTTCGAACTTTCGCAATCGATCTACCGCAAGGACCCCTGGGCCGAACACGCGCGGGACAGAGCCACACGGGTGCAATACGCGCCGCTTGCCAATCTCACACTGGAGGCCGCCGAATGAGCTGGATCGACATTGGCCGCATCGAAGACATCCCGCTGCATGGCGCGCGGGTCGTAAAAACGCCCGTTGGCTGCGTCGGCCTGTTCCGTACTGGACCTGCGGAGGTCTTTGCCGCCTCCGATCGCTGCCCGCACAAAGGGGGGCCGCTGTCCGAAGGCATCGTGCATGGGCGAAGTGTGACTTGCCCATTGCACAACTGGGTGTTCGATCTGAACACCGGCGAGGCGCAGGGCACCGACGCAGGCCGGATCGAGACCTTTCCGCTGCGCATCGAGGCGGGCCGGCTACTGATCGACGGCGCAGCCGTCGGCAGGCGGAGCGCAGCCTGATGGCGGGCGGCAATTCGGCGGAGGTGCGGTCCACCTGCCCCTATTGCGGCACCGGCTGCGGCGTGCTTCTGCGTCCGGACGGTGCGGGCGGGCTGACGGTGCGCGGCGATCCGGAGCACCCGGCCAATCGCGGGCGTCTCTGCTCCAAGGGGCTGGCACTGGGGGAGACCCTGGGGCTGGAGGGCCGGCTGCTGACGCCGCAAGTTAACGGGCGGGACACTGATTGGGACAGCGCGCTGGACCTGGTTGCCACGAAGTTCCGTCAGGCGTTGGCGAAGCACGGGCCGGACAGTGTTGGATTCTACCTCTCTGGTCAGATGCTGACCGAGGATTATTACGTCGCCAACAAGCTGATGAAGGGCTTTCTTGGCTCCGCCAATATCGACACCAACTCGCGGCTGTGCATGGCCTCCGCCGTTGCGGGGCACAAACGCGCCTTCGGAACCGACACCGTGCCAGGCAGCTATGAGGATCTGGAGGAGGCGGATCTGATCGTGCTGGTCGGTTCCAACCTCGCCTGGTGCCACCCGGTGCTGCACCAGCGCATTCTGGCCGCCCGCGAAAGCCGCGGCACCAAGCTGGTGGTGATAGACCCGCGCCGCACGGCGAGCTGTGATCAGGCCGATATGCATCTGAAGCTGCGCGCGGGCAGCGATGTGGCGTTGTTCAACCGCCTGCTGGCCGCGCTTCATGATGGCGGCGCGCTGGACACGGACTACCTGAGCAACGTGCATGGGCTCGGTGAGGCGCTGGAAACCGCCTTTGCCTCCGATGCCGCGGTGACAGGGCTGTCTGACAGCGAAATCGAAGCATTCTGCAGCCTCTGGATGCGCACCGAAAAAGTGGTGACCATCTTCAGCCAGGGCGTGAACCAGTCCACGTCCGGGACAGACAAGGTGAATGCGATACTGAACTGCCATCTGGCCACCGGCCGGATCGGCAAGCCCGGCTGCGGACCGTTCTCGGTGACCGGCCAGCCCAACGCGATGGGCGGGCGCGAAGTGGGCGGGCTGGCCAATATGCTGGCCTGCCACATGGATCTGGAAAATAAAAACCACCGCGCGGCGGTGCAGGAGTTCTGGGGCGCTCCCGCGATGCCGGAGCGGCCGGGCCTGAAGGCAGTCGACCTGTTCCGCGCCGCGGGTGACGGGCGGCTGAAGGCGCTCTGGATCATCCACACCAACCCGGCCGTCACCATGCCGGAGGCTGATGCCGTCTCCGCCGCCATCAAAGCCTGCGATTTCACCGTGGTCAGCGACATCACCGCCGCAACCGACACCGCCCGGTTGGCGGATGTGCTGCTGCCCGCTGCTGGATGGGCTGAAAAAGACGGCACCGTTACCAACTCCGACCGTACAATCAGCCGGCAACGTGCCGTTCTGCCGCCGCCCGGCCAGGCCCGCGCCGACTGGGATATTCTGGCAGATGCAGGCAGGAGCATGGGCTGGGGCGAGGCGTTCGGCTATCAGACACCTGCAGAAATCTTCCGCGAGCACGCAGCGCTGTCCGGCCTTTCCGGCAGCTTCGGGCTTGACTTCGACATCTCCGGCCTCGCTTCGATTTCCGGCCAGGACTACGACAATCTGCCCCCGCAGCGCTGGCCGGTCACCCGCAGCCGCCAGGGCGGCCGTTTCTTTGCAGACGGGCAGTTCTTTCACCCGGACGGCAAGGCCCGCATGCTGCCGGTCCGCTGCTGCCCTCCGGCGGCCGCGCAAGGCCGCCGATACCCGTTCCGTCTGAACACCGGCCGCATCCGGGACCAGTGGCACACGATGACCCGCACCGCGCTGGCACCGCGCCTGTCGGGGCACTTGGCAGAACCCTTTGCCGACATCCATCCTCAGGACGCTCGGGTGCTTGGGGTGAAACCTGCGGATCTGCTGCGCCTCAGCAGCCCGCACGGGCAGGCCATCCTGCGCGCCCGGATCACGACAGATGTACAGCCCGGCGACCTGTTCGTGCCGATCCACTGGACCGGCGAAACCGCCCCCTCCGCGCGCATTGACAGACTTGTCGCCGCCGCCGTTGATCCGGTTTCGGGACAGCCTGAAAGCAAGGCCGCAGTTGTTGCGGCGGACCGCTGGCAGCCGGCGTGGTACGGGTTTGCAGTCTCGAGCCTTCCGATGACGCCGCTGGCGGACTACTGGGCCATGGCACGCACCAAAGCCGGATACCGAGCAGAACTCGCCGGGCTGGTCCCCCTTGCGGAACCGGAGGCCGCCGCGCGGGACCTGTTCGCCCTTCCGGAGGCCGAGGTGCAAATAGTGACAGACAGGTGCAAGGGCATTGCCCGGCTGGCCCTGATTCAGGATGGCAAGGTCATGGCCGCACTGTTCACCGGGCCGGAACCGGTGGCGGTCAGCCGGGACTACCTGGCCGGCCTGCCGGGAACCGGTGCGGCAGGCGTGCTGACGGGCCGTCCCGCAGCGGACCAGCCCGACCCCGGCCCGGTGGTCTGCGCCTGCTTCAGCGTCGGGGCCAACACCATTCTGCACGCCATTGGAAACGGCGGGCTGATGAGCGTTGCAGAGGTCGGCGCCGCCTTGCAGGCGGGCACGAACTGCGGCTCCTGCCGCCCTGACATTGCTGACTTGCTGGCACGGCGTCCGGTCCGGGAGGCCGCAGATTGGGACGGTTCGGAATGACAGATTCTCCGGCAAATCAAACCGCACCGGTTTCGTTTGCCCAGGCCTGCCCAGGCCCCGGCGCACGCGACCTGCTGACGTTATGCGCGATGCAACGGCTGCAGCAGGCCGGCACGGTTTTCTACGACCGGCTGGTTGATGAGGAGGTTCTGCAATTGGCTCCGACTGCGCGGCCGGAATTGAAACGGAAACCGTACCCGGCGTCATCACCGCCAGAAGCGGCGCCGGAGACCCTCTGCCCGACTGCGCCCGGTATGCAAAGCCGGGAACCACAATTGTCTTTTACCTATCGGTGGGACAGGCACCCCGGGTCCGCGGCGGGTTGCTGCGCCTGGCAACAAGGTCATGTCGGCAAAGGCCGCAGCCAGACCTGGATTGAAGTGATGCCGACGACAGTCAGAATACTCTCGGCTGTCATAGTCCAGCGGGTTGCGGTTCTGCGGATGTTCTTGAGTTTGCAGAAGCATTGTTCGACCCGCTTTCGGATCAGATGCAGCTGGAAGTGCTTCAATTCCCCCGGTGCCCCTGTCTCCGGTGAGCGCCCCAGTCAGGAGGCAAACCGCTTGCATCCGCGCAAGTGGCCAGTCTGCGACGCCGGTCCGAGATCGCGTGCCGGCATATCCGCGATCATGCGCGCGCGAAGGGGGGCGCCGGTGCAGGGTGCTGAATGGTCAATAGCGCAGCCATGCCGGCCGCCGCAGCGGTCAGGGATTCGGTAACGGCTTTCATTTGGGGGCCTTCCTATGGATGGAACAGCCCGTGCCTCCTCGCACGGGCCTTGGATCCGTTCAGAGGTCTGCGGGCAGCAGCCCCTCAGGCAAATTCTGATAGCAAACCGGACGCAGGAAGCGGCGGATCGACAAGGTCCCCACTGATGTGGCTCCGAAATTTGTCGATGCGGGATACGGCCCGCCGTGGACCATGGTATCGCTCACTTCGACGCCAGTGGGGAAGCCATTCGCCAAAACCCGGCCCGCCTTGCGCTCCAGGATCGGCATCAGCGTCCGGGCGTCCGGGGTATCGGCATCTTCCATATGCACCGTGCAGGTCAGCTGGCCTTTCAGGCTCTGCGCGATGGCGCGCATGTCTTCGACGCCTTCTGCCACAACAATGATGCCCATAGGCCCGAACACTTCTTCGGCCAGCACTTCGTTTTGCATCCAGTTCTTAGCGGTCGTCTGATACAGGTATGGAGTCGCTTCACGCTGGCCGCACATCGAAGTCAGCAGTTCTTGGACACCTTCCGTTTCGGCGATCCGCCGCTGACCGTTGCGGTAAGCTTCGGCTATGCCATCGGTCAGCATTGTCTGTGCCCCGGTCTCGCCAAGAGCCTGCCGGGTCGCAGCGGCGAATTTTTCTGCCTGCTCTCCCGAATTGACAACGGCAACACCGGGATTGGTGCAGAACTGGCCCGCCCCCATGCTGAGCGAAGCCGCCCAGCCCTTGCCGATCTCTTCGCCACGGGCGACCAGCGCCCCGTCCAAAATGAACATCGGGTTGACAGAGCCGAGTTCGCCGAAGAACGGAATTGGTTCGGGACGCGCAGCGCACAGATCGAACAGCGCGCGGCCACCGGCCAGCGAACCGGTGAACCCGACCGCCTTGATCAGCGGATGCTGGACCAGCGCCGCACCCACGTGGCGGTTGCCGCCCTGAATCAAACTGAACACGCCGGGATGCACGCCGCATTTCGTTGCCGCCGCATGAACTGCCTCGGCGACGATCTCTCCGGTTCCCGGATGTGCGGAATGGCCTTTGACAACCACGGGGCAGCCGGCAGCCAGTGCCGCGGCGGTATCGCCCCCGGCAGTGGAAAAAGCCAGCGGGAAGTTGGAGGCGCCAAACACCGCAACCGGACCGATAGGGCGCTGCACCATCTTCATGTCCGGGCGCGGCATCGGCTGGCGCTCCGGCAGCGCCTCGTCATGACGGCGGTCCAGGTAGTCGCCTTTCAGAATATGGGCGGCAAACAGGCGCAACTGGCCAGTTGTACGGCCACGCTCCCCTTGGAGACGCGCTTCGGGCAGGCCTGTTTCCTGGGTTCCGATTTCGGTGATCGCGTCGGCCCGTGCTTCGATTTCATCGGCAATTGCATTCAGAAAATCGGCGCGGGACTGGCGGGTAGAATAACCATAGCTCCAGAACGCCTCTTCCGCGGCCTGGGCGGCTGCTTCCACATCCGACACGCGGCCAACGGAAAAACTGTGGCTCGGCCCATGCGCGGGGCTCGATTGAAACGATTCGCTGCCTGCGGTCCAAACGCCTGCGATGAGGTGTTTTCCATGCGGGATAAGGGTCATGTCGGCTCACTTTCGTGCGGGTGCATAGGTCGAGGTTCGATATTTAGGATATTGTATCCAATTAGACGGTGCGCGCAAGTCCCTGCCTTCTCAAGCAACCAATTAATCGCTTCCGTGACGCCTCTGATTTTCAATCATTTCCAGCAATTCACTCTTGGTGCGTTCAATATGCTGCCGCAACAAGGCTGCCCCGCCGTCAACGTCACCATTGCGGGCATGCGCCAGAAGCTTCCTGTGCTCTTCTTGTGCAGGTTTGCGCTGTTTCATGACGCTGAGGTGGATACGCACATAGCGATCCGAATGAAGGCTGATGCGTTCCAGAAATTCCATCGACATGCGCCGGTCAGCCGCCGCGTAAAGCCCCATGTGATATTCGTGGTTGAACTTGCCCCATTGGCTGACATCGTCAGCTTCATAAGAGCGTTCCATCTCAGTCAGAAGCCGCTCGCAAGCCTCAAAGTGGGCCTCTGACATGTTTGGAATTGCTCGGCGGAACAGGTCAACTTCGATCAGAACCCTCAGATCGAAAATTTCCCCAATCTCATGCAGCGAATGCTTGATGACCGTCCCGCCACGGTTGTTCTCCCATTGCACAAGGCCTTCTGCACTCAGCCGCTTCAAGGCCTCCCGCACAGGCATCCTTGAGACATCATATTCTTTCGCCAGAAGCTCCTGCCGGATGGCCTCTCCTTCTGCCAGCTCACCGCTTAGAATGCGCTGCCTGAGATCGCTTACGATCATTTCAGGTAAGCTTTGCTTCTTGACAGCTCGCCCGCCTGCCATCTTGCCTCTCCCTTTTGTATTTTGGATGCATGTTTACTAACAGGCTGACCATACAGCAGCATTTCCTGTTTCAGAAGTCAAAAAAGGTTTGCCAAACGTCTCTCAACTATTGCATCCAATATCCAAAATGAAAGATTGGAGCCGCGCTATGACGACCGTAAGACAACTTCCACTTCAGGAGATCAAGAAGCTTAGCCTGTCGGTTCTCGGCCGCGCAGGCTATGGCCAAGCCCATGCGCAGGCAATCTCGGACATGCTGTATACATGCCAAATTGATGACTGTCAGTCGCATGGCTTGTTCCGCCTGCTCATGTGTGAGCAGACGATGAGGGCGGGCAAGATTGATGGGCATGTTCAGCCTCACATAGTAAACGGAGATGCCGCCATAGTGCGTGCGGACGCACGGGGCGGCATGTCTCTTCTGGCACTGGAACAGGCACTGCCGACGCTCATCGAAAAGACGCGGAGGTATGGAATTGCCGCGATGGCAATCAACAACTGCTTTCATTTCTCGGCGCTCTGGCCAGAGGTTGAACGGTTGTCCTCTGCCGGTCTTGCAGGCCTGGCAATGGTGCCCAGCCATTCCTGGGTTGCGCCTGCCGGTGGAACACGCGGCAGTCTCGGCACCAACCCCATCGCCTTTTCCTGGCCGCGCGCAGGCAAGGATCCCTTCACCTTTGACTTTGCCACAAGCGGCTTTGCCCGCGGCGAGATCGAACTGTACATGCGCGCAGGCAAACCCCTGCCGGAAGGTGTGGCAATCGACAAGGACGGCAAGCCCACCACCGACCCGCAGGCGGCGCTGGATGGGGCGATGCTGACCTTTGGCGGCTACAAAGGTTCCGCCCTGTCGATCATGATCGAACTGATGGCCGGACCGCTGATCGACGACCTCACCAGTCTGGAAAGCATGGAGTTCGCCGAGGGCGCTGGCGGCGCGCCGTATCATGGCGAGATCATCCTCGCCTTTGATCCGCAGCATTTCAGCGCGGGCCGCACCGCCGAAAACGACGCCCGCGCCGAACGGCTGTTTGCCGACATCATCGATCAGGGCGCGCGGCTGCCCTCGCAGCGCCGCTTTGCCGCCCGTGCCCGCAATCTGGAGCGCGGTTATGTGGAAATCCCGCAGGCGCTGTATGAAGATCTGACCGCTCTGTCCGGCGCGTGAACCAAAAAAGGGGGGCTGATCTGATCAGCCCCCTTCTTCGTTTACTCAAGCGCCCCAGGTGTCCGACAGGCGATAGCCGCCCGGCCAGGGGTCATCCGGGTCCAGCATATGCTGGTGAATTCCCGTCACCCAGCCGCGGCCGCTGATTTCCGGCACGATGGCGTCACGGCCGCCGACCTTTGCGGTCTCGAGGATGCGGCCGGAAAAGCGCGAGCCGATGATCGACACTGCATCGAAAGTCTGCCCGACCTGCATTTGGCCGCGCGCCGCCATCAGCGCCATGCGCGCCGAAACCGCGGTGCCGGTCGGCGAGCGATCGACCTTGCCCGGTTGAATGGCCACAGCCGATTTTCCGCTCAGGCCGGTTTCCGTTTTGCTGAGCGGTCCGCAGAAGGCGCAAAAGGAAATGTGATCCCACTCAGGGTTTTCCGGGTGGCTGAACCCCAATTGCTCATTGGCCGCATCGGTGATGCGCACGCCAAGGCGGGCAATTTCCTTGGCCTCGGATTCGACGATCTCAAAGCCCAGTGCCTCCGCATCCACGACGACGAAACTGTCGCCACCATAGGCGGTGTCGACGGTGATCGTGCCCAGCCCCTCGACCTTAAGCGGAACCTGAATCTTGTCGGCAAAACTCGGCAGGTTCTGCACGAAAATGCGCTCAGCCTTGCCGTTGCGGCACTCTGCGCGCACCTTCACCAGCCCGCCCGGTGCCTCCAGCACCATATGGGTTTCCGGCTCCTGCATCGGCACCAGCCCGCCGTCCAGCAGCACCGTCGAGACGCAAATCGAGTTGGAGCCGGACATCGGCGGCGTGTCTTCCGGCTCCATGATGATCCAGGCTGCGATGGCATCGGGATGCTTGGGCGGCACCAGCAGGTTGATATGACGGAACACGCCGCCGCGCGGTTCGTTCAGCACGAAGTTTCGCAGGGTTTCATCCTGAGCGATAAAGTTGCGCTGCTCCCACAGGGTCGCGCCCGGCGGCGGCAGCACCCCACCCACAATCACATCACCGACTTCGCCCTCAGCATGGGCAGAGATCACGTGGATCGTCTTGCTACTACGCATAGTGTTCCCTCAATTAAAAACGGTCAGCCCGGTAGGGCCGCAGTGAAATGACGCTGTCGCGGCCGGCAACCAACTCCCCGACCAGCTCCGCGGTAGCGGCGGATTGCGTCAGGCCCAGGTGGCCGTGGCCAAAGGCATAAATCACACTTGCGGCACGCGGCGAGGTGCCAATGACCGGCAGCGTGTCCGGGATCGAAGGGCGAAAACCCATCCACTGGGTGCCGCCCGAGATGTCCAGCCCCGGCAGGAAACGCGCCGCCTTTTCCAGCAGCACATCGGCGCGCTTATAATTGGGCGGCAGCTTCAGCCCGCCAAGCTCCACCGCGCCGCCAACGCGCACGCCGCCGTTGATCCGGCTGACCACAAAACCATGCGCGCCGAATGTCAGGTGGGTACGCACGTCAAATGCCCCGGCAGGCAGGGTGGTGTTATAGCCGCGCTCTGTCTCCAGCGGGATGCGGTCGCCTAGGGTGCGGGCCAGCAGGTGCGACCAGGCACCCGCCGCCACCACCGCCTTGTCCGCCGTGATGCTGCCGTCCTCGCAGATCAGCTCAACCCTCGCCCCGTCCTGGATGATCGAGCGGACATTGCAGCTGAGGATTTCTCCGCCAGCTGCCAGAAACACCTGCGCCAGATGTTCGGTCCATGCTTTCGGGTCGGTTGTGTTGATCCAATCCGGCGTGAAACCCGCGTGGGTGAACCGGCGGTCGAGCCCTGGCTGGATCTCCGCGATTTCTTCGGGGCTGCGCAGCAGTTCATACTTGATCCCGTAGCGGCCGCGCAGCTCCCATCCCGGCAGACTGTCACGGAACTGCGTCTGGCCTTCATACAACTGCAACTGGCCGTCGCGTTGAATCAGCGCCTCGCCATCGGTGGCGGCAATCTGGCGTTCCAGCGCCGCCCTGGACAGATCCATCAGCGCGCTTTGCGCTGCAATGGAGGCGTCGTGGCGGTCCTGCCAGCTGGCGCGCCAGAACCGCAGCATCCAGGGCGCGATCTGCAACGCATAGCGTGGCGGGATCGACAGCGGGCCCAGCGGATCCAGCAGCCATTTCGGCGCCTTGCGCATGATGCCCGGCGCCGCCAGCGGCATCACGTCGGTAAAGGCAAAGGCCCCCGCGTTGCCCTGCGATGTTTCGGCGGCAACGCCTTTGCGATCCAGTACCCGGACCTTGTGCCCCTGCCGGGCCAGCCCGGCTGCGATGCTGATACCAACGACACCTGCGCCGATGACAACGATATCCTGCGGCATGGGATCTGCCCTCTGTTTCAAAGAAGAAGCGGGGCGGCAGAGGCGCCCCGCCAGATATTCAGACGATCCCGCCCTTGAACGGGTCATCTTGGCCGAACACCAGCGTCGCTTCTGCCATGACATAGGCCTCACCAGTGATACGCGGGATGACCCCATCCGTCGGACCGGGCTGGTAAGACAGCCTGTAGGAGCTGCCGATCACGCTTTCCAGCACGATCTCCTTGCCCACTGCCAGCTTGCCGGCTGCGGCAAGGCAAGACACGAAAGCCGAGCTTCCGGTGCCGCAGGGGGAGCGGTCATATTCATTGTCCGGACACAGCACGAAATTGCGGTGCAACGCGGCCGCGTTCGGGCTGGCGCCGCTGAGGATCACATGATCGACCGGCTGCCCTTCCGGTCCGCTGATGCCACTGCGAATGCAGGCCTCGCGGATGGCGACCGATAGATCCGTCAGCGCCGGAATGTTCGCAGCCGATACCTCCAGCGGCGACTCCGCGATGAAGAACCAATTGCCCCCATAAGCCATGTCCCCGGTGATCGCGCCATGGCCCGCAACCTCAACCGTCACATCGTGATGGATGCGGCGGCTTTCGATGTTGGTGACAGAGACGGTGTTGGCGTCATGCAGCTCCACCGTGACAACCCCTGCCGGGGTTTCGATCCTGTGGGTGCCTTGGGAAATGCGCCCCATATGCGCCAGAGTGACGGCGAGGCCGATCGTGCCATGGCCGCACATGCCCAGCACCGCATCCGCATCGAAATAGATGACGCCCGCTACGCAGTCCGGGTCCACCGGCTCCACCAGCAGCGCCGCCACCATGCCGGCCTGGCCGCGCGGCTCCAGCAGCACCGAATTGCAGAAATCCAGGTGTTCCTTGGCCAGCACCGCCGCCCGCGCGGAAAGCGGCCCCGACCCAAGGTCGGGGCTGCCCTCAAGGATCACCCGAGTGGGCATCCCGCCGGTATGGCTGTCGATTACATGCATTCAGCGATAATCCCGCCCTGCGCAGACCAATCGGCGAACCAGGTGCGGAACAGTTTGTATTGCTGTTCGCAATAGTTGCGCTGCGCATCGGTCAACTCATCGCTTTCAATGAAGTGCAGGCGGTACTCTTCCTCGCCGTTCAGAACCAGCAGGTACTTGTAGTAGAGAACCAGGTCGGTGCCCTCGTCAAAGCTGGCGAGCACGCCAAAGGCCTCTTCCAGCTCACGTGCGCGCAGGCGGGCTTCGGCGTTTCCCTTAGCCGCTTTTTGCGACAGAGCGGCCAGCAGCAGGGCTTCCTTGGGCAGTGCGGTACCGATGCCGGTGATCGAGCCGGTGGCACCACAGTTGACGAAGCCGTGGTAAACCTCGGTGTCCACACCGACCATCAGGGTGACCTGATCGTCCTTGCTGGTGATATGCTCGGCCGCGTAGCGCAGATCGTCCTTGCCGCCGAATTCCTTGAAGCCAACCAGGTTCGGATGTTCAGCGCGCAGCGCAAAGAAGAGATCGGCGCGGGTGGCGAAACCATAGACCGGGCTGTTGTAGATGATCGCGGGCACATCGGGTGCCGCGGTCAGGATCGCCTTGAAGTGGTTCTTCTGCGCGGTGGCGGATGTGCCGCGCGACAGAACACGCGGGATCACCATCAGGCCTGCAGCGCCGACCTTCTGCGCATGGGCCGCCAGGGCCACTGCGGATTTGGAGTTGATCGCACCGGTGCCCACAACGGTCGGTACACCGGCTTCGACCAGGCGCTCGACACCGGTCATGCGCTCTTCGTCGCTCAGCAGCGGCCAGTCCCCCATGGAGCCGCAATAGACCACGGCAGACATGCCGGCCGCGATCATTTCCTTGCCCTTTTTCACCAGGGCGTCGAAATCCGGGGTGCGATCCGCCTTACAAGGGGTCATGAGTGCGGGCATGGTACCCGTGAAGATATTCTGGGACATGAGTGCTCCTTTTTGAATAAGCCGCCTTTCGGGCCAGTCTGCCGAACTGAGATCCCAGCCTGGGCCGCGGCCCGATGCCACGATAACTCGCTTTGCCAGACCCGCGCTTGGAACTCACGACTCTGCAATGCAGTCTTATTATTTTTGGATCCAAAATCCAATAATTTTTAGCACCGGTGCCAAAAAACTTTAGAAGCCGGGCCAAAGCGGCGCGAGCGGCCGCGCCGATCCCCGGCCTCGGAGACGGATCCGTAACAAGACAGCCGCCCTGAACGCCGGCTGTCTTTGCGAGGTTTGCCGCCCCTGACCTTCATTATACGGAAGACAGACCGGCGCGTTTCGCGTGATCGCGGTCAGTGATTTCACGGGATCATGGGTGGAACCGGTCGACGAACCGAGGATACTCCCCTCTGAATCACAAGGAGGGGCCGGATGCCGACAGGACGTCTGACCCTGCGCCGTATAGGAGACGTATTGCGATTGAAGTTTGCCCAAGGGTTGAGTGAGCGGGCGATTGCCGCCCCGCCGGGGTTTGGGAAGGGAAGCGCCGGGACATGTTTGAGACGCGCCCGGGAAGCGGGGCTGAGCGGGCCGCCGCCCAAGGGCCGGGGCGACGGCAGTCTCGAGCTTCTGCTTTTCCCGGCGTCCCCGACCGTGCCGGACCCGGACCGCCCCATAGGCCCGCCGGACATTGAGCCAGGCATGGCGGGGGCGGTCCTCGGTCAGCTTCTTCAGCGCGGCCTTGATCATCGGCAGGGTGAACTTGGCCCGCTGTGCAGAGGTATTGAAGTAGATCGGGAGTGCTTCGGTCGCGTCGCGGTGTTCTTTCAGGTAGTCCTCGAACTCCTGCGCGATGGTTTTGGCGTTTTTATCCGCATGGCCAGATTCCAGAAGGGGATTGAGGGCTTGCTGACCAGCGGCTGGCTGGAGGTTTTGAGGGATTTGGTCACGCCCAACGCGTCAATGATGACATAGTGGGTTTTTGCCCAAGCCGACGGGGAGGCCTTGTTAAGGTCATCGGGTTTGACCACCCGGATATCGCGGCCTTTCATCTGCTCAAAGTAGTTCTTGGACTTCACGTCCCGCATGAGCAGCAGGCATTCGAGCGGTTTCACGTCGGTGCCGGTGGCGATCATGTCCACGGTGACAGCGATGCGGGGATAATACCCGTTGCGGAACAAGGTCAGCGAGGATTTGGGGTTCTTCGTGCCATTGGGAATCTTGCGGCAGAAGTCGTTGCTCTCACCGACCATTCCGTCAGAGACATCAACGTCGATTGCGAAAACGTCTGATATTTCACCGGTTGCGATGGCGACGTTTTCCTTCGGAGTGGTCATCCACTAACCTTCGGTTCGAGACCAAGCTGGAGGAGTGCTGGCCGTAGGGACTCTACACTCTTTGGTGGTTTTTGTCCGGGCGACCGTATCTGGGACGCCTGTGAATGCACGGCGGCGGGTGAGGGGGGTGAGGAAATTCGGCGGTATGGAGCTAATGGTGAAGAAAATCGACGCACGGTGAAGATTTTCGTAGCGGGTGATCTTGTCACTTGGGTGAGGAAAATCTAAGTATCCTCTGGATGGGTGAGAGATTTCGAGGCGCGGTGATGAATTTCTATGGACAAAAGCTTCCCGGGCCGGGCCGGATTGCAGGATATGGCTGGCTGGTCAGCGAGCTCGGCCTGCGCGTGCCCATGCCGCGCCGCCTGTCTCTTGTCTCCGATCGACATGAACGCCGGTCCGAGCCGGAGTGGGAGATTTTCCGAACGCAGCAATGGCCGGGTGAGGCCGTGTTCGATCACCTGATGTTTGCCATCAAGAACGAAGGCATCGATCTGCGGATCATGCATGAGACCACCAGGGTTGCGGACTCTTCCGAAATCTCCCGGGCCTTGACGGGAGCGACCGGCCTCTTTGCGCGACGGCTTTGGTTTTTCTGGGAATGGCTGACAGACGAGCAGCTGGACCTGCCCGATCTGGGGAAGGTGAAGTATGAGCCAGCGCTTGATCCGGACATCTATTTCGCCATGGTCTCCGGAGTTCGATCGGCGCGCCACAAAATCATCGACAACCTGCCCGGCACTCCGGCCTTTTGTCCGCTCGTGCGGAGGTCTTCGAGGCTTGACCAGCTGATCGCGCTTCAATTGCCGGGTCGGGCAAGGGAGGTCACCGAAAAGGCGCCGCAGCATATCGTGTCGCGCGCCGCGGCCTTCCTGCTGCTGGACGATTCCAAGGCCTCATTTGCGATCGAGCAGGAGAAGCCTGGCCCCCAGCGTGCCGCCCGCTGGGCGCGTGCGATCGGAGAGGCGGGAAGCCACCAGCTATCGAAAGACGAGCTTGAGCGCCTGCAACAGATTGTCTTGCGAGATGCGCGCTTCGTGAAGATGGGTGTTCGTAAGGAGGGCGGTTTTATCGGTGGCCACACCCGCGACGGAAATATCCCGGAGCCGTTGCATATCAGCGCCCGCCACGAGGATCTGGAAGACCTTCTGGACGGAATTGCGCTCTATGAAGCGCGGGCTCTCGAGGGCGGCGTTGATCCGATGGTGGTCGCGGCCGCGGTGTCGTTCGGCTTTGTCTATATCCACCCCTTCGAGGATGGGAACGGTCGCCTTCATCGGTATCTGCTGCACCATGTCTTGGCCCGTGGCGGGTTCAATCCAGCGGGCCTGGTCTTCCCGATCAGCGTCGTGGTCTACCGGCGCATCGAGGAATACAGCGAAGTTCTAAAGTCCGTGTCGGGGCCGATGATGGAGTTCATCGACTGGAAGCCCACAGCCCAAGGGAATGTAGAGGTGCTGTCGGACACAGCGGTGTTTTACCGCTTCTTCGACAGCACCATGCATGCCGAGTTCGTCGCCGATTGCGTCAGGGAAACGGTCGAGCGGGACCTCCCCAAAGAAATCGACTACATTGAGCGTTTTGACCGGTTCAAATCCAGTATCGACGAGATACTGGAATTGCCGGCGCGCAAGGTGGATCTGCTGCGAGGATTTCTGGAACAGGGCAATGGCATGCTATCCAGGCGCGCTTTGCGCAAGGAATTCTCGGCGCTGACCGAAGAGGAAGTCGTCCTGATCGAGGAGGCCTACGAGGCAGCCTGGTCTTCCGGGTGAATTCCTCCAGCCGATGCGCAGACGATTTAAATCTGCACGGCCGGACAATGAACTCGTTCTATGTATCTTCTTCTGAACCGCTACTCTGCCGTGCGTGGCGGGCGGTCTTATCACCGTAAACTTAAACGACCGCTGGTGCTTGTGGATTATTCGGCCCGCATAAAACAGTGTCCAAATCCTGCTCCCGCAACCAAAGATTTCAAGGGCTTAGATGCAAAACGCAGCTGAGCCCTTTTTCTCGTGTCCGCCATATGTCCGATTCTGCGCTTGGTTTGGAAGGGAAGCCGCCGGTGCCGCAGGCAGGGTCGGCGATGGTTTTCCCAGACTCGGGCAAGACTGTATTGAAACGGTCCGGGATGCTTTCGCCGTGCGGCAGCAGGGCAAGCAGCGGGCAGGGTTGCTGCAGCGCTTCGCACAGATTGCGCACGAGGCGGTAGAGATCGCCGGACCGGGACGTTCCAGTTGATGTTGTAACTTGAAGTACCCGGAGTGTCTGTTCGTGGTGCCGCTCGTCGCCCCGCGTTGTGACCTTCCAGCCTTCGGGCAAGAGGCCGCAGCGGCAGGCCGCCAGGATGAAATCCGCGTCTGCGGTCCGAAACCCGGAGAGTAAGGCTATCCTTAAGCCTCCTTGGTCAAGCCAAGATGTCCGGTCGAAATAGGGGCCAGTTCAGCTGCGAACTTGTGGCAGAAACCACGTCCTGAAGGGACGGCAGTTGATCGATCTCGCAAATCTGGTCGAGGCCTGGACCTCGCTAAACACATTTGATGACGATCTGCTCCCGAAAACCATTATGAAGCGTTAAAATCGCGACTTCGGAGAGAACCATGACCCCTAATGGACACAAGCAAAAGACTTGACACATGCCGCACTCAGAGAACCAGATTTAACAATAGCTCAAGGATAACGGGCCTGCGATCCGCAAAGTGTGCCAACAATTTGTCGCCCTGTGTCGCAACATGGATTTGCTGGAAGCGGACGTGGTCGCCATCGATGGCAGCCGGTTCAAAGCTCTGAATGCCAAAGCCAAGAATTACACGCGTGGTAAGCTGCGCCAGAAGTTGGGTGAGATCGACAAAGCAATCGATCGTTATCTTGGTGAGTTGGATCGCACTGACGCCGTGTTTGAGCAGACGGGCACGGTGCTGCCAGAAGCACGGATGGAACGCACACTTGGAACATCTGCAAAGAGAGGCGGTGCGCTACCGGTCAATTGAACAGCGCATGGACGAGACGGGCGAGACGCAGGTCTCGCTTAGCGATCCTGATGCCCGATCCATGGCGACGACGGCGCGGATGCCACGGATCGTTGGCTATAATGTTCAAACCGCTGTCGAAGCTGATAACCATCTGATCTTTGCTCATGAAGTCACGATGCTTGGATTTGACCGTGATGCTTTGTCGATGATGGCCGTGGCGGCGCAGGAAGAAATGACGACAGATCAGCTCACAGCAATCGCCGATAAGGGCTATTACAAAGGTGAGGAAATCGTCGCCAGCTAAGACGCCGGCATCTCGGTCGTTGTCCCCAAGCCCATGACATCAAACGCCGCCGCAAGAGGCCAATTTGACAAAGCCGACTTTGCATATAACTGCGACCTGGATGTGGTTTTGATGTGCGGCGCGCGTCATGCTGCGGCCCCCGACCGTTCCGACTGATGGGTCCACCTCGGCATCGGCCAGCCGCTCGGTATACCTGATGGACAGGTATTGCGATCCGCGGTCCGAGTGATGGGTCAAGCTCTTGTTTTCAAGTGGCTCTCTCTGCCAAAGCGCTTGCTCGAGCGCATCGAGTACGAACTGGGTTGTCATCGGGCTGGAGACACGCCAACCCACAATCCGCCGCGCGAAAACGTCGATCACGAAAGCGACGTAGACGGTGCCCGGCCAGGTCGGCACATATGTGAAATCTGACACCCAGAGCTGGTTTGGCCGATCGGCATGGAACGCGCGGTTGACCTTGCCGTCCGGGCCGGGCCTCGCGGTGCCGGGATTTGTCGTGACGGTCTTCTTGCCGCGCACGACACCCTGCAGCCCCATCTCCCGCATCAATCTTTCCACGGTGCAGCGCGCGACGGCCAAGTTGCCGCGCTTCAGGACATGCCAGATCTTCCGCGCGCCGTAGAGTTTGCGGTTCTCAGACCAGATCTTGTGGATCTCATCCTTCAACTCCAGGTCCCGCCGCGCCCGCCTGGATGCGAGGGAGGGTTCCCGGGCGATTGCCTTCTGTGCGTGATAGGTGGAAGGGGCGATCGGCAGCACGCGGCAGATCGGCCCGACCCCGAACTCCTCCCGGAATTCGTCAATGAAGGCAGTCATTTGCGGAACGGGCGGTCGAGCTCCGCCTGGGCAAAACAAGCGCTGGCCTTCTTCAGGATCTCGTTCGCCTGCCGCAGCTCCCGGTTCTCGCGTTCGAGTTCCTTGATGCGGGTCTTTTCTGCGCTCGTCGGCCCTGCTTCCTTGCAGGCGTCGCGCTGCGCTTGCTTGTACCAGACGCGCAGGCTGTCCGGTGAGCAGCCCAGCTTGCCGGCGATATCGCGCACCGCGGCCGTCAAGCTGCGGTAGCCATCAAGATGCTCGATCACCATCTGAACCGCCCGCTCGCGGAACTCGGCCGGGTACGGGCTTGTCGTATTCTTCTTCCTGTCCATGGAGAGCTATCCTTTGAGAGTTTTGCTCTCCGGGCAAGCCGGGGCGGTTCATGGTGGGAGGCATCCACGCCATCAACATGACCTAAGTCCACATGTAGCCGTAGGGCGTGATCTGCTCCATGAGCGACGCGTGGCAACTCCCTCCTCTGTCATCTGCCCCGGTGATGCGGCGCAGCCATGTACGGCCATAAACCTCAGCGTCAGACGCATTGACACCGCTTTGGAAGATGGCTCCTTCAGCCCAAAGCCCGCCGAGCAGCGTCGCACCGGCCAGATCGACCGGGCCATGAAACCGGGTCGCCGCACAGGAGAAGCTTGACAGGATCTCTGCGCCCGCAAGGTCCGTCTTCTGCCGCAGCACCGCGGCGTCCAGAACGCAGGTGCCGCGCATTTCCGCACCTCTCAGGCAGGCATCGCCACGAAACTCTGCGCCGTCGCACCTCAGATCATGGCCGAAGACGGCGCCGCCGCCGTCCAGCCCCTGTTCAAAGACGCAATTGCGGAACCATGTCAGGCCAAGACAGGTTGCCCCGGCGAGAGTCACCCGCCCTTCAAAGACCGATCCCGTCAGGTCAAAGCCGCAAAGGGACTGCCCCGACAGGTCCAGCGCGCCAGTGATGCGGCGGGCCCTGAGATCCAGGGCCTCGCCGGGAACGAAGGGCGCGGTCAGAGCCGCGCGCAGTTCCTGCGGAGACATCGGCGTCATGCGCTTTCCTTCTCCGCCTCCTGGGCATCCAGCGCCTTGAAATGCTCTTTGGCGCGTTTGACCATCATCTGCCGCAGGCGGGAGACACCGATATCATGCTGGTAGAGCATCTCGCGGCGGCGGGCGTCTTCGGGGATCGATTCCAGCATGGTGCGGTCCTGTTCCAGAACATGCCAGTGACGGTCTTCGAGGCTGGCCCGGTAGAGGAAGCGCCAGCTCTCCGCTGCCATACCCTGCACCTTGCGGCAGCGCCAGAAGAAGCTATGGTGCGTGTGCTCGTCGATGGGGGTGGCGAAACCGATGATCCGGAACGGCCCGCCCGGACCGGCGCCATCGGGGTAAGGAATATCGAGGCGGAAGAACATCACGCCCTCATCTATCACCACCTCGGTATAGTCGAAGTTCACGCCCTGTTGCGAGACACGCTCGATCTGGAAGCCCTTCTCGCGCTTTTCAAGCTTCATGGTGTCCTGTTTCGACCCATAGGCCAGGGTGAAACTGTCCGCATGCAGATAGGAGGCGTGCATCGGGTCGGCTGCGTTGTCGAGGCTGAAGCGGTAGTTGCAGTCCCAGTGGGTCATGCAGGGGAAGACCTGCCATTCATCCGAGACGAATTCTTCCGGCGGGGTGAACTCTGGCGCTTCGGGCCGGTCGGCGGAGGGCAGGTAGATGAACACTGCGCCACCCGCCTCGGCGGTCTCGTACGAGGTCAGCGCCTTGCGGCCTTCCAGGGCGCATTCCGGCATCGCGGGCACCCGCACCACGGTGCCGGTGCCATCCACGGTTACACCGTGGTACCAGCAGGCGATGTGGTCGCCATGAACACGTCCCAGCGACAGTTTTGCCCCGCGGTGAGGACAGAAATCCTCGATGCAATGGACATGGCCTGCGCCATCGCGCCACATCACGAGGTTCTCACCCGCGACCCGGCGCGCCAGCGGCTTGCCCGCTTTCAACTGCACCGAGGCGGCCACCGGCATCCAGAAGCCGCGCAGCCCCTGAGAGACGTATTCCTCGACACGATTGCGATTGCTTTGACTGTTCTGCATGGCTTTTCCCCCCTCAGGCGCCGATGCCGTGTTCGGCATGCGCTGCATCATGCGATGCGTTGATCTGTTTCAGTTCGGCTTCAAAGACCTCCAGGGTCCAGGCGCCGGCCTCGCCCGACGGGCGGGTGATCTTGCGGCTGTTCAGCTCGTCGACGACTTTTTCAAAATCGTGACAGCCGGTTTCATAGATGCGCTCCAGATCTTGAGCGAACCGGGTTTCCGCATCGGTCAGCGGGCGGCCTTTGGACTGGGTGCGCAGGGCGGGATCTTGCAGCATGGCGGTCTCCTTTGAGGGTGGGTTTCGGAAAGGCGGGCCGGTCAGGCCGCCTCGCTCAGTTTTTCTGCGGCAATCGCCACGGCAGCCTCGGCCCAGGGAAAGGCCAGATCCTCGGCAAGATCGTCGCCGGAAGCGTCATGCACGATGCGTTCGCCCAATTGCGTGGCCCCATATGAGGCCAAGAGTTCCGCGAGCTTGCCGCTTCCCTGATTGAAGGTTTCGTCATATTCGCTGTCGCCCAGCCCGAAGATGGCGAAATGCACACCGCTTAGATCAGGCGCCGCCGCCGCCATCGCCTCGGCAAAGGGCTGTGCCGAAGCCGGCAGCTCTCCGTCGCCATAGGTCGAGCAGACCAGCAGATAGAAGGCATCCCGGTCGAAATCGCCGGGGGCAAAATCTTCGAGATTCTGGCAATCCACCTCGTGACCGCCCTCCAGTTCCGACTGGATGTCTTCGGCCAGCATTTCGGCGTTGCCGGTTTCGGTTCCGTACAGCAGGGTAATATTCATCAGCGCAACTCCTCGCTTGCCTTGGAAAGTGCCAGCATGCGGGCACGGGTTGAGATCTTGACGCGGCAGCGCCCCTCGGGCGCGGCGGCGGTTTCGGCGGTGTCGATCCGCTGCCAGCCTTCGTAGCTGACCAGATCCGGCAGCCCCTCCAGGATGGCGCGGCCGGATTTGCCGCTGCCCTCTGCCGGGATTTCGGCCAGAATACGTTTTGCCAGCGCCTGGGCATCGGCGCGGTTTTCCGGGATCGTGCCGCGCGGGCCGCGGCGGAACCAGCCGGTGGCATAGAGACCATCACCCAGCTTGCCGCCTTCGGCGTCCGCGGCCCCCGCAACCAGCGCGTCCCGCTCCAGCGCGCCTTCGGCCCGGAACCCGATGGCGGTCAGGAATGCGGTGCAGAAAATGCGCTCTTCGCCGCCATCCGCGGTGCGGAACACGGCGGTTTCGACACGGTCACGACCTTCCAGCGCCACCGGCGTCAGGCCAAAACGGAAGGTGACCTGGCGGCGGCCGGTGCCGTGGCCGTCGATCACGGCCAAGGCGGCGAGTTTCTTGGCGGCTTCGGGATCATCGCTGTCTTCGGCACCTTCCACGCGGATGGTGACACCGGCCAGCTTGCCCAATTCCTTGACCATGACGGGATCGAACTTGGCCTGCCCCGCCTGCGAGCGGCCGATGATCTGCAGGCTCTCAATACCGCTGTCGGCGAGCCATGCGCTGACACCCGGCCCGGCGTCGGAGCCTTCCAGCTCTTCCGGCGTCTTGGCCAGCAGCCGCAGCAGGTCAATGGCAACATTGCCATTGCCCATGATCACCGGATGCTTGCCCAGCCGCGGCAGATCCGCTGCCTCGGGATGCTCGTTGATCGCCTGGGTCAGCTGGCCCGAGGCATGGACACCGGCCAGATCCTCGCCGGGGATGCCCAGGCTGCGGTCGCCCGGCAGACCGGCCGCCAGCACCACCGCATCATAGGCGGCGCGCAGATCGTCCAGCGAGATCTGTTCGTTCACAGCCAGATTTCCGATGAACCGCGCACCCTGGCGTTCGAACAGCCGGGCAAACTGGCGGATCACCCCCTTGGTGCCCTGATGGTCGGGGGCCACGCCGTAGCGCACCAGCCCGTAGGGCACCGGCAGCTTGTCGATCACATCGACCTGCAGATCCGGCTGCGCCTTCAGCAGCGCCTGGGCCAGGTAACAGCCCGACGGGCCTGCGCCCACGATGGCAATCTGTGCAGTCATGACGCCTCCAGCGCGGCACCGGCCCAGGGATGGGGGGCACCGCTCAGATCAACATAGATCGATTTCTGAGCCATGTAGGCGCGAATGCCCTCGCGGCCCTTTTCCCGGCCCATGCCGCTGTCCTTCTCGCCGCCAAAGGGCGTTGAGATCGAGAACTGCTTGTAGGTATTGACCCAGACGGTGCCGGTGGAAATCGCCTGACCGACCCGCCAGGCCTTGGGGAAATCCCGGGTCCAGAGACCCAGCGCGAGACCATAGTCATTGTCGTTCGACTGGGCGATCACATCCGCCTCATCCTCGAAGGGCAGCACGACCAGTACCGGGCCAAAGACCTCCTCGCGGCAGATCCGCGCGGTATTGGGCACCCCGGCAAGGATCGTCGGCAGGTAATAGGCGCCCTTGCCGTAGCCCTCTCCTGTTGGGGCACTGCCGCCGCACAGGACCTCGGCCCCTTCGCTGCGCGCCATTTCGACGTAACGGGCGACGCTGTCGCGGTGATCCGGATGCACCATCGGCGCCACCTGCGTGGTCTCCTCAAACGGATGACCGACCTTCAGCCGCTTCGTCGCCTCGGTCAGCCGGGCCACAAAGTCATCGTAGACCGGCTTTTCGACAAACAGCCGGGCGCCGGCGATGCAGCTTTGCCCGGTGGAGGAGAAGACGCCGAACATTACCCCGGCAACGGCCTGATCGATATCCGCATCGGCAAAGACGATGGTCGGGGATTTGCCGCCCAGCTCCAGCGAGACCGGCATCAGCTTTTCCGCCGCCTGTTTTGCCAGCATCCGCCCCGTCGAGGTGCCGCCGGTGAAGCTCACCTTGGCGATATCGGGATGTTCGACCAGCAGGTTGCCGATCTCGCACCCGGCGCCGGGCAGCACCGAGAACAGCCCCTTGGGCAGCCCCGCCGCCTCGACGATGCGGGCCAGTTCGAGGCTCACCAGCGGCGACCAGGATGCAGGCTTCAGAAGCACCGCATTGCCCGCCGCCAGCGCCGGTGCCACTTTCTGCGCATCAGAGGCGATGGGCGAATTCCACGGCGTGATGGCCGCCACCAGACCCAAAGGTTCGTAGACCGACATCGTAAGCGCGGTGCCGCGCTGAGCGGTCAGGCTGTCATCGGTGGTTTCCAGCACCGCACCGAAATAGCGGAAGGTGGCAGCCGCCGAAGCCGCGAGCGCGCCGGTTTCACGCAGGGTCTTGCCGGTGTCCCGGCTCTGGATGAAAGCAATGCGATCTGCGTTGGCTTCGATGCCATCCGCGATGGCATAGAGATAGCGCGCCCGTTCATGGGGTTTCAGGCTGCGCCAAGCAGGGTCGGCCTGCGCTGCCTTGGCACGGGCAATCGCCCGCAGCCCGTCTTCGCGCGACGCACCTTTCAGCACCCGGTTGACCGAGCCGTCGGCCGGGAAGATCGAGGTGATCTCTGCACCGGTGCCGGTTTCCCATTCGCCGCCGACAAACAGCTTGCCGTCCGGCAGGGGGATATCACTTGCATCTTTCATCGCAGAGCTCCTCAGATTGCAGACGGGCCGATCCGGTTGCGGATTTCCCGCAACACGGAATAGACGGTGGAGACAGAGGTCTTGGCGTTGCCCGCCGACGGCAGGTTCTCGATCCGCATGGAATAGCGCGCGAGCGGCGAGCTGACCTCGTATTCATGCATATTGCCGGACGCGGCAGGGTCAGCGACCAGTTCGACCCGGGTGGCTTCGAACCCGGCCCCCGCGAGGGCCAGCGTTGCCGCGACATTGGCATTCTTGGGGTAGGCTGTCGCCGCTTCACGGGCGTTGCCGGTGAAGAAGATCGCCCGTTCACCAAGGTGATCAAGATCAAGCGCTTCTTCCGCCGGGGTGCCGGTCCAGGCCTTTGGCGGCTTGATGCCGCGATAAGTCACTTCCAGCCCCCCAGCCGCGCCAAGCGCCGACAGCAGGTCGATGCCGCCGACGGCCCCGGCCGGCAGGATCAGCCGGGCATCGCCTTCCCGCGCGGCGGCGCGAAGATCCGCGTGCAGCCGGTCATCCGCCAGCGCGCCGATAGACACCAGGATGGTGTCCACCCCGGACCGCAGCACCTCGGGCAGATGGGCTTTGACCACCGCATGGCCGGCACATTCGATCAGCAGGTCCGGCCGCGCCTCCAGTAGCGCGGGAACGGATGTGACCACCTGCCGGTCCGCGGCCAGCCCGGCGAAGTCGTGCTCAAGCCGCGCTTCGGTATCTTCGGCAAACTCCGGCAGAACCATGACGGTGAGGCTGTCCAGCGGCGCATCCAGCGTGTCGTTCAGCAGCGACAGCAGCGTGGTGGCGATATTGCCGAATCCGATCAGTGCGAGATCCATCAAGTTACTCCTTGTTCCCTGCGGCACCTGCAGGGGGACCGGAAAAGGCTTCGGCGAAGGGGCCGATGGCGCACATGTCGACCTCAATCACCTGCGGACCGCGAGCGGCCAGAGCAGCTTCAAGAGCGGTCCCGAAATCTTCGACGTCGGTGACCTTCTGGTGCGGCATGGCGATCGAGGCGCAAAAGGCTTCGAAATCCGGCACCGCGACCTGGGAGTAGTGACGGCGGCTGTCGTATTGAGCGTCCTGAATGTTCTGGATCACCCCGTAAGCCTGATCATTCATCAGCACGTAGACCAGCGGCGCGCGCTCATCGACGGCGGTGATCATTTCGGCCAGCCCCAGCATAGTGCCGCCATCGCCCAGAATGGTGATTGCTTTCGGTCCGTCAGAGGCAAGCGCCGCGCCGATCCCCATCGACACGCCCTGCCCGATGCCTCCCCCCAGCGCATGCACACCGAGTTTGGGGTCGGAAATCCGCACATAACGGTTGCCGAAGGTGGAGTTCGAGATGGTGACATCGCGCACCCAGGCGTGGCCACCGGTGCTGACCTTTTCCGCCAGCACATCGGCCACCACGCTGTAGGGGCCGAGGATGTCGCGCATCCGGCCTTCGGATTGGGCGCGGGTGCGGGCGATATCGAAGGGCAGCTCCGGATCCGTGTCCAGTTTTTCCGGCAGCAGCTGCAGAAGCCGCGCCAGGGTATCGGCGGCATCGCCATGGGCGAAGACCTCAACCGGGTAGTTGCGCCCGCCCTGGCTGGCTTCGGCGTCGATCTGGATCAGCGGACGCGGCAGCGGCAGCTTGTTGTTGCGGGTCTCATTACCGCGCAGGCGGGAGCCGGCAACGATCATCAGATCGCAGCTATCATAAAGCGCCGCCGCCTCGGGCGTCATGTTGAAGGCCCCGAGCGAGCCGCTCTCCTCTTCCGAAACCACAGCGCGGCCATTGGTGGAGGTCACAATACCAAAGCCCCGGCGCATCAGTTCGGTCGCCTCTTTCCCGGCGCCGCGGGCGCCGCCGCCCAGCCAGATCATCGGCCGTTTGGCGGCTTTGACGCGCTCGGCGATCTCCTCAATGACGCTGTCAGGGGCGCGCGGCTTCTGCACTTCCGGCGCATGCACACGGGTGGCCGGATGCGCGGGCGAGCGCTGAACGTCAACAGGGATCTCAAGGCTCACCGGGCCGGAGGGGGCGGACATCGCCGACGACACCGCCGCGGTCAGCGTGCCAATGGCGCCGCCGGCATCCCACATGCGGTAGACCGCCTTGGAAACCCCGCGCAGCATCTCTGGCTGGCGCGGCACGTCGTGGATGGCGGCACGGTCGCGGTCGGCGAATTCACGGTCCACCTGGGTGGTGATATGCAGTACCGGCGAGCCTGCGGTCAGCGCCTCTGCCTGCGCCCCGGCAGCGTTGCCTGCGGCAGTTCCGGTGGAGGTCATGCAGACCCCCAGGTGCCCGGTCACCCGGGCATAGGCATCGGCCATGTTCATGGCGCCGGCCTCGCCGCGGGCAGGCACAAAGCGGATCCGGTCCTGGCGCGCCACGGCGTCGAGGATCGGCATGTTGTGGATCGAGATCACGCCAAAGATGGTGGTCACCCCGATGTCGGCCAGGTAGCGGGCGATAAAGTCCCCGACGGTTCCCGCGTCTGCAATAGGTTCCATTTTCATCTCTTTTTCCTCAGATTGATCGTGACAGGCCGCCGGAGACTTCCAGCTGCGCACCCGTGATGTAGCTGGCCGCATGCGAGCCCAGGAAGGTGATCGCCGCGGCGGCCTCTTCCGGGTCGCCCAGGCGGCCCAGCGGTATGCCCTTCTTACGGGCCAGGTTGCCGTACCATTCCTCGCGGCTCTGGTTTTGATCCTCGCGTTCGGCAAAACGGCGGGTCCATTGGCCGGAGCCGACCATGCCCAGCAGGATCGAGTTGACCCGCACCTCCGGCGCCAATTCCACCGAGAGCGATTTCAGCAGGTTCTGCACACCGGCCCGGGCCGAGGAGGTGCAGACCATATGCGGCTCGGGCTGCAAGGCGAGCAGCGAATTGACCGCCACCACGGCGCCTTCGGCTTCTTTCAGCATCGGCAGGAAGGCCCTGAGGGGGTGGATCTGGCTGAACAGCTTCAGCTCATATTCCGCACGCCAGTCGTCGTCCGTTGTATCGGCAAAGGTCGAGACCCGCCCCTGGCCCGCATTGTTGACCAGCAGATCGCAGCGGCCGAAGGTCTGCTTCACCTCGGCGGCAAAGGCATTCATCGCTTCTGGATCGAGCACCGACAGCGCACGCGCCAGCACCCGGCCGTCGCCATAATCCCGCTTCAGCACCGACGCGACATCCATCAACCGGCCTTCGGTGCGGGCGCAGAGGGCAACATTTGCGCCTTCCTCCAGGAGCTTGCGCACGGTGGCCAGGCCAATCCCGGAAGAACCGCCGGTCACCACCGCAGTGCGGTTTGCGTATTTCAGATCCATCAGTTCGTTCCCCCGTGTTTGCGGAACTCCGGGAAGCCCGGATCCGGGCGGCCCTGCATCACCGCGCGCTGCGCCGGCGTCGGCGGGCCGGCGGTCATCCACTGGTCCATCTTCTCCGGATCGTCGCGCGGCCAGACCTGGGCTTCGTGGGTGGACTCGTCGATCTGCTGCAGCTCTGAAGTGAATTCGATCACAAAGCCCGAGGGCGAGACGAAATAGGCAAAGGGGTTGTTGCCCGGCCCGTGGCGGCCCGGGCCCCAGGTTGGCAGATGGCCCTTCTGCTTCATCCGGCCAATGCCGCGCATGAATTCGTCGATCGAAGGCATCTCGAAGGCGACGTGGTTTACCGAAGCGTAGTTGCCGCGCACCAGCGCAATCGAATGATGGTCCGAATTGCAGCGCAGGAACACCATCTGGTCGGCGGAGTAATCCGATACCCGGAAGCCCAGAACCTCCTGATACCAGGCCTCGCGGGATTCGAGGTCGGGGGTGTTCAGCACCACATGGCTGACCTTGCGGGGCTTGGCCCATTCCGGCGCCTCGTCAAGTTCCAGCGCATCGCAGCGGAACCGCAGGCGGCGGTTGTCGGGGTCGAGAACCTCGAAGCCGTAGCCGCCAGCATAGTCGCTGAATTCACCCAAGGGGCGCACGACATCGGCGCCCTTGGCGGTAACCTGATCGTGCAGCGCCTGCATCGAGGCGCGGTCCGGCATGGAAAAATGCACATATTCGATGCCAAAGACCGGCCCCTCTTTCAGACCATAAAGAAAGGCCTCATTGCCGGTGCCGCGCAGATAGGCGGCGCCATCTTCCTTATGCGCAAGGTTCAGGCCCCACATGTCTTCATAGAAGGGCAGCGTGGCCGTCAGGCCCGGGCCGCGCATAACGATGCCGCGCAAACTGCCGACTCGTACTATTTCCGTCATTTCACAACCTCCTTGTTCCCGCTCGCGCGGCCGGGTTCAGCAAGGGCCACCAAAGCAGCGGCAAAGCCCGCGGGGTCCTGCTGGTAAAGCGCATGCCCCGCATCGGGCAGCACGGTGTAGGTTCCACGCCAATCCGGCCGCAGCGCGGCATGGACGCGTCTTGCCCCTTCGGGCGGTGTCACGGCGTCACAGGCGCCAACGATGACATCCACTGGAACGGCGATCCGCCGGGCATCATCCAGCAACCGGCCGGAGGCGAGCATCCGCGCCGCCTGGCCGTAGCCGGGCATGCGGACTTGCGCCATATTGCGCTGCACCGCCGCAACCAGTTCCGGGCTGGCTTCGGGCTGATGCACCAGCCGGGCCGCCCGGGCAGCGGCAAAGGCTTCCGGCCCCAGAGCCTCCAGATCGCTGATCCGGGTCCGGGCCGCCGGGCTGGGCGGGCCGCCGCGGGCCATGCCATGCCCCAGCGCGGGCGAGGCCAGCAGCAGCCGGGACACCCGGTCCCGGAAGCTCGCCGCAAAGGCACCCGCGGTGAGCGCGCCCAGCGAATGGCCCGCCAGCATCACCTGATCAAGACCGAGGCGGTCCATGAAATCCAGCAGCGCCTGGGCGTAGTCGAAGGCCACCGGCCAGTCGCCCTGAAGCGGCGCTGACTGTCCGTAGCCCGGCGCATTCCAGGCAATCACCCGCCAGTCCTGCGGCAGATGCGGGATCAGCGGTGCAAAAGAATGGGCGTTCGACCCGATCCCGTGCAGCAGCAGCAGGCAGGGCCCGGTGCCCGCACGTTCGGCATATTCGATGCCGCCGGACTGATATGTTGCGATCCGGTCCATCACGCGAACACAAAACCGTTGTTCACCGGCAGCACCTGCCCGGTGAGGGTCAGCGCCCCGCTGCTCAGCAGGAACGCCACCACACTTGTCACCTGCTCCGGCGCTTGCCGGCCGGGTACGGCGCTGCGGCCGGCATAAAGGTCATGCCGCTCCACCGGGACATATTCCGTCGACTCGGTGGTCAGGATACCGGGCGCCACGGCGGTCACGCCGATGTGGCAGGGTCCCAGTTCCCGTGCCAGCGAGCGGGTCATCGAGATCACCGCGCCCTTGGAGGCGACGTAGGACATCAGATTCGGCGCGCCCCAAATCGCCGTGTCGGAGGCGAGGTTCACGATCCGTCCGGAGCCGGAGGTTTTGAGCAGTGGCGTCATCGCTCTGATCATCAGCCAGGTCCCGCGCACATTGACGCGCTGCACCAGATCCCAGCTATCAATGGCGATCTCGTCAAAGGGGATGCCGCCGATGCCGGTGGCAATCGCGCCGTTGTTGACCAGCCCGTGCAGGACGCCGCCGGTCAGCTCCGCCGCAGCTTTGCCCATGGCTTCGATTGATGCCGGCTCTGCGAGATCGACCGGCAGGAACTCCGCACCGAGGGTCTCTGCGGTCGCCCGGCCTTCCTCTTCGAGGATATCGGCGAGGATCAGCCGGGCACCCTGTTCCGCCAAAGTTTTGGCAATCTCGGCGCCAAGACCGCGTGCGGCGCCGGTCACGATGATGTTGCGTCCGTCCAGCATCAGCTTTCCGCCTTCGGAAGATAATGCAGCACGCGGTCTTCAATCCGTACCAGTACGGTGTAGAGCAGGAAGCCGATCACCGTCAGCAGCACGATGGCGATGAAAACCATCGCGGCATTGGCCTGGCCGCCGCCATAGGAGATCAGAAAGCCGAGCCCGGTATTGCCGCCGACCAATTCGCCGACGGTGACGCCGATCACCGCAAGGGTCGAAGCAATACGCAGCCCGGCCATCAGGTTCGGCAGGGTTGAAGGCATCTCGACTTTCAGGAAGATTCCAAAGCGCGAAAGGCTATAGGCGCGGGCCAGGTTCACCAGATCGCGGTCGACGGTGCGCATCGCCTGCAGCACGTTGACCAGCACCGGGAAGAACACGATCAGCACCGTCACCAGCAGCTTGGGGATGGAGTTGTAGCCGAACCACATGATGAACAGCGGCGCGAAGGCGACCTTGGGCGCGATCTGCAGCGCCAGGATGTAGGGCGACAGCACTTTTTCCCAGAAGGCCGACATGCCAAGAAGATAGCCCATCACCGCACCCAGCGCGCTGCCCACGGCAAAACCAAGAACGGTGTAGAGTGCGGTCGACAGCGTATGGTTCAGCAGCCCTTCCTGTGCCCACATGCGCTTGGCTTCAACCAGGCAGTCGGACAGGGTCGGAATAATGAATTTCGGAACATCCAGCGCCGGCGGCAGGAACTCCCATGCCAGCAGCACCAGGGTCAGGATGCCCAAGCTGGTGATTGTGACTGGGTTCAGGGCGCGCATCGGCGAGATCCTCGGTTCGGCGGGGCATGCGGGGGGGGTGCCCCCCTCGCGGGTTTGCGTTGTATCGGTCATTTCACAAAGTCATTGGTGTAGAGGTCTTCGACCGGCACCGAAGAGCGCACGAGGCCGTTATCGACATAGAAGGATTGGACCTTTTCGATCCGAACAGGGTCAAAGGTGCCAAGCGGCTGATCCGGTGCTTCCGGGTAGACCAGCTCGGCATAAGAGCGCAGGATGCCTTCGATCATCGCTTCCTTGC
Organism: Leisingera sp. SA215; assembly: GCF_055902035.1. Taxonomy (NCBI): domain Bacteria; kingdom Pseudomonadati; phylum Pseudomonadota; class Alphaproteobacteria; order Rhodobacterales; family Roseobacteraceae; genus Leisingera; species Leisingera sp. SA215. The sequence continues at coordinate 132,222 of NZ_JBVVXU010000006.1, read as the reverse complement.
CCGTATGCTGCGGCACTGCGGCGGTGAATTCGGCGGCAGCGGCTTTCGGGTCGGTTTGGATATCCTTTACCGCCCGCAGCACCGCATTGATAAAGCCCTGCACCATCTCGGGCCGCTCTGCGATCACTGTATCCGAGGCGATAATGGCCTGCGCCATCGCCGGGAACACAGAGTCCACCGGCATCTGGCCCATCTCGACGCCGGCGCCTTCGATGGCTGCGATCCATTCCGGCACGCCGGACATGGCATCAAGCTTGCCTGCGATCGACAGCTGGATAATGCCGCCCGGGCCGACCGCCTGGATGTCGGCATCCGCCTTGGTCAGGCCGGCTGACGCCAGCACGCCAAGGAGGTTGTAATAGGTGGTGTCCTGAAAGGAGAGCACGCCGATCGACTTGCCCTTCAAGTCCGCAGCGCCGGCAATGCCGCTTTCGCTGCGCCAGGCGATCTGGGTCAGCCCGCGGCCGCCCAGCAGCGCGACGCCGCGCACGTCAAGCCCGTTGGCGCGCACCACAATCGGAGTGTCGCCAATGCCGCCGCCGAGGTCAGCGTTGCCGACCGCAACCTGGGTCGCCACATCAGCACCGCCCTTGCCGACGCGGAAGGTAACGTCAAGACCGGCGTCCTCGAAATAGCCCTTGGCCTTGGCCAGCTGGAACGGCGCAAAGGCGGGCAGGAAATCTGGTGCCGGAAACAGGTAGGTCACCTGTTCACCGGCATGGGCAACTCCCCCGGTCACGGCAATCACGGCTGCGGCAAGAACGTTTGCAAGTTTGCGTTTCATGTCTTTCCCCTGTGGTTCTGCCGCTTCAAGCGGCCTGGTTTTCGAGTTTCAGATGCTTGAAGATCTGCGCGGCATAATCCGCGACCTCGGGCAACACCCGGCGTTTGAGAGGCGACTCGCGGTGCGGCAGGTCGACTTTGAGTTCGGCAACGATGGTCCCCGGGCGCTCTGAGAGCACCAGAATGCGGTCCGACATCAGCACCGCCTCCGCCAAGTCGTGGGTTATCAGCAGCGTGGTCTTGGCGGTTTCCTTGATGGTGGCGGCAAAATTGTCCTGGATGATCAGCTTGGTCTGCGCGTCCAGCGCCGAGAACGGTTCGTCCAGCAGGATGATTTCCGGATCAATGGCCAATGTGCGCGCAAGCGCCGCCCGCTGCCGCATGCCGCCGGAGAGCTGGTAAGGGTACTGTTCGCCAAAGCCTTCGAGCTGACAGTGTTTCAGCTCCTGCAGCGCCCGTTCACGCCGCGCGGCCTTGGCAACGCCGCGGGCCTCCAACCCGAATTCGATGTTGGACAGGATCGTCCGCCAGGGCAGCAGCAGGTCCTTCTGCAGCATGAAGCCCACTTCGGCGTTGGGGCCGGTCACTGGGCGGTTGCTGACCAGAACTTCACCGCTGGTCGGCTGATACAGGCCCGCGGTCATGCTGAGCAATGTTGACTTGCCGCAGCCCGAGGGGCCGACAACCGAGACGAATTCACCTTCTTCAACCCGGAAATTCAGGTCGCGGATTGCAGTCAGGGTGCCTGTCGGTGTGGCGAACTGCTTAGTGACGGATCGGAATTCAAGCGTCATGTCAGACCTCCAGGCCGCAGCCGGCCGTGTGGCGATGCCCGTGTTCAATGATGTTCATTTCCGTCTCCCATCGCTAGCATATTGTTCAATATAGAACAAACTGTTCATAATTCAGCCTGCCGAAACTCCTCCGATCTGTCAACATTTTTTGAATCTGGCTTAGCGGAGCTCCCGGGGAGCTCGTTAAAAGACAGCCCACTTGACAGGCCGCAACCCCCTCGCCAAAGTCACTATTTGAACACTATGTTATATTGTGAACAATCGGGAGTGCAGATAATGGCATTGAAAGTTGCAGTAGCCGGGGGCGGAGTTGGCGGCATGGCCGTGGCGATCGCCCTGCAGAATCAGGGGCACGCGGTCACCATTTTTGAGCAAGCGCGGGCCTACGGAAGAATCGGCGCCGACGTGAATCTCACCCCCAATGCGGTCCATGCGCTGGACCATCTGGGGCTGGGCGGCGCATTGCGGCGCACCGCGGCGCGGCCGGAATTCCGCATCTCCCGTATGTGGGACAGCGGTGACGTGACCTCAAAACTGCCGATGAGCGCCGCCGCTGAAAAGAAATACGGCGCCCCGCAGCTGACCATTCACCGTGCTGATCTGCTCGATGCCCTGCAGGCGGCGCTGAAACCGGACACGCTTCGCTTTGGCGCCCGCGTGAGCGGAGTGCGACAGGATGAAACCAGGGCAACGCTGCAGTTCGAAGACGGCAGCGACTTTAGTGCCGATCTGGTGATCGGTGCGGATGGGATACACTCAGCGGTGCGCCATGCGCTTTACGGTGCCGATGCGCCAAAGTTCACCGGCCTTGTCTCCTATCGCGGCACCTTTGCGCGTGACGCCGCTCCGGATCTGCCGAACCTCGACAGCTTTACCAAATGGTGGGGCCCGGTGCCGGAGCTTCAGATCGTCACCTTCCCGCTCAATCAGGGCAGGGAGATCTTTGTCTTTGCCACCACCGGCCAGAAAGACTGGACAGAAGAAGGCTGGACCTTGCCGGGAGATATTGAAGAATTGCGCGCAATCTACAAGGATTTCCATCCGGAGGCCCGTGCCCTGCTCAGCGCCTGCACCGGGGTGACCCGCTCTGCCCTGCATGTGCGCGAGCCGATGGCGCGCTGGTCCGAAGGCCGCGTGGTGCTGCTGGGCGATGCCGCACACCCGATGGTCCCCTTTATGGCGCAGGGGGCCTGCATGGCATCGGAAGATGCGATCGTTCTGGCCCGTGCCGTCGAAGGGGTCGGCTTTGACGCACTGCCCGAAGCGCTCGAGCGCTATGCGCAAGCCCGCATTCCCCGCACCACCCGCGTTCAGGAAGGGTCGCTTGCCAACGACTGGCTCAAGAAAGGCGGCAATGCGGATTGGGTCTATGGCTATGACGCCTGGCGCGGGCTGGAGGCGCAGGCCGCCTGAGATCCGCAGTGGCGGCAAAGAAGCTCCGGTTCCGGCCGGAGCTTTTTACATCTGCCTCTTCGCCTCCTGCCAGCCCAGCAAACCCGACAGCCGTGCTGCGGCTTCTGTGACCTGCGCTTCAATCCCGGAAAGCTGATCCGGGCCGGGCCGTTCCGAAAACGTCCGGGTCAGGTTGACCGCAGCGGCAACATCTCCGGTCATGTCACGCACCGGTGCCGCGATCGAGGCCATCCCGGCTTCAAACTCTCCGACCTGCACAATTGCCTTGGCCCCCAGATCCCCGTTCCACTGGGCAAGCAGGGCGGCCTGGCTGCGCGGGCTGCGCCCCGGCGCCCGGCTGAAATCCTCGTCCCGGTAAAGCGAGATGACCTCGCTCTCCCGTAGCCCCGCGAGCAGCACCCGCCCCATGGTGGTGGCCGATGCAGGCAGGCGGCTTCCCACATGGACGATACTGTCGAGGCCGCTGAGCGCCGGCACCCGCAGCATGTACAGGACCGCGCGCCCGTCCCGCACCCCGAGATGCGCCGACCAGCCGCTCTGGTCGCGCAGGGTCTCAAGAACGGGTAATGCGATCTCGACCAATTCGCGCGTCGCCAGATAGCCATACCCCAATCGCAGCACCGCCGGTCCGAGGGAGTAGCGCTGGCTGTTCCGGTCCTGCAGCAGGAATCCCAGGCTGGCAAGCGTATAGACCGGGCGAAAGGCCGCCGACCGGCTGATCCCCAGAATCCCGGCAATTTCCGACAGCGACAGTTCCGGCCGTTCCGGTGTGAAGGCCTGCAGGACATCCAAACCTCGAATCAAGCCGGACACCAGATAGCGGTCCTCGGACATGGTGAACCTCTCATGCGTTTTATATGTAAAACCATGTGTGCCATGCAAAACGCGATTTGGCTAGACTGCTGCCATCTTTCCCGGACCTGTGAGGACAATATGAACATGCAATCCACTCCCGCCTCTGCCCTGGCAAAAGAGCTGAAAGCGCATACCGGGCGCTTTACCGACAAGAAATTCGACTGGGATGCCTTTCCGTCCAATCGCGGTTTTCCCGAACTGGAACGCGCCCAGATGCGCTACATCGGATCTGGCGGCTCGCCCAAGGAGGGAGACACAACAACCCTGAAGCCGGACAATTTCACCGTCTCCCTTATCTATAAGGAGCCGGGAAAATACGCCGCCTGCCACAGCCACGAGATTGAGGAAAGCTTCCTCATCATCAATGGGGCGCTGGTTGTCGGCTGGGAAAAGGACGGTGAAGTCGTCGAAGTGAACCTCGGCCCTAAGGACATGATCCTGAACGCCCGCGAAATCGGCCATGGTTTCCGCGTCGACGGTGTGGAGCCGGTGCTGATGTCGATTTCCGTCGACGTCGGCAAGCCGCTGCCGCCAGTCTACCACTACCACCCGAAGGAACACGCCCCGGAACTCGCTCGCAGCTTTGGTGCGGAACCGGGCAAGACTCTGCCCTTTGACCCGGAAGGCGATCACCCGCTTCAGCAACTCATGTCGCAATACGTGGTGCGTCATGCCGATCTGCCCACAATCTGGGAAGACGCAGGCTTCACCCGCAAGGTCTATGTCGGCGAAGGCGGCATTGATTACGACACCTGCCGTAAGGAAATGTGGGGCGTTCCTGCCGGTGTTGCAGTGAAACCCTACACCCGCGCCGTCGAAGATGCTTTCCTTGTCCTTGAAGGGTCGCTGACCGTGGGCTGGGAACAGGACGGCGAACAGGTCGAAGTCGAACTGGGGCCGCGGGATCTGGTTAAAACCCCGGCTGGCCGCGTCCACTGGTTCCGCAACAACTCCGCCGCGCCCGCTGCCGTCTGGCACGTGATTGGCACTGCAGCAGATGATGGCGTCAGCTACGAAAAGGCCTGATCCTTCAAGATACCTCCCTGAAACTGGCCCTCCCGCACGGGGGGCCTTTTTTTTGCGCCAGGCGCTGCGCTCACATCTGGTCTGAGGCCCAGCCGCGATAGCCAAGCGCCTCGGAAATCTCCTGCGCAACAGCCTTGAGCGCGGTTTCAATGCGCAGCAGATTGCCGCTGTCCAGGGCAAAGTCGCTGGCGTGACCCGTAACGTTCACCGCCCCGGCCGGCGAGCCGAGGTGATCATAGACGATCACTGCGGCCGAGCCGATCCCCGGCTCGAAATTCGCCTGGCTCCAGGCAATGCCCTGCATCCGGTCCTGATCCAGCTGTTGCTCCAGCTCCTGAAGGCTGGTCCGGGTCTTTTCGGTAAAGGAGTCGAGGGTTGCCCCTTTGTAGAGCTGCCGCAGCATCACCTGAGGCAGCTGTGACAGCAGCATCCGGCCGATGGTCGTGGCATGGGCCGGCAGCCGGGTCCCTTCACGCACGTTGCTGGCGAGGTGAGAGTTCGGCGTTTCACGAAGCAGATAAACAATCTCGCGGCCATCCAGCACGCCAAGATGCGAGGAGAGGTTCAGCTCCGCCACCAGCTTTCGCAGATAGGGGCGCGCCACCTGCACGATCGACCGTTCATTCAGCGCTTCGGAGGCCAGCGCGATCAGGCCGGTGCCCAGCCTGTAGCCATTGCCCTCCCCCGCCGACTCGATCATGCCCTCTGCTTCAAGCGTTGCCAGCAGCCGGATCAAAGTTGTACGGTTTATCCCCAGCGCCTTGGACGTCTTGCTGATGTTGCGGCAGCGGTTTCCGGCAGCGATATGACGCAGCAGAGCAAAGGCCCGAATGACCGGCGGCACCGAATAATCCGGTCTCTTCTCCACGCTCACCTCTTCTGCCATGCGCCCTCCAAATTTGAACACTTCTATCGTATTTGAACAAATACCCTTAGTTTGACCCGGGGCAAAGGACAATTAGGGAGCGGCAATCCTGTGAACTGTAGGTTTCTGCTTCGTTGCACAAATTTCGAGAAGGATTCACTGTGTGCATCCAGCGGGATAGCTGGTGTGCACGCGCAGTTGGGCCCTTATGAAATTTGTGCAGCAAGAGCCACTCAAAGCCACATCCAGCGGCAATGAAAAATCTAATGTAAAGTGTGGGTGGCGGAGACGAAGTCCGTATTACGTATGAAAAACATGGACACACAAAGACAGAAGTGGACGAATAAAAATATTTATTACAAAGGCTTAAGCGGACTAACTTTACATTGAAGTCTTTAGCAGGCTGCTGAAATAGTTCCGCCTCGACAGCGGTTTGAGAACATGATTCACCTTCGGCAGGGTACCGGCGGGGGTAATGATGCGTGGGAGGGACGAGACGAGCGGGTCGCTGTTCAGCTACGTGGATCTGGAAGAGCGCATCCCGCCGAGACACCCGCTGCGCAAAATCAGACAAGTGGTCAATGACGCGCTCGCCAGTCTCGATGCTGAATTCGAGGCGCTCTACACCGATTTCGGCCGCCCTTCGATCCCGCCGGAGCGGCTGATCCGTGCGAGCTTGCTCCAGATCCTGTTTTCGATCCGATCCGAGCGGCAGCTCATGGAGCAGATGAACTAGAACCTGATGTTCCGCTGGTTTGTCGGCCTCGGGATCGATTATCAGGTATGGGTTCCGACCGTGTTCACGAAGAACCGCGACCGGCTGCTGACGACCGAGATGTCGCGCAAGGTGATGGCGGCGATCCTCGCCCACCGCGAGGTCGCGCCGCTGCTGTCGGACGAGCATTTCTCGGTGGATGGCACCTTGGTGAAGGCCTGGGCGTCGATGAAGAGTTTCCAGCCGAAGGCAGAGGCCAGTCCGCCTGACGATGATGGGCCGGGTGATCCGCCCGCCCCGGACACCACGCCCGAAACCGAGCCTTCCGATAGCCCCGCCGAGACCGATCCGATGCCCCGCAATTCCCACCGCCGCCGCAATGCCGAGGTCGACTTCAAGGGCGAGAAGCGCTCCAACGCCACCCACGTATCGACCACCGATCCGGACGCACGGCTCTACAAGAAATCCCCCGGCACCGGGGCCATGTTGTGCTTCATCGGGCATGCGCTGATGGAGAACCGCTCGGGCCTGGTCGTACAGGGCGACCTGACCCAGGCCGACGGTCCTGCCGAACCCAAGGCCGCGCTGGACATGATCCATCGCCATTCCCCTGGATCAACCCGGCAACTGACGCTGGGCGCCGACAAGGGCTATGACGCCTCCGGGTTCGTTTCCGACCTGCGCCAAGCTTGCGTCACGCCCCATGTCGCAGAAATCGAGATACTCCGCGATCGATGGCCGAACCACCCGGCATGAAGGCTACGCCCTGTCACAGAAGCACCGCAAGAGGATCGAGGAACCGTTTGGCTGGGCCAAGACAGTCGGAGGCATGGCCCAAACCCTGTATCGCGGTGTCGAGCGTGTCCGTTCGCGGTTCATCCTGACTATGGCGGCGAACAACCTTGCAAGACTGCCCCGGTTGCTGGCCGCGTGACGCGGGAGAACGGCACCTGGCGCGAACGTCGAGCGAGCCGAAAGGACATGGTGATCACACGAACTAGCCCTGATGGCAGGACAGCGTTCCGGCTCAGGGGCTATTTCAGCGACCTGTTAGGGTATAACTCGCTTCGAGCCCACAGCCGCCATCTGACGCCTGGCGGCCCCTCGCATGCGCAGCGGAGCACGAACGGCGCTTTGCGGCCATTCAATACACGTCTACGAACGATAGCGGTGCGGGACAAAGTTGCTGTTCTTTCGAAACACACAGCTTACAGATTTGTCGTTCCAAGGTGCTTGCGGTACTCATAGGCAATGGTTTCTAGGTTACCCATAACTTCACCCAAAGATCGCAGCATGGTTCTGCGCAAAGCTTCGTCAGGTATGCTTCTAAGTAGCTCCTCCAAATCACTAATTGGCGGCGAGAAGGCCTCTCTTCCTTCCTCAACTTTCGCATACAATTGGTGTTCTTCCATCTTCGAACCTCGTCTGGAAGCCACTAGATCGGCAGCTATATGATCTAAATAACATGCAGTGGAGCCGCGCGAAATATGCCCGCTCGATCTTGCCGTCCGCTGCGGCGAGCCTGGGCGGGCGGAGAGAGCCGAGGCTGTGTGAAAACTCCAGATGCTGTATGCTTTTCGGCAAAGACCGGAGCGGCGAACGGCGGCTCCGTCCTGCAACCTGATGGAGTGGATGCCCCTCCCGACGGCATCGCGATGTGCCATGCTGGTACTGTCTTAACAGACCAGAAACAGAGGAGGCGGCAATGGAAATGGTTGCAATCATCGGAGTAGACTTGGCAAAGCGCAGTTTTCAGGCGCATGGGGCGACAGCTGGTGGGGATGTCTTGTTCCGCAAGAAACTGTCCCGGGCGCAAGTTGTACCATTTTTTGCACAACAACCAAACTGCACCGTTGCTATGGAGGCCTGCGCGACCGCGCATGACTGGGGGCGTCAGATTGGAGCACTCGGCCATGAAGTGAAATTGATACCGCCCATCTATGTGAAACCTTTCGTCAAACGGCATAAAAACGATGCTGCTGATGCAGAAGCGATTGCCGAGGCGGCATCACGTCCGACGATGCGGACAGTCGCCGTAAAAACACATGAGCAACAAAGCCGGGCGGTTTTGTTCCGGACACGTGACCTGCTTTTGAGGCCACGCACGCAGCCGATCAACGCCCTGCGGGCTCATCTCGCCGAGTTTGGCCGGGTGGCACCAAAAATGACGGTAAATATCAAAAGTCTGAGGGAAATCTTGGAAGATCCCGAGAACGGTCTGCCAAAAGTGGTGACAGATGTTGGATCAATCTACCTTGGCCAGATCGCACGCTAACAGAACAGATAGGCAGGCTTGAAAAGCAGGTGCGCATCGAAGCGACAAGAGACGATAACGCACGCCGTCTTCAGACCATGCCAGGCATCGGTCCGAAAACTGCAATGGCTGTCTCCGCCTTCGCCCCGCCGATGGAAATCTTTCGCCGGGGTCGGGTTTTTTCTGCGTGGGTAGGGCTGGTACCGAAGCAACACTCGACCGCGGGAAAGCAGAAATTGGGCCGAACGTCGAAGATGGGGCAGAGAGATATCCGCAGGCTTTTGGTCACCGGTGCCATGTCCGTCGTGAAGGTGGCGGTTCACAAGGGTGCGCCCGGGCGTCTCTGCTGATTGTCGATGAAATCGGTTATGGAAACTGAGGAACGAGCTGCGTAACTAACTGAAATCAGCCTCCGGCACAACCGGGGCGGTTCATAGTGCTCTGAGCTCCAACCTTGGGCCACGGACCTGAGCGTTTTTACGTTTTCTAAGCCATTGGGTGGCAGGTGGACCCATTGGATTTCATGAACTCTGCCGGTGTCATATTGCCGATTGAGCTGTGCGGCTCGCCGTTCCGGCCGTTCGCGGCGACTGCAAGGCTTCACCCCCAGTAAACTCAAACATTTCGGACAAAGCAGAAACGGGCCTCCGCTTTGTCCGGTCTTATAGCGGCACTCAGGCTGCAGCCTGGGCCTGCCGAATTTGCCGCGCGACCATGACATATCCCATAAGCGTGGCCATCCCGACATGCCCGACAAAGGAAGACTGCGTGTAAGCGCCAAATCCCATCATGAACGTGCGCCCGACGGCCGGGGCCAGAAGGCCCTGAGCCACGAACCAAAGAATAAATCCAGCAATGACACCGGAAAGGATCAGGTTGATCCGGGACACCAGATGCGTCAGCCACACGAACCCTGCAAACCCGATGACACCGATCGTGAAGTGAACGAGAAAACCGGCCCAATACGGCACAGTGACACCAAATCCGATTTTGATGAGGGCAACAACCAAGTTCGCCGGACCAAGGGCGACGCCGAACAGCAGTGGCGAGATCAGCCATGCGTATACCTCAAATGAAATTTCGCCGACCAACCCGGCGATCACCAGGTTTCTGAGTGTGTTTGGTGTCAACATGTCGTTGTGTTCTTTCAGCTTTTTGCGGAGATTGCGGGGCAATACTTGGCGATAGTCTGCGCGCACCTTTGTGCTTGTGCATCAAAGGAATACTGAACGTCAGCAGCGGCTTCATGCATGGAACTGATGCCATGGGCCGTCACTTATTTTGAGCTGAGAGATTGTTCAAAACACTTGGTCTGACGGTCATTCAAAATTCGGTGTTTCGATGTCGCGCAAAGTCGGCTGCATCATAAAATTGACATGCGTTCTCAGCGCAGCCGCCGCCGAGGCGGGCGCCAACCTATGCAGACTCTCGTATGATTAAGGTTGTATCTATCAAGCGGGGCTCCGGCACTGCATCTTGCTCCACCCACTGAGCAATTGCGTCCGCTGTCTGAATTCCCATTTCATGCGCTGGCAATCGAACGGTCGTAATGGCCGGAAAGGCGCATGCCGACGAAGGCAGATCGTCGATCCCTATCAGTGACATTTGATCGGGAATCTGCACCTTGCGCCGGTGAAGCTCAAATGAGGCGCCAAGCGCGAGGACATCTGAGAGACACAGGATCGCCGTGATATGCGGCGCGGATCGAAGTAGCGCGCTGACGGCTTCACCGCCCCCGGCGAAGGTCATCTCTGTTTTGAATTTGATAATATTTTCATGCTCTTGCAGTGCCGACAAACGTGCGTGCATCCGGTCGTTCTGTTCCGTCGGCCCATGGAGTACTGCTATATGAATATGGCCTTTGGTCCGAAGGAATTCGAGCGCTTTTCGGGAGGCTCCGGCATTGTCGTACCCGATTGTCGGGTATCGATAATCCTCTTGATAGAAAGACGTCGCGATCGTCGGCATTCGTGTGCGTGCTACGAGGTGATCAAACTCGGGACTATGGGTGACCCCCGAAACACACAGAGCTTCGGCACCGATGTCCACCAGTCCCTGCGCTTTCTGTGCCTCGACATCGGGATCGCCACCGGTTGTTGCCACCACAAGCGACAATCCATGGGCAGACAGCTTGGCTTCGAGCGCGCCCAGGAACTTGGAAAAGATCGCGTTGTCCAGAGTGGGCACCAAGGCGCCGACCACATGGGAACGGCCGGAGTTGATGGACCGGGCCGCGGCACTGGGAACGAAATGCAAGGCATCAATGGCCGCCTGCACTGCTTTACGGGTCGTGGCATTGACGATGTCCGGCGTGTTGAGAACACGGGAGACCGTCGCTACCGAAAAGCCCGATTCCCTGGCGACATCGCGCAGGTTGGCTTTCTTCTTGCTGCCTGTGTCGGTCATTTTTTGTGCGTTTCCCTGAGTTGCCCAGCGGTTTGGTAGAAAGTTATTGACGCATGTAACCAGTTTCTGCAACCTTGTAACTGGTATCATAGCCATAATCGGCCATGTAACCGGTACCACAGACAGAAGGCAACTTCGATACCATGTACGGCTACCAACTCATCCAGTCTTGCGACAGCATCGGCCTCAGTTCGCCGCAGCGTTCTTTTCCCGGCTTCACAAAGACCTCGGTCGACGTCCTCACCATCGCGCCGCGCGAAGTGCGGCGGATCGACATGAGACATGGCGATCTGGTCAGCGTTCTGGAGGCGGGCCGGGGCGGCTCCTTGCAGGTTGCCGCGTTTGGTCCCCATGGCGAAGACGCGCTTGCGGAGCTGGGCCTGCGGGGCACGGATACGCTCGACCCCGCGCAGGTTGATGCGCAGGCGCTTTCCGGCTGGATATCCGCGCAGGGCGGTGACCCGGCCGCAGAAATTCCCGCCGCTGTCCTGGGTGATCTCGCTGAGCAGATCGTTCTTCAGGCGCGGATGGATCTGACGCTTTGGATCGCACGCCCGATCGGCCGCGCGACCTTTGTTGCCGGCAGCGATTGCGGCGTCGTCACGGTCACCCACCAGCCGGCCAGTCTGCGAAACCGTGTCCTGCCGCCCGAGCTCGGCGAGGTGCGGGATGAATTCACGGTCTCGCGCGGGACGGGCGTCGCCTATGAGGTCAAGAAGGGCGAGTATTTCCAGATCATCGACGTCGAAGGCCAGCAATGTTCCGATTTCATGGCCTTCCGCACAGACGCACTGGATCGCGGCGAGGAGTTGATGATCGACGGTACCGCCTCGCGGTCGATGGCGCGACGGGCCTTCCCGGGGCCCGGCTTGTTCGACAAGTTCTTTGACCAGGAGGTGCGCCCGCTGATGAACGTGGTGCAGGATACCTGCGGGCGCCATGACACCTTCGGTCTCGCCTGCACGGCACGTGTCTACGAGGAACGTGGGTTTCCCGGGCATGTGAACTGTTCCGACAACATCTCGAATGCGCTTGATCCCTATGGCGTGAAGAAACGCTCCGCCTGGCCTGCCATCAATTTCTTCTGGAATACGTGGATCGACCACCATTCACACAACTTCATGACCGAGGAAAGCCACTCGCGGCCCGGTGACTATGTTGCGATGCGCGCGATGACAGACCTGGTTTGTGTTTCGACCGCTTGCCCCGATGACATAGATCCCGTCAACGGATGGAATCCGACCGACATTCACGTGCGCATTTACCGGCCGGACGCGCCGATCCGCCACGCTGTCGCTTACCGAGAGAAAGAAGACCTGCCCATGGCCATCAGCCAGGAATCCGCGTTCCATGAACGTTTGGCGCCCTTGACCCAGCATTTCGCCCCGGTCCGGGATCTCTGGACACCCGTCAGCTTCCCGTCGACTGGCATGCTGGGGGAATACTGGGCGTGCCGGAATGCGGTGACGGTCCAGGATATGAGCGGGCTGCGCAAGTATGACGTGGTCGGGCCCGACGCGGAAAAACTCTTGCAGCTTGCAACCACCCGCAACGTGGCAAAGCTGGCGCAGTGGCGCGGGTCCTACACGCTGATGTGCGACGACACCGGCGCGGTGATCGACGACGGGACCCTGTTCCGCCTCGGCACGGATCTGTTCCGCTGGTGCTGCGGTTCGGAGGAAAGTGCGCGTGTCCTGACGTCCCTGGCTGCCGAGCACGGCTTGCAGGTGCGTGTTCACGCGCTGCAGAACGCCATGCCCAACCTGGCGATCCAGGGACCGAAGTCGCGGGATCTTTTGAAGAAGATCGTGTTCACGCAGCCTCATGTCCCGGCTCTGGAGCAGCTCAAGTGGTTCGGTGTCACGGTCGCCCGGCTGAACGATCGGGAAGGCGCGCCCTTCATGTTGTCACGGTCCGGCTATACCGGCGAACTGGGCTACGAGATTTTCTGCGCCAAGGCTGACGCGGTGGCGATTTGGGATGCCGTCATGGAGGCCGGCGAGGAGTTCGGCGTCACCCCCATGGGGACCGAGGCGCTCGAGACAATCCGCATCGAAGCGGGGCTTGCGGCTGCCGGGGCCGAGTTCGCACCGGGCGTCGATGCCTTCGAGGCCGGCTTGGGCTTTGCAGTCGACATGACAAAGGCGGAATTCACCGGCAAGGCGGCGCTCGAACGCAACATGAAAAGCCCGCGCCACCTTCTCAAAGGCCTGCTGCTGGGCTGCAACGATGTTCCTGCGCATGGCGCGCCGATCTGGGCCGGTGAGCGGCAGGTCGGGGTAGTCACCTCGGCGACGCGATCTCCGACGCTGGAGCATGCCATCGCGATCGGCCGCATCTCCATCGAACACGCGGATAACGAGACGCAACTTGAAATCGGTCAGCTCGATGGACGCATGAAGCGACTCGGTGCGACTGTCACCGACATTCCCTTCATAGACCCGCAACGCAAGCGGGCACGTGCATAACACGACCTTTCATCCAACCAGGAGATCAAGCCTCATGAAAACGCTAAAAAGTCTATCAGTTACGTTGACGCTTGCCCTCGCGGGCAGCGGCGCGGCTGCACAAGAAAAGGTCATGGTGGGCGAGCCGGGCTGGCCCGGCGCGAAAATCATGGCAAGCATCATCGGTACCGTGATCGAAACCCGCCTGGGGGTGGAGGCCGGCTATGCGCCGGGGACGAATGCGGTGATCTTTGCCTCCATGGACGGCGGCCGTGGTGACATCGATGTGCATCCCGATGTCTGGTTGCCGAACCAGTCGTCTTTCACCGAGGAATACGTCGACGAAAAGGGTACGGTGAGCCTGTCGTCGGGCAGCTACGAGGGCCGCGCCGGCGTCTGTGTCCCCACCTACATGGCAGAAGAGCACAACATAAAATCGATCTATGACCTCGCCACGCCCGATGCGCAGAAACTCTTCGACACCGATGGCGACGGCATGGGCGAGATCTGGGTCGGGTCGCCGGGCGCCGCGTCGAAGAACACCTTCATGGTGCGTGTTCGCGATTACGGCATCGAGCCCTTCCTCACGCCGACCATCGAGGATGAGACGATTTTCTTCGCCCGCCTGAAGGACCTCATCGCCGAGAGGAAGGGCGCCGCATTCTATTGCTACACCCCGCACTACGTGCATGCGCTTTATGACACGACGATGCTCGAAGAGCCCGAGCACAACCCCGACACCTATGTCATGGTGCAACCGAACGAGGACGCCGACTGGTACGCGAAATCCAATGTCGACAGTGGCGAGATCGTCAAGTCTGTCACCGTAGCCTATTCCAACAGCCTCAACGAGCGCAGCCCCGCGGTGGCCTCCTTCCTGGCTAACATCGACATGGATGCAGAGGAACTTTCAAAGCTGACATATGCGGTCGTGGTTGAAGGCGGCGAAATCTCTGCGGTCGCCGAAAAATGGGTCGCCGAAAACGGCGAGATGGTCGATGGCTGGTTGGGGCTCAAGTGAAGCACGTTGATCGGGATCAGGTCTGGCGCCCTTCCGGCGCCGGGCAACCAAAAAGTCGTGGGGACGGGATGGCCAAGGAAATTGCAATCGACGCCCGCGGCGTCTGGAAGGTCTTCGGAACACGTCCTGAGGAAGCCTTGGCCGCGGTCCATAGGGAAGGGCTCAGCAAGACGCAGGTGCTGGAACGCTTCAATTGCGTCGTCGGCGTTGCGGATGCCAATTTCCAGATCGAACGGGGCGAGTTGTTCTGCGTCATGGGGCTGTCCGGCTCGGGCAAATCGACACTCGTACGCCATGTGAACCGGCTTCTGGAGCCGACCGCCGGAGAAATTCTGATCGGCGGCGACAACGTGATGGACCTCGACGCAGACGGCCTGCGCGACCTGCGCAACCGCCGGGTCGCGATGGTGTTCCAGAATTTCGGACTGATGCCGCACCGGACGGTGCGCGACAATGTCGCCATGCCGCTGGAGATCCGCGGCACGGGCAAGGCCCGCCGCTGGGAAGAGGCCGACCGCGTGCTCGAACTGGTTGAACTGACCGGCTGGGAGGACAAGTACGCACATGAGCTGTCGGGCGGCATGCAGCAACGGGTGGGACTGGCCCGGGCGATTGCCTCGGACCCGGAAATCCTGCTGATGGACGAGCCGTTCTCGGCGCTGGACCCGCTGATCCGCAAGCAGTTGCAGGACCAGTTCATGGCACTCAGCCGCGATCTGAAGAAGACCACGATGTTCATCACCCATGACCTGGACGAGGCCATCCGTCTTGGCCACCGCATCGCGATCATGAAGGACGGGCGTATCGTGCAAATAGGCACTCCGGAAGACATCATCCTGAACCCGGCGGACGAGTATGTCTCGAATTTCGTGGCCGGCATTTCCAAGCTGCACATGATCTTCGCCCATTCGGTCATGACGCCGGTGGAAGAACACGAAGCCCGGCACGGTCCCGTGCCGGTCGATGCTCTGCAAGCCCACCCCGAGATGGATCTGGACGCCTTGCTGGGCCTTTGCGCGGAAGGGCACGGGGTCGTGGCCGTGGTGGATGACGGGACCACAGTCGGCGTGATCGACCGCACCGGTTTGATCCGGGCCATCCAGGAAAATCAGGCGTAGGAAAGAACATGTCCGCAATTAAACCTGAAACGGCCGAGCGCCTCGGTACTCTGGTCGAAGACTTCGTCGGCAGCAGCAAGGATTATTACCGCAAGACCTTCGCCTACATGATGGAGGCGCCCGGCTATCGCTTTACGCTGAACCTTGCCGCGGCGCTCCTCGGCCCGATCTGGTTTGGCGCAAGGGGCCTATGGTCCTGGTTCCTGGGGTTCCTGATCCTCGAGACCTTTGCCTATGTTCAGATCGGCAAGGGGCTGCTGGGCGATCTCGGGCGCGAACAGCGTCAGCGTGCGGAGCAAATCGGCGAAACGCTGGACCTGCGACGTCAGCAGATCGAGGCGGCCGAACAATCCGGGGCGTCTTCTCTGAAGGCTCTGAAACGGGCGGCGGAGTCGCTCGAAGGGGCCTTGGCAAATGCCCAGGCCGCCGCGTCGCAGGCAGATGCCGCGGGGTTCTGGTATGTTCTGTTCGGCCTTGTCGTGCTCGTCCTTTTGAAATTCACCCAGGCAGCCATGGCCAACTGGACGCTCGAGGGGCAGTTCACCCGCTGGCGGTCGGACTCGAGTGTGGCGCACGGCTGGTCCGCCGCGCGGACTGTTGTCGCATCCGTCCTGTTCGGCGGTGTCGCGGTGATGACCATGGTCAAGTTCGCGCAACCCGACGCGTTTGCAGTGCTCAAGGCGTTTCCGACCAACCGCAACTGGCGCCTGAACGTCGGCGACGGGGTGCAGGCGGCGTTTGACTGGACCAAGGTGAACGGGCGGGGCTTCTTCGAGGGGCTGACGCTGGGGATGCGCACCTTGCTCGACGGGATCGAGATTGTTCTCGTGCAGACGCCCTGGCCGGTCGTCGGCCTGGTGATTGTCCTGCTCGCCTATCTCAGCGCCGGTGCGCGGGTCGCGATCTTTACCGGTGCGGCGCTAGCCTATCTCGGGCTACTGGATTTCTGGGAAAAGGCTATGACCACCATCGCCTTGCTGGGGGCCGCGGCGCTGATCTCGATCACGCTCGGCATTCCGCTCGGCATCTATTGCGCCCGCAGGCCCCGGGCCTTTGCCGTGGTGCGTCCGATCCTGGACTTCATGCAATCCATGCCAAGCTTTGTCTACCTGATCCCTGTGGTTGCCTTCATCGGCGCGGGCAAACCCGCCGGTGTGGTCGCCACGATGATCTTTGGCAGCCCGCCGGTCATCCGCTTCACGGTGCTGGGCTTGCAGCAGGTCCCCGAGACGGTCCGGGAAGCCGCGCTCGCCTTCGGGGCAACGCCGCGATACCTGCTGTGGCGCGTGGACCTGCCGCTGGCGGCGCGCACGATCATGGCGGGTGTCAATCAGACCATCCTGATGTCGCTGGCGATGGTGGTGGTCGCGTCTCTGATCGGGGCAAAGGGCCTTGGCGAAGACGTTCTGGAAGCTCTGCAATACGCTGCCGCAGGGCAGGGTATCCTCGCAGGGCTCGCAATTCTTTTCTGCGCCCTGATCCTCGACCGAATTGTCGCTGGCAAGCGACAATAGCGTCAACTTAGGCCCGGCGGCAGCCTTGGGCCTCGATGTCGCGCGACCTGTCGTCCCGGCTCAATTTGTCTGTAACCCCCACCTCTGCGGCCTATTGTGATCGCATCCATGTCACTCGGCATGATATCGGGACCGGGCATAGGCATTCAAAAGGGACCCGCCTGACGCGCGGGCTGCTGGCCCGAGGCGCCGTAGCGCTCAAATAGCGCAGGCGGTTCGGGCCAGCAGGTTTTCTTGGATCACCGCTGCTGCGATGATCTCGTCATAGGCGGCTTTCATCCCGTACAGTTTGAGCTGGCCCATCGCGTCCAGCACCTGCGATCTTTCCATTCTGCGGTCTCCTCAAGGTGTCATAGCGGGTGCAGTCGGCGGCTGGCTCGCAGGTCATCCGCGAACTCGAGGAGATGACCGAACGGCTGGTCGGCAAGCTCGACGGGCAGAATTCCGGACAGACGGCCCGCGGGCGCCGCGCTTCCGATCGCGGGGCCTACAGCCGATTCACCCGTGCCGTCGCCGAGGCCGAGCTGACCCGCTTCATCAAGCCCGACCTGCAGGCCGGCCTGTTCAGCTGGACGCTCGATGAGGAGGCCATCGCCCGCGCCGAGTTCTTCGACGGCAAGCTGGCGCTGCTGACCAACGCTGCCGACCTTGGCCCTGCCGAGGCCGTCGCCCGCTAAAAGTCGCTTGCCGATATCGAGCGCGGGTTCAGAGTGCTGAAATCCGACATCGAGATCGCCCCGGTCCATCACCGCCTGCCGGACCGCATCCGCGCCCATGCGCTGATCTGCTTCCTGGCACTGGTCCTCTACCGCGTCCTGCGGATGCGGCTGAAGGCGAAGGGCCATTCCGCAAGCCCGCGCACCGCGCTTGACTTGCTCGCGCGCATCCAGAAGCACACCGCCCATGCCGGAAACCGCACCCTGCAGGGCATCAGCAGAACAACACCGGAGCAACTCGGCCTCTTCGAAGCCATGGACCTTCCCAAGCCCGCCTGATGGGCGCTGTTGTCACATTTTTGTCCATTCGGTCGTAACAATATCAATTGCTTGCGCGTTTAACTGATGAACTTGGGAGGAAGCGACATTTGCTAAGTATCAGCTGGGCTGTTGATAATCCGGTTCCCCGGCCCCGATATGCTGCGGCGCGGCCCGCCGTTCCCGATGGGGTGGATAGCTCCTGCCCCCCCCGGCGCCGCAATGCGCCATACCGGGAAGAAGGGCTGTCAGTGAAGCGGCGGCGCGGCCGCAAGCGGGCCCGTGGAACGCGCTCCCCGATGCCGGAGGCGGCGTATCCCAATGCGCGCTGGTCTCTGGACTTCCTGGCTGACAGCTTCGGGGCATCCCGGAAATTCCGCATTCTGGCGGTGACAGACGATTGCAGCCGCGAAAACCTGTGCCTGATTGCTGACACCAGCATCTCCGGCGCACGTGTTGCGCGTGAGCTGGATGCGCTGGTGCGGATCTACGGTAAACCCGGATGTATAGTCAGCGATCGAGCCATTGAGGCGCCATTGGTCCGAGCCCAATGGCGAGGGGGACAGAGTTCTCGAGCCGGGCCATTCTGAGGTGGGCCGATCAGAGCGCAATTCCGTGGCACTATATCGACCCAGGGAAGCCGCAGCAGAACGCCTTTATCGAGCCATTCAACGGCAGCCTGCGCGACGAACTGCTGAACGAGGAGATATTTGACACCTTGGACGACGCCCGCCGGAAGCTGGCGCTCTGGCGTTACGATTACAGCACCGTCAGGCCGCACTCATCGCTCGGGAACAAAACACCGGCCGAAGCGCGCCGGACGCTTGAGCAATTTGAGGGCTCCGCGCCCGCCGCGCTTGCCAAGCCCGGAACCGGCGACTACCAAAATCAAACCAGCAGACTCTCGTTATGAATGAGGGACCAGCGGGGGGCAGGTCACAGCGATGAAAGCCTTTCAAGATAGCTACTTAGAAGCGGTCAACAGGCCCTGCGGGCTTCTCTGTTAAGAGCCGGGCCACGAGCGCCTGACGACAAAGCAATACGCTGCGCGCAGGGGGCAGGCTGGTGTATGACCCGTACGATGCTCCGGAACGTCCGCTGCCTCTGGAGATGCATGCTCGGCCCGCTCAATCTCTTGATCGACTGCTCTGGCTGTCAAAGGCGCGTGGAGTGAGGAGGGGCAGAAAATGATCCGGGCGATTATCTTCCCGACGAAAGGATGCACTGTATCACACTGATCGGCCAAAGCCTCATGGCGCGGGACTTCGGCCGGCAGGTCGTGGAGCTTCAGGTCAGCATCGCCGTGCTCAACTGATACACGGTTCTCGGCTTAACTGATACCGTGGCCGCAGGATGGGGCTGTCCGGGGAACGGGGAAGCACGGCCTTCAGCAGGGCCGCGGCCAAAGTCGTCGCCTGAACTCAAGCGGGAGAGGGTATACTTACCCCAACAAATGCTTTTTGCCACATCGTGGATCGCTGACAACTGTGCGGTTGCGGATCACGCCGGAGGCCACAAACGTTTTGAGACTGCGCTAACTAGCGTTTGCAACTGCCCGACTTTGTCGGCGAGTCCGCGTTGAGGTTGTACTGAATCCCATTGCAATTCCTCAGGGGTGCGGTGGTGGAATATGATCCAGTTTGGGTGCCAAGCTTCGATCATATGACCCGTTTCATAGTAAGTGATGACAAATTTATGTGAAGATTCTTGCGGAACTTGCGTCACAATCACCCTGGTCAAACCAGAGGATGACATGACTGCGCTCGATACTTTCAAGGCCGCGCTGCAAGGCGCCGACGTTCATGATCGGGTCCGTGAGGGGCTGATTGGCGAGGATGTACAGATCAATGGCCCGTTCGGGTCGCGTCCGCTGATCTACGCCGATTACGTGGCCTCGGGCCGCGCTCTGGCGCAGGTCGAAGACTTCATCCGCGACCACGTGCTGCCCTATTACGCCAACACCCATACGCAGGCTTCGTTCTGCGGTGAATACATGACCAAGCTGCGCGAGGCGGCGCGGGCCGAGGTGGCCCGGCTGACCGGGGCGGGCGCGGGCATGAGCGTTGTGTTCACCGGGGCGGGCTCCACCGCCGGGATCAACCGCATAGTCGGGCTGCTCGACCTTGCCGGGATGGTCCGCGCGGGGGAGCGGGTTCTGGTGCTGACCGGGCCTTATGAACATCACTCCAACATCCTGCCGTGGCGCGAGACCGGCGCAGAGGTGATCGAGATCGCGGAGGCACCCGGCGGCGGCGTCGACATGGATGATCTGGAACGCACGCTGGCGGCGGCGCAGGGCGCGGCGCGGATTGTCGGCACGTTTTCGGCGGCATCGAACGTGACCGGCATCCTGACCGATGTGGATGCGGTGACGCGGACGCTGCGTGCCCATGGCGCGCTGGCGATCTGGGATTACGGCTGTGCCGGTCCCTATTGCGAAATGGATATGAAGGCCGGAACCGATGCCTGCAAGGATGCCATCGTGTTTTCGGTTCACAAGTTTCCCGGCGGTCCCGGAGCCAGTGGTGTCGCGGTGATCCGCGACGGGATCGCCCGCCGGGCCACGCCGACGCTCCCTGGCGGCGGCACGGTCAGTTTCGTGTCGCCCTGGGGCCACGTCTATTCCGACAGCCTGTCGGCGCGGGAGGAGGGTGGCACGCCGAACGTGACCGGCGACATCCGCGTCGCGCTTGCGATGCTGGTCAAGGAAGCGCTGGGTCAGGACTGGCTTGATGCGCGGCAGGCGGCGCTGCGGGCGCGGGCGCAGGCAGTCTGGCACCAAAATGACAGGATCGAGCTGCTGGGCATTCCCGGCGCTGAGGCGCTGCCGATCTTTTCGTTTCGCGTCCGGGACGGGCAGGGGGGGCTGTTGCATCACCAGTTCTTTACGCGCCTGCTCAGTGATCTGACCGGGGTTCAAGCTCGCGGGGGTTGCGCCTGCGCAGGCCCTTACGGCCACCGGTTGCTTGGGCTGGGTAAGCTCGATTCCGATGCTACAATTGCGGCGCTGGACAAGGGCGAGGAAACGGCTAAACCCGGTTGGGTCCGGCTTAATCTTTCGGCTCTGATAACCGATGAGAAGGCGGATACGATTATTGCGGCGGTGGATGATCTGGCACGGATCGCCACAGAGTATGCCGATCAGTACCGTGTCGATACAAGTACCGCCCGGTTCAATGCCAAAAGCACCCAGAAGGAAACGCTCGTTTCATGACCGCAGTCCGGATCAGTCCCATTGCCAATCCCGCGTTTCGGACGCTTTTCGCGGCGCAGGTCTTTTCACTGCTCGCGATCGGCCTGATGACCGTGGCAATGTCGCTGGCGGCATACCGGATCGGCGGGACGGCGGCAGCGGGGCAGATCCTCGGGTTTCTTCTTGCGGTGAAGATGGTGGCCTATGTCTGCGTCTCGCCGCTGGCCGAAGCTTTGTTTGCCGGACGCCGGCGCAAACGTGTGATGGTGGGGCTGGATGTGGCCCGCATGTTTCTGCTGCTGCCGATGGCCTTTGCCACGCAGACCTGGCAGATCGCCGCGCTGGCGCTGGTCTTTTTTGCGGTCTCGTCGGGGTTCACACCGCTGTTCCAGTCGGTGATCCCGGATGTGCTGCCGGACAAGCGCAGCTATAGCCGGGCGCTGGTCTGGTCGCGGATCGCCTACACGCTGGAATCGGTGCTGTCGCCGGTGATCGCGGCTATGGTGTTGCAGGTGGTGGCTGGCGCGTTCCTGTTCTGGGTGGCGGCGGCGGCCTTTGCCGGCTCCATCGCGATGCTGCTGATCACGCATTTTCCGGCGGACACCGGGGACCGGCGCAAGGGCCCGTTCCTGACACGGGCGCTCCGGGGAGTGGCGATCTACCGCAAGACACCGCGCCTGCGCGGGCTGTTCCTGCTGAATTTCGCGCTGTCGCTGAGCATGGCGTGGGTGCTGGTCAATTCCGTGGTACTGGCGGGGGCGCGTCTGGGGGATGCAGAAGCACATTTCCCGATGCTGATGGCCTTTTACGGGCTTGGCGCGGCGATTGGCGCGGTTCTTGTTCCGCGTCTGATCGAGGCGCTGGAAGAGCGCCGGACGATGGCGGCGGGTGCGATGCTGCATGCGGCGCTCGGCTTTGCCATCGCACTGCCGCTGGGCTACGCCGGGTACATGGCGCTTTGGGTCGGGTTTGGGCTGGCGGCGTCGCTGGTGCTGACGCCGGGCGGCCTGGTGATTGCGCGCTCCGCCGGGGCAGGGGACCGCGCGTCGGTCTTTGCGGCGCAATTCTCGCTGTCCCACGCGGGATGGCTGGTGGCCTATCCGCTGGCTGGCGAGCTGGGCGCGCGGGCCGGTCTGGAGCCGGCGCTGATGATCCTGTCGGGACTGACCATTGGCGTGGTCGCGCTGGCGCTGCGGGTCTGGCCCGCAACCGATCCGCTGACCCGCGAACACGAGCATCCCGATCTGCCGGAGGACCATCCGCATCTGCGCGATACCCCGGCGCATGGGCCGCGGCAGCGGCATGCGCATGCCTTTCATATTGACGATCTCCACCAGGACTGGTCCGTCAGCCAGCCTGCCTGAGCCTGCGGAGACCGACCAGATGACTTACAGGAAAGATAACATGACACAGGATACCGCTTCCCCGATCGACGGTTTGGGCCTGCCCGCGCTGGAGGCGCGGCTGCGGGAAAATCTGAAATTCCTCTGCTGGCCGGGCACGGATTGGGTGCCGGCCCGTGAGGGCGTCAGCGATGTGGTGATCATCGGCGGCGGCATGTGCGGCATGGTGGCCTGGATGGCGCTGAAGTCCGGCGGCATTCACAACATGCGGGTTCTGGACCGCAGCCCCGAGGGGCTGGAAGGCCCTTGGCTGACCTATGCGCGGATGGAGACGCTGCGGTCGCCGAAGGAGCTGACCGGCCCGGCCTATGGCCATGGCGCGCTGAGCTTTCAGGCCTGGTACCGGGCGCAGTTCGGCACCGAAAAATGGCAGGCACTCAACAAGATCCCGCGCCCGATGTGGATGGAATATCTGCAATGGTATCGCAAGGTTCTGGAAATTCCGA
Organism: Leisingera sp. SA215; assembly: GCF_055902035.1. Taxonomy (NCBI): domain Bacteria; kingdom Pseudomonadati; phylum Pseudomonadota; class Alphaproteobacteria; order Rhodobacterales; family Roseobacteraceae; genus Leisingera; species Leisingera sp. SA215. Next base: position 108,995 of record NZ_JBVVXU010000006.1, on the reverse strand, counting down.
CCGAGAACGGCGTGTCCGTCGACCGTGTCGAACCCGAGGGCGAACTGCTGCGACTGCATCTGTCGGGCGCGGCGGAGCAGTCGATCCTGACCCGCAAGGTGGTCTTTGCCACCGGTCGCGATGGCACCGGCAAGCCGAATATCCCCGGCTTTGTTCAGCAGTTGGACCGCAAATTCTGGGCGCATAGCGCCGATGACATAGATTTCGACGCACTTAAGGGCAAGCGCGTTGCGGTGGTCGGCGTAGGGGCCTCTGCCGTGGACAATGCCGCAGAAGCGCTGGAACACGGAGCCGCCGAAGTGCGTCACCTGATCCGCCGCAAGGAGATGCCGACGGTCAACAAGATGATGGGCATCGGCTCTTTCGGCTTTACTGCCGGCTATGCTAGCCTGCCGGATGAATGGCGCTGGCGCTTCATGCAGTATTCCTTTGCCACGCAAACGCCGCCGCCGCATGGCTCGACGAAGCGGGTCAGCCGACATCCCAACGCCTATTTCCATTTTGGCAAGGCGGTGGAAACGACGGCTGAGCACGACGGCGCGGTCACGGTGGGTTTTGCCGATGGGACGTCTTACGAAGCGGATTTCGTGATCCTCGGCACCGGTTTCACCATCGACCCGCTGTCGCGCACCGAGTTTGGCGAGGCCGCGGGCGATATCCTGCTGTGGCAGGACGTCTACTCGCCGCCCGCGGATGAGCCCTCCCGCGATCTGGGCCGGTTCCCCTATCTGAATGACGATTTCACTTTCCGTGAAAAAGTGCCGGGGCAGGCGCCCTGGCTGTCAAATGTCTACTGCTTCAACTATGGCTCATCGGCCAGCCTTGGCAAGGTCAGCGGCGATATTCCGGGAATCTCGGAGGGTGCGGGCTGGATGGCGCGCGCGGTCGCGGCGAAGCTTTATGCCGAAGACGTGGCAGAGCATTGGCAGGCGATGCTGGACTACGACAAGCCGGAACTGATTGGCGACGAATGGGCGCCTTCGGAATTGGCCTGTGCTGAAAAGAAAGGGAAAGTGGCCTGATGGCAATCGAAACAACCGCATTGACCAGCGCCGGACTGGACAGCGCCCCCGGCGCAGCCGTCGAGGGACGCGCCAAGATCTTCGAAATGACCCAGGCGGCCGAAGAGGCGGTACTGAGACCGCAGGATTGCGGGCCCTGGTCGCATGAACTTCGCGCCGCCCTGGCGGCGCGGATCGCGACGCAGAATAACGAGCACAAGCTGGCTGCCCAATATGGCGCAGACGCCGGCGCCTTCGCGGCGTTGGCCGACCCGTCGCAGGACGGCATGGCACAAGGGCTTGAGACCGTGGTAAGCTTCATGGACAAGGTCGCCGCGGATACCCGGAATGTCGCGGCGGCGGATGTTTCGGCGTTGCAGGCCGCGGGGATCGCGGATGCCGATATCGTGCGGCTTTGCGAGCTGAATGCATTTCTTGCCTATCAGCTTCGGGTGATTTCCGGGCTTCGCCTGATGAAGGAGGCTTACGCATGACCAAGGTGATCACGAAGTTCACCCGCAACGTGCCGCATTGGCAGCCGCGCGTGAAACCCGTCGACCTGAGAGAGGCGAGCGCGGAGCAGCTGGAAGCGCTGAAGGTCACGCCTTCGAACACCAAAGTGTCTGAATACGTGCTGACGCTGGCGCATGACGTCGAGAGCCTGAAGGTGCGCTCGCCGCTGTTCAACGGCATCATGTATGACCGGGGCGGCATGAGCCGTGCCGAGCGGGAGCTGGGTGCGTTGGGGGCCTCCATGGTCAACCACTGCATCTATTGCGCCGCCGTGCATGCCGCGCGTCACGCGCAGCTTGAGAAATCCACGGATGTGACCGACAGGCTTTTCCGTGACGGTGTGCGGGCGGACCTTGGCCCGCGGGACCGGGCGATCTTTGACTTTGCCGTGGCGCTGTCGGAGACGCCGTCGCAGGCCGGGCCGGAACATATGGAAGCCCTGAAGGCCGCTGGTCTGGACGAGGCCGAAGTTCTGGACCTGATCCTGTCGGCAGCGTTGTTTGGCTGGGCCAACCGGCTGATGCATGTCCTGGGCGATCCGGTGCGGCTGCCGGAGACTGTCAGTTGACGAATTTCCATTATAACGGATGACTTTCCATTATGATGGTGTACTGTAAGAGGACTGTGACATAGAGAATCAGGGGGAAACTGTGGGCAAAACGGTAGGATTGGCGGGCGCGGGCTCGATCGCATTCGGAACGGCGGCTTTGCTGCATGATGCGGGCCATGATCCAATGCTTTGGTCGCCATCGGGCGAGGGCACGGCAGAGCTTGCAGTGGGGCGGACGCTGACCGCTGTCGGCGCATTGGACACCACGCTGACCCCGCGGATTGCCGACAGCGCGGTCACTCTGGCGCAGCAAAACGACGTTCTGATCGTCGCCCTGCCGGGTTACGGGCACAAGGTTGTTCTGGATGCACTGGCGCCACATATTGAGGAACGGCATCACGTGATTATCTCCTCGCACTCGTCGCTGGGGGCGGTCTACCTGATGCAACTTTTGGCAGAGCGGGGCGTCACCGTGCCGATCACCGCATGGGGCACGACGATCTGCACCGGGCGGCGGCAATCTGGGACCGAGGTCAAGGTGAACACCGTGCGCAGCCGCGTCGACCTCTGCACCGTGCCCGAACATCGGTCCGCCGGGGCGCTCAGCCTGTGCCAGGACCTGTTCGGCGACCGCTTTCAGCCGCGCGACGGGCTGCTGGCGATTTCGCTCTCCAACCTCAACCCGCAGAACCACATGGGCATTGCCCTCGGCAACATCACGCGGATGGAGCGCGGCGAGACCTGGAGCCAAGGCCAGAACGTCACGCCGACAGTGGGGCGGCTGTTAGAAAGGCTGGATCTCGAGCGTCTGGAGATCGCCAAGGCGCTTGGGCTGGAGGTCAAGACGATCTTCGAACATTTCCACTTGTCTTTCCACGTGCCGGTCGCCTCGATTTCCGAAATGAACCAGCAGATGCATGAACAAGGCAATGGTGGCACCGGGCCAGCGACCGCCGACAGCCGCTATGTCACCGAGGACGTGCCTTACGGGCTAGTGCTGACCGCCGCCCTTGGCCGCCTGACCGGCCATCCTGCGCCACTGCACGAGGCCGGTATCCGCATTCTCTCTGCCATGTATGGCCGGGACTTCGAGGCGGAAAACGATATCCTGACAGCGCTGGACCTGGACCGGTACAGTCTGGACGAACTGAAGGAGGCGGCGAATACGGGGCTCTTGCGCCAGCCTGCCAGCGCTTGAAGCGCAAAAATAAATAGCCAAGAAGAGCCAGCAAACAAACCAACAGAGAGCCAACACCATGTCTAAACTGATCCTTGACCGCCGCCGTTTCCTCGGCTCCGCTGCTGCCACCGGCGCGGCTCTGGCGTCGCCAGTCTATTTGCGCGGCGCCTCGGCGCAATCCGGCGGTGTGGTCAATATCTGGACCTACAACAATTTCGTGCCGGAAGATTTCCGCAAGCAGTTCGAAGCCGACACTGGAATCAAGGTCAACGTCCGCCTCGTTGACGACCAAGGAAAACAGTTCAATTTGCTGGCCGCCGAGCAGCCGAATCCGACCGTCGACATCATGACCGTTGCAGGCCACCGCTTCCTGCAGTTCATCGAAAGCGACCTGCTCGCGCCGCTCGACACAGGTCGTCTGACAAATTGGGGCAATCTCGACCCGACCTTCTCGGAATCTGACTGGTCGACGATCAACGGCAATAGGTGGGGTGCGCCGATCCTGTCCGGGATGGAAGTGCTGTCCTACAACTCCGAAATCGTGAGCGAGGAAGAGGCGCTGACCTGGGATACGCTGTTCAGTGAGAAATACAGTGGTCAAAATGCCTATATTATTCAGGACATGATGTCGATCATCATGCTGAAGTTGGGCTATGACGGCAACATGGTCGAATATCTTAACGACCCGGAGAAAGCCGCGCAGGTCGTCGAAGAAGCCAAAAACTTCCTCATCGAGAAGAAGCCGCTGGTGCGCAAGTACTATGACGGCGGCGCGGAGTTCCAGCAGATGATGGTCAACCAGGACATCGTACTTGGCCACTCGTGGAACGGTCCGGCGGCGGCGCTGATTAACGATGGATTCCCGCTCGGCATGACAATCCCGCGCGAAGGCTCCTACGGCTTTGTCTACACGTTCAATATTGCCAATAACGCGCCGAACGCCGACAACGCCTATACCTTCCTTGATGCGCTGCTGGCCTCGCCGGAAATCGGTGCGGTGATGAGCAAGGCGTCGGGCTTCATCTCGACCTACAAGGACGCGAGCCAGTATCTCAGCGATCTGGAGCGCAAATCCACCTCCTTCCCCGAAGAGCAACTGGCGAATCTGCAGTTCTTCCGCGCGGAAGCGAATGACCTGAAGTACAGCCTTGTCGATCCCGCGGTCGAAGCAATCAAAGCTGCCTGACCCCCTTTCATCGACACAGCCGCTCTCTGTCTCGCCTCGTGCGGGACAGAGATGCGAAGATATTCGAAAGACGACCGTATGACGTATGATGCATCCGCAGACGAGGACGGACGATCCATGTCGACAAACAGCGCGGACCGAACATTCTGGGGCCGTTTGGCCATGTGGGGACCGTACCACACTCTGATGCGGCTGGTTACGGCCTCGCCCCGGCGCCAGTTCCTTATCCTTGCCATTTTTCCACTGCTTTGGGTTCTGTCCCAGCATCTTGGCCCGATGTTGCAGATGCTGCGGGTGTCGCTGACGGACGCCTATCCGGTCGCACCCGGTGTGGAGCAGCACTTCACGCTGGACAATTATGTCCGCTTCTTCGGAGACAGCATCTTCTGGATGCCGTTTTTCCGGACTCTGATCTTTGCTGGGGTCTTTACCTTCTGCACGCTGATCATCACCTATCCGGTTGCCTATTTCCTGGCCCGCCATGTCAGCCGCAAGAACCAGATGCTGTTTCTGTTGCTGCTGCTGATCCCGTTCTGGGTTGGCGAGATCGTGCGGACTTATGCGATCATGATCCTGCTGGGCAATACCGGTGCGGTGAACCTGGCGCTGATGACGCTGGGGCTGATCGACCGGCCGATACCCTTTATGTACACCAGCTTTTCCATGGGCGTCGGCATCGTCTATCTGACCGCGCTCTACATGCTGCTGCCGCTCTATTCCTCGCTCGAAAAGCTTCCTAAGAGCATGAACGAAGCCGCCGCCGACCTGGGCGCGGGCGCCTGGACCCGGTTCCGTCGCGTGTCGCTGCCGCTTACCCTCGAAGGGATCTCTTCGGGCTGTACGCTGGTGTTCCTGATTTCCACCGGCTTTTACGCGACGCCCGTTTTGCTGGGTGGCCCCTCAACCACGGTCTTTGCCGAAACAATCGCGGGCTTCTTCCACGTGGCGGGCGATGAATGGCCAACCGGCGCGGCCTTTGCCACGATCATGTTTGCGGCGGCGCTTGTCATCACGGCCACGTTCCAGAAGCTGATGAGCACGCTGCGCAAGGGAGAGAAGAAATGAACAACCGGCCCGAATTGTTCCGCGGCAATCGCGTGTTTCTTGCCTGCATCTACTGGTCCTTTGTCCTCTATGTGTTTGTGCCGCTGATCCTGATGATTGTGATGGGGTTCAAGGACAGTAAGTTCATCGGCTTCCCGATCCGCTCCTGGACCCTGGACTGGTATACCGGCGTCTTTGCTGATGCCGAAGTTCTCTCGACCTTTGGATATTCGTTGGCCATTGCGGTCCTGTCGACGCTGATTTCAATTTTCGTCGGAACCTGGATCGCGGTGCTGCTCGAAGGACGCAAATTCTGGGGCCGCACGCTGGTCTTCGGTATGACTGTGCTGCCTGCGCTGGTGCCAGGGATCATCTCGGCCATCGCCTTCCGCATCTACGCCCGTTGGCTGGGGATCGAGCCGGGCATGGGCGCCATCATCTGGGCGCACGCAGTGCATAACGTGCCCTTCGTTGTGCTGGTGGTCATGGCGCGTCTATCGACGCTGCCGAAGAGCCAGACCGAAGCCGCGCGTGATCTGGGCGCTGATCCGCTGATTTCCTTCGTCCGCATTACTCTGCCCTATCTGGTGCCTGCCATTCTCGGTGCCTCGATCTTCTGCCTGCTGCTGTCGTTCGACGATTTCGTCCGTTCGTTCTTCCTCGGCGGCTATGAACCGACGCTGCCGGTGCTGATCTTTGCCAAGCTTCGTTCCGGGATGAGTCCCGAAATCAACGCCATCGCGACCGTTGCGCTGATCTTGACTGCCGCCATCGGCATCTGGGCCGAGCGTTTCACCCGCCGCATGAACAAGGAAACCTAAACTATGACCGACCAGACACCGCTTGTTCGTATCGAAGGGCTGTCGAAGCACTTCGGAAGCGCCGTTGCGCTGGACAACTTGTCGCTGGACATCGCGCGGGGTGAATTTGTGACCTTCCTTGGCCCGTCGGGCTGCGGCAAGTCCACCACCCTGCGCATTCTCGGCGGGTTCGAGCGCCCGACCACGGGACGGGTTATCCTCGACGGCGTCGACGTCACCAACCAGCCCCCCGAGAAACGCCATGTGAACATGGTGTTCCAGGACTACGCGCTGTTCCCGCATATGACCGTGGCGCAGAATGTGGCATTCGGGCTGGAACTAAAGGGCATGGGCAAGGCGGAAATCAAACGCCGCTCAAAAGAAATCATGTCTTTCCTTGAACTCGACTCCTATGCGTCGCGCTACCCGGTTCAGCTGTCGGGTGGCCAGCGGCAGCGCGTGGCGCTGGCTCGCGCGCTGGCGCCGGACCCGGCGCTGCTGCTGCTTGACGAACCGTTGGGGGCGCTGGATGCCAAGCTGCGCGGTCAAGTCCAGCAGGAGTTGAAGTCGATCCAGCGCCGCACCAACAAGACCTTCTTCTTCGTGACACACGACCAGGAAGAGGCGCTGACCATGTCCGACCGGATTGTGGTGATGAACAAGGGTAAGGTGGAGCAGGACGGAACCCCGGAAGAGTTGTACTTCCGGCCCGCCAGCCGCTTTGTGGCCGAGTTTATCGGCGAAACCAATCTGCTGTCTGGCTGGATGCGCGGCACAGAGGGCGACAAGGTCGTCATGGACTGGGAGGGCACAACCCTTATGGGCAAGGCGCCCGCAGGGAGGCATGAAGACGGTCAGCCGATCACCGCTTCGGTTCGTCTCGAGAGGCTGGGCATCAGCGCAGAACGTCCGCAAACCGCCAACGCGGTTCAGGGACGTGTGGTCGGCAAAACCTTCCTCGGCTCGCGTATGGCGATAGAAGTTGCAGTGGGTGAGGGCAATGCCCTGATCAAGGCTTATGTGGATGCCGAAACCGGCCAGTCCGTCGGCTGCGATCCGGTTTGGATCGGCTGGGAGGCGGACAACATGGCGGTCCTGAACGACTGATAGCAAAACCGCCTGCCTCGGACTAGGTGCCGGGGCGGGTGAAAGGCCTGTTCGACCAGATCAATTTGGTTGGGTCGACATACGGACGCACAGATCGTCCAGCGTCTAGTCAAGCGGGATCTAGCAGGCAAGTCCGCGGCATTGTCAGGTTAATCGAGCAGAGGGTTTCGCCAAATTGGTGTTTGACGGCCGTGTAAGCCTGTTTACCACTGGATCACTCGGCCTTCTCCAAGGCCCAGCCTGCCGACGCCGTCCGCTCGCGGATTGAAAGCAAGGAAGCGGGTTTGGCAGTTAAGCGGCAGAGAGTTAGCAGAGATGGAGGCGAAAGAGCAGGTTGGTCTGGTTAAGGGCGACCATGAACGGTGATGTCACTTTATTTTGCCGGGCAAGGTTGCATTTCCAGCGAGCAGGCGTTTGGACGTCTTGCTTGGCTATGCGTGTCAAATGATCTTGGAGCATACGGTGCTGCGTGTGAGACCCGTTATGGATGAATTAGTGTCCAAATTCTGCTCCCGTACCCAGCTTCCGCGAAAATCGCATCATCACGAACGGCGGCGAACTCACTCGGCGCCGTTTTGCGTAGCATCTCCAGCAGATTGCCCTCAATCGTAAGCCAGTGGCCCTGCGCCTCGGCATCCCAGTGCACCACCACCCGCTCGACGAGCTCATGCAGCTCATCGGCTGGCGTTGGAAGCCATCGGCGAGGAACTGACGACGGCCGAACTGGCCAAGAAGTACAACATTCACCCGACGTTGATCGGTGGCTGGAAGCGAACGGCGATCGAGAACATGGCACAGGCCTTTGGCGGGACTTCGCCGGGCGTGCTGCAGATTTCGGAGAGAGATGTCGAGAAGCTGCATGTAAGGAACAGTCAGTTGGTCGTGGAACGGGATGCTCCGCCGCGCCTTCGAGGCTCCACTGGGGCCACGGTCGCTGCTTCGATGTCCGAAACCTCCAGTCTCGTCCTCAGCACTGGAGGCAAGCTGATCTGGCGACCGATCAGGGGTCGCAGTTCACAAGCGCCGATGTCACCGACGTTCTGAACGACGCGCCGATGAAAAAATCGATGGATGGCCGTGGGCGCTGGACCGATAACCGAATGATCGAGCGTCTCTGGAGGTCGCTGAAGTACGAATGCGTCAACCTGAACGCCTTCGAGACCGGGTCCGAGGCCCGCGACGGGATCGGTCGCTGGATGGCCTATTACAATGAAAAACGTCCGCACTCATCGCACGGGCTGCTGACGCCGGACGAGGCCTATGATAACCGGCCCCCGACCTTGAAGGTCGCCGCCTGAAATGAAACCAGTGCTATAGCTTAGCCCGGCGGCATACCGGTCGAATATCCAGGACTACCTCTGGTCCCATGGACCCTTACTTTTCAGGGCTTCCAGCGCGACCTTCGCCTTGAACTCAGGCGCGTGCTGCTTCCGTTTCGACATCTCTGATCTTTTACTCGTCGACGATCAGCAGATCGTAGCTTATGCCACTGTCCGAATTACAGGGGTTAGCTCAATGACCTGGAAAAGACCATGACCCCGTAACGGACAGAACACTGGCTTGGCTACGCACGGCAATTGAAGGGCCGGTTCACAAGCTGTGGCAGGCGAACAAGAACCCAGGCCGAAGCTGGCTTCCGGCTCTGCGGCGGCCGGTTCATCGACCTTGACAGGACAGAGCGCAGTTTGGGTTTCCCCAGGAATGACGACAGGTTATGTAGGGTGGCGGCTTCATCTATGAATACGATACTGCTTCATCTTCCTATAAAGTGTAGGCCGCGAGATTCCCAAAACTGCCGCCACCTTTGTCAAGTTGCCATTTTCCGAAATCATTGTCCTTTTAATAGCACTGGCCTCAATACTTTCCAAATTTCCTGAATGCCCCTTGAGAATGCTTCTCAGTGGATCCCCCTCGGTGTTTTCGAAATCTTCGCCTATTTCCGGCGGCAGGTCTCTCTCCGTCACCAGGCTGCCAGTTTTAATCAAATAAACCCGCTGGATCACGTTGCGGAGCTCACGGACGTTGCCGGGCCATTGATAGTTGGACAGCAATCTGATCGCCTCTTCAGTGAAATTCATGACCGGGCGGCCGGTTTCACGGGCATACATCTGAGAAAAATGGTCGACCAGTGTAATAAGGTCGTCACCGCGATCGCGCAGGGGCGGAACTTCGATGGTCACCACACTTAAGCGATAAAAAAGATCACGCCGAAAATTGCCCTTCTCGATCTCTTGCCGCAGGTCACGGTTCGTCATAGCGACCAGCCGCACATCAACGGGTCGTCTTTGGCTGTCGCCGATGCGGTAGATCGCCCGCTGTTCAAGCGCCCTTAGAAGATAGGGCTGCAACTCGATCGGCATATCACCGATCTCGTCAAGACAAAGTACACCGCCATCAGCCAGTTCGAACTTGCCTGAGCGGCCGCCCTGCACGGCCCCGGTAAAAGCACCTTCGGCGTAGCCAAACAGCTCCGCTCCTATCAATTCGCTGGAGATTGCGGCACAATTGACAGGCACGTAAGGCGCGTTCGCTCCCGACAGGCGGCTGTGGATCAGTCGAGCAAAAAGCTCTTTCCCAACTCCGGTTTCACCGTGGATCAAAACCGAGATATTCGCAAGCGCAGCTCTTTCGGCCAGTTCGATTGCATCAACCATCTTGGGTGAGGAGCCAACGATCTGGATGCCGTCTTCGTCAACATTGGCGCGCGGCTTGATCCAGCGGACCTCACCCGTCTGGCTGCTCAATTTGCGTTCGCTTTTCAAAAACAACGCAGCCCCGCGATCAACGCCTTCAAGCTTCAGCCGCCCGATTCCACTAGCCTCGACGGAGAGAGGCAGCAATGTGGGAATATCCTTGTCCGCTAGCTCTTCCAGCTTAGGCAACAGCTTGTGGCCGACCGCCAGCTCCTTAACACTGGAAAGAACTTCTTCATCCAGACCACGACGAAACAGGATCCGCCCATCCTTGTCCAAAAGGATGACGCTGTCGTTCACCCGGCTGTAATCCGACACCAGGAAAGCTTCCAGCAATCGTGTTCGTTCTTCCTGCTGTTGCTCAGCTAAAGCGATTTCGATCTCGCGCGCTGCCGCCAATACTAGTGCGATATTGTGCTGCCGGAAGATCTGCGGCGGGCCGGACAGATCCACGACACCAATGATTGTTTGCGTGAAAGGATCCCGGATCGGAGCACCGGCACAAGTCCAGGACTGCACACCTTCAACAAAGTGTTCTGCAGCGTGGACATAGGCTGGCTTCCCGGTTTTCAAAGCGGTTCCGATGCCATTGGTTCCGATTGCCTGTTCGCTCCAGTCGCCGCCGATTTCAAGGTGGATCTCTTGCCCCTCATCCAGCACCAGCTCGTCGCCGATTGCGTCAATGATCACGCCCTGATCGTCTGCCAGGATTAGGATCGTTTTGGCTTCTTTCAGATGGGGTTCAAGCCGTTTGAAAGCCGCTGAAGCAGCTTTGCGCAGTGCCCTGTTATGCTCGCGGCGAAGATATAACTGACTTGCGTCGGCAATCTTGCGTGAGCCTTGACTGCTCACATCGACGCCAAGATCCCTGCTGCGAAGCCATGAATCAAGTATTTCCCCACGAACGTCCTGAGGCTGGGAGTCGGAGTGGTGTCCGGACGATACAAAACGTTCCCACGCCTCGCGAGCGTGATGTTCCTTACTATTGTCATTGCCCGTCAAATCTTTGGCCTTCTCAGTTGTTCGCTCGGGTACAGTTCACACAGTGCTTGCAGCTGGCACTTCTAAGTCGTTGGCCATGAAAGAAAAGTACCCTCGCCGTCTATTCGCGCTTCAGCCCCAGTAGCGTCTCAAGCGTATTCGCAAGGTCGGTCTCGGTAAACTCTGAATTGATTTCCACATTTTCCAGATGGCCGATTGCTTCGCGTGTTTCGTCATCTACAGGGGAAAAGAAACCGTTTTCCTTGGTCGCCAGCACCAATTTGCGCGACATGAAATTCCCGCGGATTTCACCAAGCATTTGAATTTGGCGCCCATTGGACAAGTCTGCAATCAACACGCGATTGTTTATGCTTACTTTGACGTAGGGCTCGGGCGTTCTCGCAGCGGCAGATGCTTTGAGATCATGGATGATCAGCCCGTCGGGCTTGGGTTCTTCGCGGGCACGCGCCTGCTCCTGACGCATCCGGGTGAAACCGCCGTTGCTGATCTGGTCTGCCAGCTTACGGATCGTTCCTGCGTTTTCGGATAAAACCCGCCTAGCTTTAACGTCTTCAAGACGCGGTCCATCGCGCTTCGAAAAGATATCCACAATACGTTCCTCCCAGTTTCGGAAAGTACCAGCTATAAGCACTGATTCCTATTTATAATGACGCGGGACCTGCTGGCCCACGCGGACAAGATGAGGCGAAAACCGGGACGACCGTCCGGGTGATGGCGTGATGGCGATTTTTCAAAGGCGGTCAGCCCGCTTCGGTTTTCCCTGAGACCGGAGGCCGGCAGTCCGGCCCCCGAGAATGGTAAAAGTTAAAGCATTTTTCCGGTCCGGCTTCAGGTCAGGTCCAAGCGATCGGCGTTCATAACTTTGGTCCAGGCCGCGACGAACTCGTCTACAAAATGCTTCTCGTTGGCCCGGCTGGCATACACTTCGGACAACGCGCGAAGCTGCGAATTAGAGCCGAACACCAGATCTACACGCGTGCCGGTCCATTTCTTTTCCCCGCTCGACCTGTGACGGCCTTCAAAAACGCGTTCGTCCGGATTGGTGGGCACCCACTCGATATCCATGTCCAGGATATTGGTAAAATAATCGTTGCTGAGAGTGCCCGGGCGGTTGGTTAGAACGCCCGCATTGGACGGGCCATGGGTCGCACCGATGGAACGCAGGCCTCCGACAAGAACCGTCATTTCCGGCGCGCTGAGCCCAAGAAGCTGTGCTTTGTCAATCAGGAGCGCCTCGGCAGGATAGGTATAGGCGGCTTTCTCGAAGTTGCGGAAACCATCTGCGATCGGCTCCAAGGGTTCGAAGGACTCAACATCGGTTTGATCGGCATTGGCGTCAGTACGCCCCGGGTTGAAGGGAACCTTTATATCGTGGCCGCCAGCGCGGGCCGCCTGCTCAATCGCCGCATTGCCGCCAAGAACGATCAAATCGGCCAAAGAAACCTCTTTGCCGCCCGACGCCCCGCCATTGAAGGCTGCTTGGATACCTTGGAGGGTGTCCAAAACGCGGGACAGGCGAGCTGGGTCGTTGGCCTCCCAGTCTTTCTGCGGCGCAAGCCGGATGCGCGCGCCATTGGCACCGCCCCGCTTGTCGGAGCCACGGAATGTGGAGGCAGAAGACCACGCTGCCCAGACAAGATCGGCCACTGACAGGTTGCTGGCCAGGATCTCCGCCTTGAGTCCGAGAAGATCGGACTCGTCGATTAGAGGGTGCTCAGCCGCCGGGAGAGGATCTTGCCAGATAAGGTCCTCCGCCGGAACCTCATTGCCCAGGTAGCGGGCTTTCGGCCCCATGTCGCGGTGGGTCAGCTTGAACCAGGCGCGGGCAAAGGCCTCGGCGAATTCATCGGGGTTTTCATGGAACCGCCTGGAGATCGGGCCGTAGACCGGGTCCATGCGCATTGCCATATCGGCAGTGGTCATCATCAGCGGCACTTTTTCTGACGAGCCGTCCACTTGCGGTGCGTGATCATCATCCGACAGGCCTTTGGCGTGCCAGATCTGCGCGCCCGCCGGGCTTTTGGTCAGCTCCCAATCGTAGCCGAAGAGAACATCGAAAAAGCCGTTATCCCACTTTATCGGATTTGAGGTCCAAGGCCCTTCGATACCTGAGGTGGTGGTGTCGGCTCCCTTGCCCGAGCGATGGGTATTTTTCCACCCCAAGCCCATCTCCTGTAACGGGGCCGCTTCAGGCTCTGCGCCGACCAGGGCCGGATCGCCTGCACCATGCCCCTTTCCAAATGTGTGCCCCCCGGCAACAAGCGCCACGGTTTCTTCATCATTCATTCCCATCCGGGCGAAGGTCTCGCGAATATCCCGGCCAGAGGCGATGGGATCGGGGTTGCCGTTGGGGCCTTCAGGATTGACATAGATTAGACCCATCTGCACGGCGGCGAGCGGGTTCTCCAGTTCACGGTCACCGGAATAGCGGGTCTCACCCAGCCATTCAGTTTCGGACCCCCAGTAGATATCTTCTTCCGGTGCCCAAATGTCCTCGCGCCCGCCACCAAAACCGAAGGTCTTGCCGCCCATGGTTTCGATGGCGACGTTACCTGCGAGAACAATCAGGTCCGCCCAGGAAATTGCGTTGCCGTATTTCTCCTTGACTGGCCAGAGAAGTCGGCGGGCCTTGTCGAGATTGCCGTTGTCCGGCCAGCTGTTCACTGGCGCGAAACGCTGGTTGCCAGTAGCAGCCCCGCCACGCCCGTCGGCGGTGCGGTACGTCCCGGCACTGTGCCATGCCATGCGGATGAACAGCGGACCATAGTGGCCGTAGTCCGCCGGCCACCAGTCTTTGGTGTCCGTCATCAGCGCTGCTAAATCTGCCTTCACTGCGTCCAGATCAAGAGCCTTGAATGCCTGGGCATAATCAAATGTCTCCGGCAGCGGTTCCGAAGCCGGCTGATGCTGGTGCAAAATCCGCAAATTAAGCTGGTTGGGCCACCATTCGTGGCCGCTCTTGGCCGTCGCTGCGGCCGCGCCGTGCATTACCGGGCATTTGCCCCTTTGGCGCATGTCATTTCCGTCCATCGTATCTCTCCCACATTCGAAAATTAGCAATCTATCCTTCAGCCAAATGAGGCTTAGGGCTGGGCGTCCCGTCCGGCGGGATCACCCGATTTCTTAAGAAAGGCCGTTCAGAGGTTCTGTTTGCTCAGCCCTGCGGCGATGTAGTCGGCCTGGCGGATCGCCAGCGCCACGATGGTGAGCGTCGGATTTTCCGCAGCACCGGTGGTGAACTGACTGCCGTCTGAAACAAAGAGGTTGGGAACGTCGTGGGTCTGGCCATGTGCATTCACCACCCCATCCCGCGGGTTCTCAGACATCCGGTTGGTGCCAAGGTTGTGGGTCGAAGGATAAGGCGGGGTCGGGAAAACGCGGGTCGCGCCCACTGCCTCATAGACCCCTAAGCCCTGTTTGTAGGCATGTTTGCGCATGGCGACATCATTGGGGTGATCGTCGAAATGCACATCGGCCACTGGCAGGCCATGCTGGTCGGTCACCGCATGGTTGAGTGTGATGCGGTTGGTCTCCTGCGGCATGTCTTCGCCGACGATCCACATGCCGGCCATGTTCTCGTAGTGATCGAGCGCGGTGGTGAACTCGCGCCCCCAGCCGCCGGGATCGAGGAAGGCCGCCATGAAGGGAAGCCCCAGCGCCAGGGTCTCCAGCTCATAGCCGCCGACAAAGCCGCGTTCGGGATCGTGCTTGGCCTCGTCTTGGATGATCCCCGCCATGGTGGTGCCGCGCCACATCCTGACCGGCTTGTCGAAGGTCGCATAGACCGAGCCGGTGACGTGCCGCATGTAGTTGCGCCCCACCTGCCCAGAGCTATTGGCCAGTCCGTCCGGGAACATCGCGGAGGCCGAGTTGAGCAGCAGGCGCGGGCTCTCGATCGAATTGCCGGCGACGCAGACCACGCGGGCCTTCTGTTCCTGCTGGTTGCCATCGGCATCGACATAGACGACGCCCGTGACCTTACCCTGCTGGTTGTGCTCGATCCGTAGGACATGTGCCCGCTCGCGCACCTCGAGATTGCCGGTTGCCTCGCCCTTCGGGATGTCGGTATAGGCCGACGACCACTTGGCCCCCCATTTGCAGCCCTGGAAGCAGAAGCCGGTCTGCTGGCAGGCCGGACGCCCGTCATAATCCGCCGAGTTGATCGCCATGCGCCCGGTGTGCACCTGCTCATAGCCAAGCGCCTTGGCGCCCTTCTCGAAGACCTGGAAGTTGTTGTTGCCGGGCAGACCGGCGCGGCCGCCGGTGCGGGTCACGCCCAGCTTGGTCTCGGCCTTGGTGTAATAGTCGTCCATCTCGCGCGGATCGATCGGCCAGTCGAGCAGGTTTGCGCCCTGCACCGCGCCATAGGTGGTCTTGGCCTTCCATTCATGGTCCTGAAACCGCAGCGCAGCGCCGGCCCAGTGGGTGGTGGTGCCGCCCACAGCCTTCACTATCCAGGCAGGAAGTCCCGAAAAATCCTTGGCAACGCGCCAGTCGCCTGAGGTCGTGCGCGGATCGGTCCAGGCGAGCTGGCCGAAGCTTTCCCATTCGTCATTGATATAGTCTTCCGGCAGATAGCGCCCGCCCGCTTCGAGGGCGACCACGGACACGCCTTTCTGAGCTAGTTCGTTGGCTAGTACGCCGCCGCCAGCACCGGTGCCTATGACGACGACGACGCTGTCGTCATTTAAATTAAATGGTGCAGTCATTGCTCACCCCCCCTTAAAGCCAATTGATGTCGTCAAAACCACGGTCGATGTAGCCGCCTTCGGAAAAGCTCTCGCCCTCGTATCCGAAGATCGGCCAAACTGCTTTCTGGTTGTAAAGGCCAGTCACCAGACCGCCGCGGATCTGCTGGAAGAATGGGCTGCTCTCCATCCCACGCAGAAGGTTCACCCGGTCGCGTTCCCAGCCGATATCGATGTAATTTGCATAGCCAATGCCGTGCGCCGCTTCGTTCAGCGCGGCCACTCCGGCCTCGATGCCTTCGGAAGCTTCGGCCACATCATAGCCTTTGACCGCAATGGCATAGAACTTGTCCGGCACCTGGTCATGCGGATAGATATCCCGCGCCATCTGGATCAGCGTTGCCATGGTCTCAGGCTTCAGATGATCGACCGCCAGCGCCCAGTTGGCAGCTTTGGCCTGGGCTGCAACGAAGCTGGTGCCGACAACGAAGCTGGCCCCAAAAAGCGCACTTTGAGAGAGCAGCTGGCGGCGAGTCATTGTTTGCTTGCGAATTGACATGGTTTCCTCCCTGTCAGAGTTAGGTTTACTGGTATCGCCCGGCCCGTTGCAGAACCTCGATTTCATATCCGTCGGGGTCCTGAACGAAGAAAAAACGGGCCAGTGTCTGGCCGTTGCGTTTAAAATCGACGCGCTTGCGGGGAGCGAACCCCGCTGCTTCAAAGCGGGCGTGCTCGGCATCGAGGTCCTCAACACTGAAGGCCAGATGGCCATACCCATTGCCTTGATCGTAGGGTTCGGTTGTGTCCTTGTTGATGGTCAGTTCCAACTCGAAGGAAGCCTCGTCATTGGATAGGTAAACCAGCGTGAAACCGTCGAAGTCGATCCGTTCCGCCACATCCAGGCCGAAGGCCTGGCGGTAAAAGGCGATTGAGCGATCCTCGTCGAGCACGCGGATCATGGAATGGATTGCTTTTGCCATGTCGTCCTCGGCATTTGTAAGAAAGAGGAGGCCCTGCGGCCGGATGGGGGAGGGCATCGGCCGCAGGGGGAGGCTCCGGGGCGGTTTTGTGGCCACCGACACACCGGAGAGCCGGGCGGAGTGTCAGGGAACGATCACGCCGCGTCCGGTAAACTTTCGATCCTTAAAATCGGATATCGCCTGGTTGATGTTGGCGAGGCTGTATTCGGTCTGATGCATCGTCACGAGACCGTCAGCATTCATTTCCATCAGCTCGACAAGCTCGGTGTAGTCGCCCACGAGGCTGCCGCCGATCTTGATTTCGTTGGCCACCAGCTCCAGTGTCGGAACCTCGACGGTGCCGCCATAGCCTACCATGATCAGTTCACCTCCCTGGCGGAGCAGCTTCCAGCAGACATTTTCGGTGCCGTGCTCGCCGACGAAATCAATCGCCACATGCGCGCCGCCACCAGTCAGATCCTTCACCTCGTCGACAAGGTTCGGCCCGCCGTCTAGAACGAAGTCCGCCCCCAACTCTTTAGCGAGCACCTGTGCTGCGGGTTCACGGTCCACCGCGATCACCCGCGCGCCGCAGGAATGCTTGAGCACCTGGAGCGCGATATGGCCGAGCCCGCCTATTCCCAGAAGCAGAACGTAACCGCCCGGGTTGAGAAGTTTCGCAGCCTTCTTGGCGGCGCGATAAGCTGTGATGCCCGCATCGGCCATTGGCGCGACCTCGAGCGGCGTGATGCCGGTGTTGAGCTTTATGACCGAGCTTTCGCTGGTCTTGAAATATTCGGCAAAACCACCGTCCAATCCAAGGCCCGGAAACAGCCCGTGGTCGCAATACATGTCGTGACCATACCGGCAATTCAGGCATATGCCGCAGCTGCGATGCGGGTGGCAGATCACCGCATCACCCGGTTTCACAGAGGTCACTGAACTGCCGACATCCTCAACCCAGCCAGCATTCTCATGGCCCAAAACATAGGGCAGAAGGTTCCCGTGGGTATCCATGATGTCCTTCCAGACACCTTCAATAATATGCAGGTCAGTGCGGCACAGGCCAGCCGCACCGACCTTGACGATCACTTCGTCCGGGGCCGTGATCGTAGGAGGACGAACCTCTTCGATCTTCAGCTCCACGTTCATCTCCGGATCGTATTCGTAGAGTCTCGCTGCTTTCATGGTCTCGTTCCTTCAGTCTGATCGGACCGGCCCGGCCGGTTCCCTGGTTTGCAACAGTGCGCTCAGGCCCGTCCCAGCAGCTCAGCACCGCCGCCACGGGCGGGGCCTTCTGTCGGATCTGCTTCGCCTTCCTCCAGATCGCCCACCAAGGTTTCGGTGGTTAGGATCAGCGTCGCCACCGAGGCTGCGTTGACCAGCGCGCTGGCAGGCACCCGGGCGGGATCGACGATGCCGGCCTCGAACATGTTGCCGAAGGCGCCGGTCGCGGCGTTGTAGCCATGGCCAGCCGGGCCTTCGGTGACCGCTTGGGCCACGCTGGCGATATCGGCACCTGCATTGCGGGCGATACGGCGCAGCGGCTCGGTCAGGATCGAGCGGACCAGTTGGATGCCCTTGGCCACGTCTCCCAGCGCGTCGAGCGTGTCGAGACAGTCGGAGATCTGGGCCAGCGCCGTGCCGCCACCGGCAACCACGCCGTCCTCGGCCGCCGCCTGGACCGCGCATAGCGCGTCCTCGATCAGCTGGATCGTTCGTTTTTGCTCGACTGGGGTGAAACCGCCAGCGTAAATAATGGCGCTGCCGCCGGTCAGCTTGGACAGCCGTTCACGCAGTTTGTCCTTTTCGATATTCGGAGGCGCAACGTCATGCTGGCGCTGCACCTGGTTGCGGCGGGCGGTAATCGCGCCAGGGTCGCCTTCACCGCGCAGGATCGAAGTGCCGGATGCATGTGACCGCACCATCTCGGCCCCGCCCAACTGTTCGCGGGTGACGCTTTCGATCTTCTTGCCGAGGTCGCGGGCCAGCACCTCGCCGCCTGTCAGGATCGCCAGGTCGTCCATCAGCGCTGCGCGCCAGTGGCCGTATTCCGGCGGATGGACGATCAGATATTTCCCGGCGCCGCCGTTTTCCAGAAGCTTTACAACCACCTCGGGGGCGATCTCTTCTGCCACAATCAGCAAGGGGCGGTTCTCGCCATCGGCAATCGAAATTGCATTATCAAGCAGTTCGGGCTTGAGGATCTTCTGATCGGTCAGCAGGATCAGCGGGTTGCGCAGAACAGCTTCCATGTTCTCCCGGTCGGTGACCATGTGGTGCGAGATATAGCCTCGCTCGATGGACATCCCCTCGACCACTTCCATCGTGGTTTCGATGGTCACCCCGAAATCGGCGGAAATCACGCCGTCGCGGCCGACGCGCCGAAAGGCCTCGGCGACCAGTTCGCCAAGTTTTGGATCCGTCGAAGACACGCAGGCGACGGCTTCTAGATATTCGGGATGGTCGTCGCAATTCACCGAGGAGGCGTCGATGGCGCTGATCACCCGCGCCACCGCCAGGTCGATGCCCTTGCAAAGATCGACTGGTTTCACGCCATTGTCGGTCAGGTCCACGCCACGCTGGATCAGCGCATTGGCGAGCACGATAGCTGTGGTGGTGCCGTCTCCGGCCACATCATTGGTCTGCATCGAGACCTCGCGCACCACCTGTGCGCCCATGTTCTCGAAGCGGTCATTCAGCTCGATCTCGGATGCGATGCTGACCCCGTCCCGGGTGACCAGCGGGGTGCCCACCGGACGGTCAACCATCGCATTCAGCCCCTTCGGCCCGAGGGTGGGTTCCACTGCCGCGGCAAGCCGCGCGACACCCCGGGCCAGACAGTTGCGGGCGACCTTGCCATGTACCATGAGTTTAGCCATATCTTCCTCCTTCGGCCTGGGGATATTCCCAGGCGTCCTCCCTAAAGTTCGTAAATTTTCCAGCTACTTAACCACGTACGGTGGCATTTTCCCGAGGCGGCACGCGGCCGGCAATAAAGTCGATCAGTGCCGGTCCGTCGGGTCCGATCTCAACCTCTTTGTAGCGAGTTTTCGCGAGTCCCCGGCATAGGGCGCCGTTGAACTCCATGTTGATCCGTGTGCTGCGCAGGCGATTAAGATGCTCGGCCAAAGTTTCGGCTTTGATCTTCTGTCCGTCCCAAGTCGGAAAGCTCAGGTCCCCTGGATTTTCCGCCAGACCTTGCGCCAGGAGCAGCTCCAGATAGCGCGGTTTCTGCCGCAGCTCTTCTTCGCCGGCGAAATCGACCTTTTGAAGCTGACCGAGGGTCATGGACACGATCGCTGCTGCGCTATAGCCCTTTTCCTGAAGCCCCAAAAGCACGGTTTCCTGACGCCGGTCGAAAGCCTTGGCAAGGAACTTTTCTACCACCTCAGTTAAACTGGCGCCGTCACAATACTCGGCAAAGACATCGTGGTAGTTCCGCCCGCTGTTGACCCCTTCATTGACTTTTTCACCGAAGCAATGGTCATTGAGTTGAACAGATGCCTCCACCACCCAGGGCAGCGACAACACTTCTTTGCGGATTCCAAAGGCCATGAGAAATGCGAAATTCGGCGAGCACCAATAAGTAGGGAGCCGAAATTCGACTCTCACATTTTTCGCATCCGTCACCTCGATCGTCTCGACGAAACCCATATCGGTGATGGGTTCGTCAAGCTCTGGGTCTGTCACGGCAGCGAGACATTCCCAGACTTCGAGTTCCAGCTCCGCCTTGAGATTGGCGACCAGCATCAGATCACTCCGCCGCGATTTGGACAGGAGCGCCGGCCAGTTCGGCCTGCTTCTGCGAAACGTCAATATCATAGAGCTTCGCCGCGTTCAGGCCGAGGATCTTCTCCTTAATCTCGTCGGTAAGCTGAACACCGCCGCGCTCGGCCGAAATGTCTTCGGGGATTTGATAATCCCAAAACTTCTCGACCAGCCATTTCGGCGTCCAGATCGCATAGTCGGAGCCAAAGAGGAGCTTGTCCTCGCCCACCCACCAGAGCAGTTCGGCCATGACCTCGCCAAAGTAGCGCGGGCGCGAGTAAATGAAGGGCATCGCCACGGCCAACCCGGCATAGACGTTGGTTTCCTGCGTCGCGATCCAGCAGAAATCATCGAGCCGCGGCAGGCCGCAATGTTCGACGATCCAGTTGAGGTTCTGGAAATCGGTGGCAGCGTAATCGACGTCGTCTACGCTGAAGGCATCCTTCGACAGCGGAATAATCGTCGGACCCTTGTGGACATGGATGTTCTTGATGCCCAGCTTGTCGCAGAGCTCGAAGCACTTGTAGGCCGCGGGATCGTTAAGCGCCCAGCCCTTGCTGTCGCCATTCCATTCGGCGGTGTACATCTTCACGCCGGAGATGTCGTAGGTCTCCTTCATGTAGTGGATGTATTCCAGCGCCTTCTCACCATCGCGCGGATCGAAGCTGCCGTTGACGATAAAGCGCTCGGGGTGGCGCTTGGCCATCTCGTTCGAGCGTTCCAGGCAGCCGAAGCCTTTTTTGTAGAAGTCACTCAGTACCGTGGTCTGGATGATCGCCATGTCGTTGGGGCCGTCGACGAAGAGGTCGCGGTAGATGTCGTCCTCGGAGTATTTCTCGAAACGCGCCTTCTCCCACAGCTCTTCGGGCGGGCTGAGGTTGGTATGATAGGCGTAGAAGCAATCAATGAACTGCTTGCCATGCACATTGGCCTGGTTCTCGGGGCTGCCGTCCCAGAAATGGGTGTGGCCGTCGAGAATGAAGATCTCTTTTCCGTCCTTGGTGGTGTACATGTCGTCCTCCCTTGCGTGGCTTAGGTTTGTCATTGGCTCCGGGGCGCGTGGGGTACGGGGCCCCGGAGCCTGTCATCTGCGGCGCAGAGAACCGATCAGATGTACTCCATCACCTCGTTCATATCGCCGAACAGGATCACGGTATCGTCGTCGATCCGCACCATCCGCCCGTAGTGGGTGGAGGTATTGACCTCGAAGGTCTCGGCGGTCATCTCGCGGCCGAGAAATTCGGTGATCTCGTCCATCTTGAAGATCAGCTTGCCTTCGCCGTCGATGCGGATGGTCGCCGGGTTGTAGGTGACCGTGACATTGGGATCGTTTTCCTCCATGAATTCGGCGATGGCGCGGGCCTCGACGCTGTCGTTCATAGTGACGCCGCACTGGTGCGAAACCTCGCGCGAGGTCAGGTCGATGTCCTTCATTGACTTGAAAATGTTTTGCTTGGTCGCATTGCGCGCTGTGATAGACATGTGTCTTGTCCTTTCAGAAGGTTATTCGAGACCCAGCTCGCTGACGATCCGGTCGAGACGTTCTTTCGAAACGGCCTTGACGTCTTCGAAGGAGACCGGTTTGGAGTGCGGCTGCGACCAGATCGGCTGCAATGCGGCGGCGGCTTTTTCAGCCAGGTCGCCATGCTTGGCGAGCCAGGACTTGAAGAGCTTGCGGTTGTGCGCGCCGTGCTCTTGGTCATGAGCCAGCAGGTAGACCAGGTCGACAGTGTTCGCGAGGTTGCGCTCGTAGTCGGCCTCGGCAGCGGAAATCACCGGCGGGGTGATGAAGTCGTTGTTGGCCGCGGCTGCCTGCATGAAGAAGCCCGAGCGGATCAGCTCGCCCACCATCGGTTCGAAGATGATGTTGATGGCGAAATACTGCTCGAGGTAATCCTCGGAGCCCATGATCGTCTCGATCGCTTCGCGGCAGGGCTGCCAGATCGGATCTTCCAGCCAGGCTTTCTTGCCAAGCTCGTCATCCCAACCGTCGATATCCATGCCGATCTCGGCCAGATAGAGCGTGATGTCCTGCGTCAGCCGCATCTTGTAGGATGAGTTGGTCAACGTCGCGTTGTTGATCATCTGGGTGTAGCCATAGCGCTGCGCCTGCATGAGTGAGGTGCCTAGGCCGAATTCGGCGTGCTTCCACGCCCCCAGATGCTTTTGCAGGATTGTCTGCCACGCCTTGTCGAAGACCTTGTGCGCGCCGGCCTTGCGGGCATTGGCTATCACCGCCTGCACCATGGTCTCGATCTTGGACTGGCGCTGGTAGTGGGTGCGTTCCCATTCCTGGTCCGGCGCCCGGAAGGCGTGCCAGTTCGACGACAGCGCCGCGGTACTGCCCTTCTGGTAGGCGCCGCCGCCCTTGCCGCCCTCGAACTCGATGATCCAGTTCTGGATCAGGTAGCGTTCGGGATCGGGTTGCACGTCGACGGTGACGTCCTCGTAATGGGTCGCGCGTTTGCCGCGCGGCTCGAAGTAGTTATATTTGCGGCTTTTCGAGCCGACAAATTGCGCCGCGCCGGCAGCGCCAGATCCGACAGAGCTTGATGTTGCTACCATGGTAGCCTCCCTTTGGTTTGGTTCACGTCACTAGCGTTCGGCCCGTCTCAGTGGGCCGAAGAACCGGAAGTGGGGGTGAACTTGTCGTAGAAAATGCGATCGGTTTCGAAGTCGTGCATGAAGAGCACTGGGGTCAGCGCGTCGATCATCGGCGGCGGGCCGCAAGCATAGACATCGCCTTCACCATTGATCCCCAGCTCGCGCAGGTGGCTGTCGACGTATTCATGCACAAAGCCGCGTGCGCCGGCCCAGCCGTTGCCTTCGTCCTCGTGGCTCAGCACCGGGATGAACCGGACGTTGGGATAGGCCTCGGTCAGGGCGCCGATTTCCTCGAGCTTGAACAGGTCGTCTTGGGTGCGGGCACCGTAGTAGAAATATACCGGCCGGTCCTCGCCGCTTTCCACATGGTCATTAAGGATCGACCAGACCGGCGACATGCCAGAGCCCGCGCCGACAAGGATCACCGGTCCTTGCCGGTCTTCCCGTCGGAAGCACATCCCGTAGGGGCCTTCGACCCGCACTTCCGCACCTGCCTTGATGCCGCCGTCGTCGAGCTCGTTGGAGAACCGCCCGTCGGGGTATTTTTTGATGATGAACCCGAGTTTCTGGGTTTCGCTCGGCGGATTTGCCATGGAGAACGAGCGTGTAATCTCCTCCCCTTCTTCGGTTTTGACCGTGATGTCGACATATTGGCCCGCCCAGAATTTCAAAGGCGCATCCAGTTCGATCTGGACCCCGCGAATGTCATGGGTGAGTTTCTGGAAATCGGTGATCCGGCCGGTGAACGCCTTGACCGGGATCGATTTCGACAGGACTTCCTCGTCGTAGTTCAGAAGCTCGATTTCAAGATCGCTGAGCGCCAGAGACCGGCACATCAGGATATGGCCGCCGTCCTTTTCCATGTCGTTCAGCGCGAAAGTTGAGTAATTCTCCATCTCGGTCTCGCCGTCGAGCTGGACGCATTTGCAGGCAGAGCACTGGCCTTCCTTGCAACCGTGAGGCAGGGCGATGCCCTGGCGGAATGCCGCGTCAAGGATATATTCGCCATCCTCGACCTCGAATTCCACACCGACCGGTTCCAATCGGACATTGTAGGTGTCCATCGTTTTATCCTCCCTTTCCTCGCCACGCGGCTCGGGCGTGTGCGATGGCGGGCGGGGGCCTGACGCGGCCCCCGCCATTGGTGATCAGTTGCAGGGATTGATGGTGAAGCCGGCCTGGTACTCGGCGATATGCGCCTCGCGTTCCGCCGGAGCCATCGCACGCAGCATGTTGAGCGGCGAGCGCAGAGTATGGCCGCGCACGTGCTCGAGCTTCCACATATCCTTGTTGTCAAAGCGCAGGTGCGGCTGGGCGGTAAGGGTCTCGCCGTCTTCGCGGACGAAGTTGAGATCCTTGATGGCATCCGCCAGGTCCCAGCCGTCGTAGACACTCTCCCATTCCCGCTTGCCGGAGAACTTGCCCATCGCCGGTGTCGGACGCCCTTGGTATTCGCCGGCAAAGGCTTCAACTGCAGTCCAGCGATCCAGTTCGTGCGCGAATGTGTGCAATTCGCCATCGATCTCGTCGACCACCATGTCCTCACGGATCAGGCAGGGAACCAGGCACGACCAGCAGCGGTGCGGATAGACGTAACCAGTTTCCTCGTTGAAGGTGACGACTTTTTCACCCGGCTTCGACAGTTTTGCGTACCATTTCCAGAACTCGCCAAATTCGGCGTACCAGCCCGGATACTTGTGCTCGAACCACTCGAAATCCTTCTCGGTCTGGGCTTCAATCCGCCAAAAGTTGACAGGCCAGCCAACGGCGAAGAATTGGGCGACCTTGTGGACGTAGTTCTTCTCAGTGATCCGCTTCCAGGCTTCTTGGACGTCATCGTGATGGACTTTCACGCCATACTTCTCGAGCGGCAGCATGTAGGTCCGGTAATAATCCTCGAAAATCCAGCGGTGCCACATCTCCGCATAGGATTCCTTGTCCTTGTCGCGGTTGGTGGTGCCGTATTCGATAAAGGTGCCGATCGCGGCATCGACGATGGCGTGGTTCTGCCAGAAGGCGTAACGCAAGTCGCGCTCCAGCAGCAGGTGGTTCTCGGGCTCCTTCAGCGCCGCCATCAGCAGGGAGTGGCCGTTACCGATGTGGCGGCTTTCGTCCGATTGCACCGACAGGAACACGGTCGGCAGGGCATAGTCGCCGTTCCGAGCTGCTTCCGAGGGCATGGCCACGAAGAGCGTATTGGTGAAGGCGGTTTCCGCAACCACGGTCAGATACATGCAGGCCGAGGTCATCACATCACCAGTGATGAAACCTTCGCCAAACTGGCGTCCGATGGTGGTGGCGTAGCACTTTCCGAAGGCCTCTTCTGTGATATCGAAGCCGGCAGGGTCAATGTAGTTTTCCATGTACCACTTCTTCAGGTTCATCTGAATTGTGGAATGGCGGAACTCGTCAACCATCTGCATGGTGAAACCCGTTCGGAGATCCTCGCCAGGCGAGATCCGAGCCACCATTGCCATGGCACGTGCGGCAGAAATTTCGGGGAAGGGAATGATCGCGAGAAAGAGCTTCATCCACTCAATCCAGCGGGGCTCCACATTGCGGAACATATCGCCGCGCAGCGCCGCGTCAAGCGCACCGTAAACGCGGTTATCCTTCTCCTCTTCCATCGGGAAGTAGGAGCGAAGGACCTGCTTCATCGGGTCGCGCGGGGCCTTCGTGATCTTGTAGTCGGTCGGGAAGGTGCTGGCCTCCTGAACATATGAAGGATTCCAACCCAGGTCGGAAATCTTCTTAGTGGCTTCCCCGACCGAAATACCACGCTGCGACGTGATCTTGTTAAGCGTCAAAGTCATGCCATGAGCCTCCTTAAAGCTCTGCGACCGGTCGACCGGTCACCTGTTGGCGGCTTTTGCCGTTTCATTTGAACGCCGTTGGTCATATGACCTTCCGGCGCAGGTTCTCGGCAAAGGTTGAGCAGTTCGGCAATGTCCACGGCTGGCCGGGTCTTTACACCCATGTCGTCCGGTGGACTGACACCCCTTGTCTCTGTCCTTCGTTCTTTGGAGCGCGCCCTGTCGGAGCAGCTGCTCGTGCTTTGTGCCATTCTTGTTGCAAGGCTGGTTCCAGAAGCTGGAAAAATGTGTGTCTTAGTAGGAAATTTTTACCAATTACCTGTTTTTGCTATGTTTTTTTCGGGTAATTTTTCAGCGCAAGCTAAGCCAGACTGCCGTCGATTTTTCTTAGCCAAGGCCGAGTGTCTCATATCGTTACACTCGTTTCGGAGGGGCGTTTTACGCGGCGTTACACTTTACACTTTCCGAGAATGATCCGGGTGTTGCACCTGGCAACAATCTAACTTCCGAAGCATTGAAATGGCCGCCGCATCCACCTTCCGGCCTGGCGATAGGCTGTCCTCGTCCAGCCCGGTGTCCAACCCGTGGTCAAGGGATTTTCGAAAGTGGGGTCAGTTGGCATTTCCCCATTGAATTCCAAGCCGCGTACGGTGGGTCAATAGGTCCGTAGGCTCAGTTTCGAAGCCGCCGTTTCGCCGCAGGAGCCAAGCCATTTTCCTGCCGGTATTTCGCGACTACCCGTCGCGATACCCCGATGCCCTCGGCCTCCAGCATCACCGTCAGCTGCCGGTCGGAAAACGGCTTCCTAGGATCTTCTGCCGCGAGCAGGGACCGGATGCGCGCCTGCACCTTCGGCTTCGAATGCCCGTTTTGGATCGAGCACGCGCCGGCACAAAGCGCACGCGCGGCGATTATTCCATTCGGCCCTTCAATCAGGAGCCCGTTCAGCACCCGGCTGACCGTGCTGAGGTGAAAGCCGGTCTCTCGTGAGATTTCCGACATGGTCATCGGATGCAAGGCCTCTGGTCCGGTCCGGAAAAACGCGTCCTGCCGCTGGACCAACACTCCAACCACCTGCTTTAGCGCTGAGCGGCGCAATTCCAACGCCTGTTTAAGCGCCCGCGCCTTGGCCAGCGCTTCCTGCATTGCCGGGTTCTTTGCGCCCCTCGGCACCGGTGAAATTGTCACATCCGGCTGTAATGCAGACCGAAATTCGATCTCCCACCCGTCGCCAGCAGAGGTAACAGTCACATCGGGTTCACGCAGCAGTGTTGGGTCGAAGACAAAGGCGCTGCCGGGTTTGGGATTGAGCCCCCGGATCATCGCAAGGCAATGAGCCACCTCGGTCTCATCAAGCCCGGTTTTCTTGACAAGCTCGCCGGTTCCGCCGCTTTCCAACACACCTAGATGGTCAAGCACTAGGCACATGCTCCCGGTCATGGCCTCCTGATCTTCCAGTTGCAATCTTAGGCATTCTTCCAGGTTCCGGGCAAAGAGGCCGGTGGGTTCGATCCGTTTCTGAATAAGCCGCAGTGCCCTTTCGGCAACCTCCCCAGTAATCCCCAACGCTCCGGCAATCTCATCCAAAGGGCGCCCGAGCCAGCCAGAGGGTTCGAGTTCCTCAATCAGCAGAGTCACCAATTTTTCCAACATTCCGCCTTGGGCCATCAGCCCGGCCAACTCGCGGAAGACGTGATCGTAAAGGCTGCTGGCTTCCTCTACGGAGGTCATTTCCAGCACATCTGTTGCACTTGAACCGGTGCCAAGCCGCGGCCGCAGGATCAGCATAGGGTTTTCCTGTGCGGTTTCGGCCAGATGCTCCTCCAGATCGCCGGACGACATCTGCAACACACCTACAACCTGCCCTAGCTTGAACACCTGAGCCTGGCTTGCACGCAAATGAAACCCTAAGCCCATGCCGCCCTCTTCGGGGTCCAAAGCGGACGAACCTCTGGCCATTGTGGCAAGAGCCGGTCTATCATTACCAAAAGAAACCTTCGAGTTGCAGCCCGATGAAAGAAGATGATCCGATCGGTGGCATCGTACCATTGGACTACGCGCCGCCCGAGCTGTCTTATCCTGGCATTTCTCCGCAGCTTCTTGCCCGTGTGAAGCAGCTCTGGTCCGCCGGCGGACTGGATTTTGACCGACACTGGCGTGCCGGAATACGCAGCCTTCCAGGCTTTCGTGCCGTGCCCCGGGTTGAGACTTCGGCCAATAGCACCGAGGTCGATCTGGTTTTTCTGTTCGATCAATGCATCATCTGGGTGCGGGCGATACACGAGGCCGCGAATTGCGGATTCACGCATCAGGTTGCAGGCCTCATCCCAGCGCAATGGCACGGGCTGGCGGCTCTTTCTGCGCGGCTGACTGAACAATTGACCGCCCTGCGCCTTCTGGCTTTGACCGACCTTCCGATGCCGGCGATGCAGATCGCCCGCTCGATATCCGAAGATGTGGATATGGCGCTTGTCCTGCTGATCCGCCGCAAGCTGGCGCAGCGTTTCACGGATTGCCGCACAGTTGAAGAGGCCAATGAGTTCTGGCGTCGATACATCGCGGGCGGGCGGGCCTTCCGCACGATATCCGAAAAGCTCTATGCGGTTGGAATCGACCATTCTGCCGACACCGATTATGCCAGATGGCGCAAAACGGTCCTGGCCACGCTCGGCGCCGCCGTCCACAGCAATGCGCTCAACACCTGCGTCCCCGCAAGGCAGCATGGCAATGTGCTGCTGAATGACGACAGCCTGCATTTTGCAACTTTCCGAATTCATGAACTTTGTGCCTTCGCGCAACTTGTCGAGCCGAAGCTTACTGAAACGCTGGAGGTGGCAGGCCTGGCCGCTGCTAAGGTAGAGCCTCCGGCCATCGAATTTGCCCCGCTGGCCGCACCTTTAAACAGCATACTCGTCAACCAGATACAGAGCCTGGCCACCTCCGCGCCGCCCGTTGCCCCGCGGCAAGCGGGCAAGCGCTCTTAGTGTGTCTTTTCTTCAGCCTTGCCCAGACGGCTTTCAGCCACCCATCGCGCGGCCAGCACAAGTGCCCCAGAGGCAAAATCCTTGCCGTGTTCTTCCACCATCTCTTCAGCCACCTTCGCAAGCGTCTGAAAGTAACGGTCTTTGCTCTGTTCTTCGGCAGACAAAGCTTGTGTCATTGTTTTTCCTCCTTGGGTTGATTACTTGAACATGTTTTTGGGGAACGTCGCGATTGAAACTTTTCCGTCCTCAGTCCCCATTGCCAGATGTTCCCCGCCATCGGACCAGACCAGAGAACTGACTGGCGCGCCTGTGCCTTCGCGCAGCATCATCTCGTCGGGGTGGCCAATCCGGCAGATTGTCACCAGCCCGTTGGCATAGCTTACCGCGCAAAGGTCTCGCACCGGATGCACCGCCACGATATCAACAATCGTCAGCCCCGCTCTACCGGTCTCAATCGGCGCGCCTTGATGGTCACCGAAGGGCAGATCGGGTAACGTCCAGCCGGCCACACGGAACGCTCCGGACGTCACCATCGCGTTGGCCCGGCCGCTGAAATCGACTGCACGGACGGCCTCGGGAAAATCGACGATCCGGTCTATCGACCCGGCAGGCACATCGACCAGTAGCACAGATTTGTCACGGCACCCGGCTACCAGCCAGCGGTTGCAGGGCGACCATGAGAGTGCGATGACCTCGCCGCCGCAGGCAATCCGTGCGATCGCGTCCAACCCGGCGGTTGCCAACACGCTCACATGCCCTGGGCCCCAGCAGCCCAGAAGGCTGCCATCAGGGGACGTGGCAATATGTGTCACTTCGTGTGGCATTTCGGTGTGCGCGATCTCTTCCGCTCCCGCCTCGGCGACCACGGACAATTCAGAACCGCGGGCGACCAAGATACGGTCTGCGTTGGGAAGGGCGGCCAGCGCCGTCACGGTTCGGTCATCTTTGCCCGGCACCTTGAGAGTCTGGCCACGCGCGGTGGCGCGCCATAGCCCACCGCCCTCATCTGGCGCAAATGCAAAGCCTTGGTCACCCAAACGGCTTATGGCAACGTTCACATTTGCAATTGGCACGTCGCTGACCATCGGCAGGGGCAGCGGCTTTTCACGGGGGCGAATGCTTGTCCGGCCGGTGTCCAATTCCATCCGCAACCGCTTTTCGGGATGCTCAGCATCTTCGGTGCGAATAAAAGCCAGCCGGCCATCGGCCAGCGCCACGGCCAGAGACGTTCCACCCGCGTTGAACAAGACCTGTCGCACTTGACCTTCCAAATGCCACGTCCGGGCAATCAGATCGAAAAGCGACATGGCCTGAGGCGGCATATGCTGTGTCATTTAACGTTCCTTTTCCATCGCGGCTCTAAGCTCTTCGTCTAGGTCTGAGAGCCGTTTTTCCAGCCTGTTGATCTTTTCCATAGTGCGGTCGAGCGCTTCGGTGTTTTCGTCACACGCGGCTTCAAGTTCCTCATCCACCACGCCATCGCGCTCGTCCTTCATACCGAGCACCACCATGCCGCTGGCCTTTTGGTTCAGCCGCAGCTGCTCGACATTTGTTGCGGCGAGGTCCTGGGTGGTTTTCACACGATCCATGAGAATGTCTTGAAGGTTGCGCGATTGACCTGTCATCGGGCCCCCCTGTAAATGGATACCGTTTTCTGAACCGAAGGGCTGCCGCGATGAATTATCCCGCCGACATCCGATTTTTCGAAACGCTCAAAGAGGTTTGCAGCCGGACAGAAGGTTTCGACAATGCCTGTCTTGCGGCCATCGAACGCGCTCTTGAGACCGGTGATCCACTGGATCTGCACGCGGCGCTGCGGGCTCTGGACGAACTGAATGATCCGCAAAAAGAAGAGATTATGCGGCAGGCCCACTTGCGCATGGCTATGGATATTTCCGCAATCTGGGATGAGTTGCGCGGCCCGCGCGCTCAGCAGAGACCGAACTAGCCGACTACGGCAAGCAGCGCGCAGGCATGTCTGTGCTGTGTCGAGCAACGGCTTCACCTCCCCAAGAGCCTCCGTTCATTTGAGTGTCATTCAGGCTATTGAAGACACACCGTCGTGCAATGAAATTCGCCGGAAAAATTGAGTTTCTTGGCAAAACAGCGGCCGGATCTGGAATTGTGTAAAGTTGATTTACGATCGTAAATAGGCAGACGTAACACTCTGTTCCAACGGTGTTTTCGCTGCGCTGCAGAATTCGTGCCAAAAGTATTCAACATTCGAATCACTAGGCTTGATTCCCGCCTGTGATTCGCGCTGTGGTAACCATCATTCACAATTAAACCGAACAGGCAGATGGACCACTTTCCCAAAATTCTGGACCACAAGGACTTTCGGCTGCGGCCACTAGAGGAAGGTGATCTACCCGAGATCACTCGCCAGCTTGGGGACTGCCGCATTGCCCCTTGGCTCGCCGCTGCGGCCCAACCCTTCGGTCGTGCCGAGGCCGAGGCGCTCCTAGCCCACAGCCGCCATCCGGGCGAGCATCTGCGGGTGATGGTGCGGGAGGGCTCATTGGCCGGCTGTCTCTGCCTTGGTGCCGCACTATGGTATTGGCTGGAGCCCAGCTATTGGGGCCGCGGACTAATGCACCGGGCCCTGAAAACCACCATCACCGCCCGTTTTTCCGGGCCTGCTCCCCCGCTCGTGGCCACCTGCCACGTGGACAACACCACCTCACGCGCCCTGCTGGCACGGCTCGGCTTCGCGCCCAGCCCCACACCCCGGCGCATGTTCTTTCAAAGTTCCCAGCGGGCAGAACCCTGCCAGGACTACCTGATGGCACCCGAGCAATGGCACCTGCTCCACCCGCCGCGGATCGTGCTCGGGCGCTCCACCTTGCGCCCGGCGGTACAGAGAGACGCTGCAACGCTTGCCCGGATGCTACCCTGCGCCGAAACCGGACCATGGCCCGGCGCCGAGGCGCTGCCCGCTTTTATCGAAAACCACCGTTTCCGCGGACAGGCGCGCGGGCTTTTCGTACTCGAAGACAGCAATCGCCGCAGCATTGGGATGGCGCTTCTCTTGAGGAATGGCCCTGTCTTGCGCTTTCTCTCCGAAGAGGACGACACCCGTCACCGCGGCAGCGTCGAAACGGCACTGGCTCGCGGGCTATTTCCGGCCGTTCAGTCGCAAACGTGAGGATCGATAGTGTTGCAAAACAGGCCAGGCCGCCACGCGGAGCGCTACTCCGCCAGCTCGAAGGCGCATGAACAGCAAGGCCGGCCCAGGTTTTGCGCATGGCCGGATCTCAGCCGCGCGTGCCATCGTCACGATCCTGTTGATTGCATGGCCCATTCCCTAAGCCGTGGGCCGGAGCCGCTCTGAACGGACGTGATGTGTTGGAACGTTGCCAATGGCTCAGTGAGCAAGTTCATGAAGAATATCAAGGAAGGTCTTGGCAGGCTGAGACAGAATCTGGGACGCGGGCAGAACCAGTTTCAATTCACAGGGAATGCTCGGGCTGAAGGGGCGAATTTCTATGTCCAGGTCCGAATAGGCTTCTGCGGTCAGGATATCCATGATCGAGACGCCCATGCCATTGGCGACCAGGCTACAGATCGGGCCGGTATAGGTGGAGTCCAGGATGACGTTGGGCGTGATGGCCGCGTCTTTGAACGCCTGCAGCAAACGCTTGCGCATCAGGCTGCTCTCAGAGATCAGAAGCAACGGAACATCCACGAGATCGTTAGGAGTGACGGATTCAAGCGCCCTCAAAGGGTGGTTCCTGGGAAGGACGCAAACGAGGTTCGTTTCCGGCATTTCCTGTATGACCACGCCGTGCACGTCCAGCGGCAGAAGGGCCAGGCCGATATCGCTTCTGCCTTTTTCGATGTTCTCCACGACCTCGGGAGAAGTGCCGCTGAACAGATTGATCGTCACATCCGGGCAGCGAGCGTGAAAGCTCTTGATGACTTTCGGCAGCAGGAAGTAAGAGTGTCCCACGGTTGAAGCGACCCGCAGCCGCTTTCTGCGGTATTTTCCGAGGTTTGTCGCGAATTTGACCAACTGCTCAAGTTCGCCATAGCAGCGCTCGACTTCCACATGCAACGCGATGGCGTCTTTGGTGGGCTCGATACGTCCGGCATGACGGACGAAAAGTTGCAAGCCGAACTCATTTTCGAGATCGCGGATGAGGCGGCTGATGGCCGGTTGCGTGACCCCAAGAACCTCACCGGCTTGAGTCATGTTTCCGGTTTCGATCACTGTCCGAAAAGCTTCGATCTGGCGTAGGTTGAACCTTAGCATAACTGATACCCCCCCATCAGGTTTTATTATAATCTGATGCTAAATAGGAATTTGCTTTATGACTAGCTCCAAGCGAAAATCCTATCAACACTGATCAGCCAGCCAAGCGCTTGGGGGTCATGACAGCACAGTCGATTAAGTCGCAGGGAGGCGATTATCGATGAGACAACGTGCTGATGCGTGTCAAGGAGGAGACAACTCATGAAATCGATTAAACTCGCCTTAACGGCCGGTCTTTTGGCCACGACCGCGTTGCCGGTATCAGCCGGCAAGGCCGACGATACGCTGAACTGGGCGACGGCCAAGGAAGTTGCCGTTGTCGATCCCTATTTCAGCGTGACCCGCGAACTCGTGATCATGGGTCATATGGGATGGGATGGTCTTGTCCTTTTCAACAACGAGACCGGCGAGTTCGACCCGCTTCTGGCCACCAGTTGGAATTGGATTAGCAACACAGTGGTCGAGTTCGATCTGCGTGAAGATGTCGTGTTCCATGACGGCAGCACTTTTGACGCGGATGACGTCGTCTATACCATCAATTTCCTTGCTGACGAGGCCAACGGCGTGCCCGCCCAATCCGTCGTCAACTGGATGAAAGGCGCCACGAAGCTCGACCAATACAAAGTGCGCCTGGAACTGGTTCAGCCTTTTCCGAACGCCTTTGCCTATCTGGCAAATGAAATCATGATAATGCCCGAGGGCTATTACGAAAGTTCCTCCATCGGTGCTGCCGGAACGCGGGACCTTTCGACTGTTTCGCCGATCGGAACCGGCCCTTACAAAGTAAGCGACGTCCGAACGGGCAAATTTGTCAACTGGGCAAAGAACGAGACCTACTTCGCAGATGGGCCGAAAGGCACGCCTCAAATCGGCAATATCAATTTCCGCACGATCGGCGAGTCCAATACCCAGTTGGCCGAACTGATGACTGGCGGTCTGGATTGGGCCTGGGACGTTCCGAAAGAGCAGGCTCTGCGCCTTGAGGAGAGCGGCCGGGTACAGGTCGTTAACGAAAAGACGCTGCGGATTTCCTATCTCGCATTCGACGTCGATGGCAGTTCCGGGCAAGAGTTCTTCACGGATCAGAAGGTACGTGCAGCCGTGGCTCATGCAATCAACCGCGAAGCGATCGCGAAGGAACTGGTCGGACCGGCGTCCGTCGCCATCAATTCGGCATGCCATCCGGCGCAATTCGGCTGCACGGATGACGTGCCTCATTATGACTACGATCCTGAAAAGGCTAAGGTGCTATTGGCTGAAGCCGGATACCCGGACGGTTTCGAGTTCGACCTGTATGGCTATCGTGAACGTGAGTTCACCGAAGCAGTTATCGGCGATCTGGCAGCTGTCGGCATTCAGGCGAAACTCAATTGGCTGCAATACAGCTCGCTGCTCGAAGCGGTCCAGAAAGGCGAAACACCGGTCAATCACATGACATGGGGGTCAAGCTCGATTGCGGATGTCGCTGCAATCACCAGCCACTTCTTCTCTGGCAGTGCCGACGATCCAGCCAAGGACCCGCGGACTGCCAAGGCCTTGCAGCGTGGCGACACCTCTCTTGATCCGAAAGTTCGCAAAGAGGCTTATGCGGAAGCGCTCAATATCATTGCAGAAGAAGTGTACTGGCTGCCGATGTTCACTTACGCCAAGTACTACGTGTTCTCGAATGATCTCAACTTCACGCCGACCGCGGATGAAATCCCGCGCCTCTACGAGGCAAGCTGGAAGTAATGTTGCCGGCCTAACGGCACGCAGTCTTTCGCGGTCATCCCGTGTCTGCGAAAGACCCCGGCTTTCACGGCTACTCGAATTCCGGGTATCCGCCTAGGGTAACAACACTGTCCTTTGAACTCCCAATAGCTATCGAGGTTGACCGGTGCTTGCATTTTTACTGAAGCGACTATCGACAGCCGTGCTCGTTGCGCTGACGGTATCGTCACTCACCTTCTCGCTCAATTTCCTGTCCGGCGATCCTGCCATTGCCCTTGCGGGTGAAAGCGCCACCGAAGCGGATCTGCAAACTATTCGCGAGACCTATGGTTACGACAAACCGATCCCCGTTCAGTATTTCAACTGGCTGACAAGTGCAGTGCAGGGAGATTTGGGCCAATCGCACTATCTCAATCAGCCAGTCGCGGACGAAATTTTCCAGCGTCTGCCAACGACGATGACGCTTGGCTTGAGCGCTTTGATTTTTGCCCTGGTCCTGTCCATTCCCTTGGGCGTCTTGGCGGCCATCCGCCCCAACAGCCTGCTTGATCGATTTGCGTTGACTGTTGCCGTGGTCGGTCAGGCGATGCCGAGTTTTTGGTTCGCGCTGACAATGATGCTCTGGTTTGCAATCAATTGGCGTATTCTTCCGGTGTCAGGCAGCGATACCTGGCAGCATTTCGTGATGCCTTCGATTGCTCTGGGGTATTACATCACACCCGGTGTCATGCGGCTGACGCGTGCCGGGATGCTTGAAGTGTTGCGCTCGGACTACATTCGCACCGCACGTGCCAAGGGCGTCAGCAAGTTTGCACTTCTGTTCAAGCATGCCTTGCGCAACGCGATCATTCCGGTGGTGTCTCTGGCGGCGGTTCAGTTCGGCTTCATGCTGGGTGGCTCCATCGTAATCGAGACGATCTTTGCCATCAACGGACTTGGCTTCCTGGCCTGGGAATCGATCCAGCGGGCGGACCTGCCGATGATGCAGGCGATCGTACTGGTACTCAGCTTTTTCTACATCGCACTAACTTTTCTTGCCGACGTGTTGAATGCCTGGCTGGACCCTCGGATTAGGATCGGATGATATGAGCACGCTGGAAAACGACGTAACTAAAACGACTGCCGAAGCGCCAGTTCTTTCCCCGGGAAAGATGATGCTTCAGAACGCAAAATTACATCGCGGCTTGATGTTCGGCGGCCTTGTCATTCTCGTAATCGTGCTTGTGGCCCTGTTTGCACCGCTGCTTGCGCCACATGATCCCTATGCTCAGGACCTGTCTCGCAGTCTGATCCCTCCGGTCTGGTTCGACAGCTCCAAATCGACATGGCTTCACATCTTGGGCACTGATCACTTAGGCCGTGATTATCTCTCGCGTTTGATCTACGGGGCGCGGATTTCACTGCTGATCGGCTTTTCTGCAATGCTGATTTCGGGTGTGATTGGTACCGTAATGGGGATCTGTGCGGGCTATTTCGGTGGACGGGTTGATATGGTGATCAACTTCATCATCACCACGCGCCTGTCGATGCCGGTGGTTCTGGTGGCGCTGGCCGTGATCAGCATTGTCGGCTCGTCTCTGACCGTTGTGATCTGGGTCATTGGCCTGCTGATCTGGGATCGCTTTGCAGTTGTCGTACGCAGCGCTACACAACAAGTCCGCGGGTTGGATTTTGTGGCTTCGGCTCGGGCCTTGGGCAGTTCCACACCAAGCATTCTCTTCAAAGAAGTGATGCCCAATATCGCCAACCATATCATCGTGATCGCCACCCTCGAGATGGCTCATGCCATCCTGCTGGAAGCGGCACTTTCGTTTCTCGGACTCGGAGTTCAGCCGCCGACGCCCAGCTGGGGTCTGATGATCTCGGATGCAAAGGGGCTGATGTTCTTTGACGGCTGGCTGATTGCCGTACCTGGCACCGCGCTGTTCCTGCTGGTCCTGGCAATCAACCTCGTCGGCGACGGCCTGCGCGATGTCACTGCACCGGAGGATCGCAACTGATGCGGAAATGGCAAATCACTCTGGCAAGATCGGTAAGTACATGACCAATACGAACAAGCCAATCCTTTCGATACGCAACCTCACGGTGGCCCTTCCTGTCCGAGTCGAACGTGAAAACGCCGTCGAGAACCTTACCTTCGATGTCCGTCCCAAGGAAATCCTTTGCGTCGTGGGCGAATCCGGTTCCGGTAAATCGATCACCTCGCTGGCGACGATGGGTCTGCTCGCGTCAAGCCTTAAGGTTACGGGCGGGCAAATCGAATTCGATGGCCGCGATGTCCTGCAGCTGAGCGAAAACGAACATAACGATCTGCGCGGCGACCGCATGGCGATGATTTTTCAGGAACCGATGACGGCGCTCAACCCGGCCTATACCGTCGGGAACCAGATCGAAGAGGTTTTCCGCGTACACCGGTCCTATGACGCTGCCGAGCGGCGAAAGCGCACGCTCAAGTTGCTCGAAGAGGTGCGGCTGCCTGACCCAGAGCGGCTGTTCAATTCCTATCCGCACCAGCTTTCCGGCGGTCAACGGCAGCGGATCATGATCGCGATGGCCCTGGCCCTCGATCCCAAATTGCTAATCGCCGACGAGCCGACGACCGCGCTGGATGTCACGACCCAAAAGCAGATCCTGCACCTGCTCAAGCAACTCAACGCCAAACACGACGCTGGCATCATGTTCATCACTCATGATTTCGGAGTGGTCGCCGAAATTGCCGACCGCGTTGTCGTGATGCGTCAGGGGCAGATCGTGGAACAGGGCTCAGCCGAAGAAGTGCTGAACCACCCGCAACATCCTTATACCCGCGCGTTGATAGATGCGGTCCCGCGTCGCGCCGAAGAGCGCGAAGAAAAGGTTTCGGAAAACCCGGTCGTCATCGACGTCCAGGGACTCAAAAAGACCTTCCATACCGCTGGAAACATGTTCAAGAAAAGCCGTACGGTGGCTGCCGTAAGCGATATATCGTTTCAGGTCCGGCGCGGCGAAACCCTTGGCATCGTTGGCGAGTCCGGGTCTGGCAAGACCACGCTTGTGCGCTGCCTGATGCGGCTGATTGACCCCGACAGCGGCGCGATCAACATTTCTGGTGTAGATTTTGCCAGCCAGACGTCGGCCCAACTGCGTCAGCACCGCAAGGACATCCAGATTGTCTTTCAGGATCCGTACGGCTCGCTCAATCCGCGCCGCACCATTGGCAGCCAGCTGATCCAAGGCGCGATCAATTTCGGGGTGCCGCGCGCCGAAGCATGGCGCAGGGTCTACGAACTTCTTGAGATCGTACAGATGCCCAAGTATTCCGTACACCGCTATCCCAGCCAGTTTTCTGGTGGCCAGCGCCAGAGGCTTTGCATCGCCCGGGCGCTTGTGGTCAATCCCAAGGTACTGATCGCCGATGAGGCGGTGTCGGCGCTCGACGTGTCGATTCAACGCGAAGTACTCAAGCTGATCAACGACATCCGCGACCGGCTTGGCCTGACAGTGATCTTCATCACCCATGACCTGCGGGTTGCAGCGCAGATCTGCGACGAGGTCCTGGTGATGAAACACGGTGAAGTGGTCGAGCGTGGCGGCGTCGGACGGATATTTACCGCGCCGCAGCACGAATACACCAAGGCCTTGATTGCCGCGCAGCCGGGCCAGGGATGGGAAATTCCGGACATGGTCGAATTCGCGCCGCAGGATTTTTCCGCCGGACGAAAGGCGGTTGAATTATGACCGACGCGTCCTACGATTTCATCATTGTCGGCGCGGGCTCGACCGGATGCGTGCTGGCCAATCGCCTGTCTGCAAAGCCGGGCTTGCGGGTCCTTCTGTTGGAAGCCGGGCCACGAGATCTGAACCCATGGATCCATATTCCCATCGGATATTACCGCACGATGGACGACACGCGCATCAATTGGCAGTACCAAACCGAAGACGTGCCACAATCAGCCGGTCGCCGCTTTGACTGGCCGCGCGGCAAGGTGCTGGGCGGGTGCAGTTCGATCAACGGGTTGGTCTATGCACGTGGACAGGCGGCGGATTTCGATCACTGGGGTCAGCTCGGCAATCCCGGCTGGAGCTTTGCCGATGTACTGCCCTATTTCCGCCGTGCTGAGGGCGCTTCGATCAACGACATCGACGAGGAATTCCACGGTCGCGACGGGCCACTTGGCGTCAGCCGTGCCAGTCCAAATCCACTTTGTGACGCCTATATCGCTGCAGCGGCGGAGGCCGGGATTCCGACCAACCCCGATTATAACGGCCGCGAGCAGGAGGGCGCCGGGTATTTTCAAGTCACCACCCGCAACGGTTGGCGCAGCAGCGCGGCGACGGCCTATCTGAAGCCCGCGCGCAAGCGGCCCAACCTGCATGTGCAGACCGACACCATGGTGCGGCGGCTCATGGTCGACGGCACGCGTGTCATCGGTGTCGAAGTCGAAAAGGGCGGCGCAGTCGAGATCCTGCGTGCCGGGCGCGAGGTATTGCTGGCGGCCGGGGCGATCAATTCACCGCAGATTCTCCAAATTTCGGGCATCGGCAATGCCAACATGCTGCGCGCACACGGTGTCGAGGTGGTGCACGATCTGCCGGAGGTCGGCGAAAACCTACAGGATCACTACACCTGCCGCAGCACCTATCGGTGCGCGCAGCCTGTCACTGTTAACGACGAAGTGCGCAGTTGGCCGCGCAAAGTGGGTGTTGCATTGCAATGGCTCAGGGATCGAAGCGGACCAATGTCGTTGAGCGCGGGGCAGGTCGGGGTCTTCGCCAAGACACGGCCCGAATGCGCTACGCCGGACGTACAGTTTCATTTTCTGCGGTATACTGCCCAGAAACGGGGTCGCACGCTCGATCCGTTTTCTGGTTTTACCGTCACCATGTGCCAGCTGCGCCCCGAAAGCCGAGGTTATGTGCGGATCACCTCATCCGATCACCGGGTGAAACCATCGATCCAGCCGAACTATCTCGACACGCCCACCGACCGCGAAACGATGATTGCGGGCATGAAACTGGTGCGCAAGGTGGCCGCCCAGCCCGCGCTGTCCGACTATATCAGCGACGAAATGATGCCCGGTGCCGAAGTAGCCGACGATGAGGCGCTGCTTGCCTATGTGCGCGCCAATGGCTCGTCGATTTTTCACCCCAGCTCCACCTGCCGCATGGGGACGGATGACGGTGCTGTGGTTGATCCCCGGCTCAGGCTGTGCGGCCTTACCGGGCTGCGGGTGGCCGACGCCTCTATCATGCCGACGCTGGTTTCCGCCAACACAAACGCGGCCTGTATCATGATCGGTGAAAAGGCAGCGGACATGATCCTCGAAGACATCACCTGACATGACCCAGTTCACAATCAAGAAGCGAACAACCAGATGAAGATCAAGGATATCAAGACCTTCGTGGTCGGAAACAAATCGATCCACCGGGGCGGGCCTTATTGGGTCTTCGTCAAGGTGACGACCGAATGCGGCATCGTCGGCTATGGCGAAATTTACGGCGTGGTTTTCCACCCTAGGGCGCTGACCGCGATGATCGACGACATGTTCGAGCGTCATTTTGTTGGATCGGATCCGTTCAAGATCGAACGGCACTTCCGCCTTGTCTATTCCGCCGGCTTCTCGCAGCGCCCCGATCCTACCGTGATGGGCATCTTCAGCGGCATCGAGATGGCGCTGTGGGACATTATCGGCAAGGCGCTCGACAAACCGGTTTACGAATTGCTCGGTGGGAAGGTGCACGAACGCCTGCGCAGCTACACTTATCTGAATGCCCCGCCAGATGCTGTTTCGAACAAGAAGGTCTATGACGATCCGGATGCAGCGGCAGAGCGGGCGCTGGAATACGTCGCGCAAGGCTTTACCGCGCTGAAATTCGACCCGGCGCGGCCATACACTGCGTTCGATCCTCGGCAGCTTTCGATGGAAACGTTGGACTTTGCTGACCGCTATACCGCGCGCGTCCGCGAAGCGGTGGGCACGACCTGTGATATCCTGATCGGCACGCATGGCGAGATGTCTCCGTCAGGGGCGCTGCGGCTTGCACGGCGGCTCGAGCCGCACGATCCGCTCTGGTTCGAAGAGCCGACGCCGCCCGACAATATCGAGGGCATGGCGCGGGTTGCAGCCGGCACTCGGATTCCGGTGGCGACCGGTGAACGGCTGACCACCAAGTACGAATTTGCCGACCTCTTACGTCAGGATGCCGCCTCAATCCTTCAGATGAACCTTGGTCGTGTTGGCGGGATACTGGAGGCAAAGAAGATCGCGTCGATGGGGGAGGCCTTTCACGCGCAGATCGCACCACACCTGTTCTGCGGACCGATTGTCGGCGCAGCCAATATCCAGGTTTCGGCCTGTAGCCCGAACTTCCTCATCATGGAGGGGATCGAGCAATGGGGTGGCTTTCATGCCGAGATTCTCAAATCCCCGATCCGCTGGGAAGAGGGCTATATCATCCCGCCGACCGCGCCAGGGCTCGGCGTCGAACTCGACGAAGAAGTGGCCGAGGCCAATCCCTATACCGGCGACCGACTGCAACTGCGGATGCAGGACACGCCCGCATGGCCCATACCAACGGAGACAAGACCATGAAGAACCCATTTTCACTAGATGGCAAAGTCGCCATCGTGACCGGCGGCAGCAAGGGGATCGGCCTGTCCATCGCCCATCATCTCGCCGCGATGGGCGCCAAGGTCGCCATTGCCAGCCGCAAGCTGGACGCCTGCGAATTAGCAGCCGAGGAAATCCGCGCCTCTGGAGGCGAGGCCATCGCTGTCGCCTGCAACATCTCGCGCCGAGACGAATGCGAGGCACTGGTAGCGAAAACCCATGAAACATGGGGCCGGATCGATATCTTCGTCGCCAACGCGGCAGTTAACCCGGTCTACGGACCGCTGGCTGATCTGACCGACGAGGCCTTCGACAAGGTGATGACCTCGAACGTGCACAGCGCGATTTGGTTCGCCAACGCGGCCATGCCGCACATGGCCGAGGCCGGGGGTGGCGCCTTTATCATCGTCTCCTCGATCGGGGGCTTGCGCGGCTCGGCCACGCTGGGGGCCTATGGCATCTCCAAGACTGCCGATGTGGGTGTGACCCGCTCGCTGGCGGTGGAATGGGGGCCTAAGAATATCACCGTCAACTGCATCATGCCGGGACTGGT
Source organism: Leisingera sp. SA215 (assembly GCF_055902035.1). Classification (NCBI taxonomy): domain Bacteria; kingdom Pseudomonadati; phylum Pseudomonadota; class Alphaproteobacteria; order Rhodobacterales; family Roseobacteraceae; genus Leisingera; species Leisingera sp. SA215. The sequence continues at coordinate 66,995 of NZ_JBVVXU010000006.1, read as the reverse complement.
GAAGACCGATTTCGCCCGCGCCCTGTGGGAAAACGACAGCCTGCGTGACGACCGCATCGCGCGCACCCCTGTCCGGAGGCTCGGTGAGCCCGAGGACATCGGCGGGGTCGCTACTTTCCTGGCCGGCCCGTCGGCCAGATTCATCACCGGGGAGGTTATCGTCGTCGACGGCGGTACCACCATCGTCGGCCCGTAAGGCCCGCGCTGACCTGAAAAGAAGAACTTCGCCGCGGGAGGTGGCGCAACGGCCCTTGTGTGGCCGGTGGTCTCCTGCGGCCTGACATAGGCCAAGAGCCGGAAAAAAGTGGAGTAAAATCAATGGATTTCGATCTGAGCCCCAAGGTGCAGGACCTCAGCGACCGGCTGAACGCCTTCATGGACGAGCACATCTATCCCAACCAGGACCTCTACGCCCGGCAGTTGCAGGACATGGGCTATGGCGTCGAGCACTGGGAAAACTGGGGTGGGGTGCCGATCATCGAAGAACTCAAGCCCAAGGCGCGCGAGGCCGGGCTCTGGAACCTGTTCCTGCCCGACAGCGGCAAGGGCGGCGGGCTGACCAACCTCGAATATGCGCCGCTGTGCGAGATCATGGGCCGCGCGCCTTGGTCGGCCGAGGTCTTCAACTGTTCCGCTCCCGATACCGGCAACATGGAAACGCTTGAGCGCTTCGGCACCGAAGAGCAGAAGAAGCAATGGATGGAGCCGCTGCTGGCCGGTGAAATCCGCTCGTGCTTTTCCATGACCGAGCCCGACGTCGCCTCCTCGGATGCGCGCAACATCAGCCTGACCATCACCCGGGACGGCGACGAATATGTCATCAACGGCCGCAAGTGGTGGACCTCCGGGTCGGGCGACAGCCGCTGCAAGCTGTTCATCGTCATGGGCAAGACCGACCCCGATGGCGAGGACCCCTACCGTCAGCAGAGCATGATCCTTGTCCCCCGCGACACGCCCGGGCTGACGATCAAGCGCATGATCCCCGTCTTCGGCTTCTCGGACGCGCCGCATGGGCATGGCGAGATCATCTATGACAACGTGCGGGTTCCGGTCTCCAGCATCCTTCTGGGCGAAGGCCGCGGCTTCGAGATCGCCCAGGGGCGGCTTGGACCGGGGCGCATCCATCACTGCATGCGCATGATCGGCCAGGCCGAGGTGGCGCTGGAGAAGATGTGCAAACGCGCGCTGACCCGTAGTCCCTTCGGAAAGCCCCTGTCCGACCAGGGCGTCACCCGCGAGCGGATTGCCCAGTCGCGCATCCTGATCGATCAGGCGCGGCTGCTGACGCTGAAGGCCGCCGACCGAATGGACAAAGTCGGCAACAAGGAAGCCCGCAAGGAGATCGGCATGATCAAGGTGGTGGCGCCGAACATGGCCGCCCAGGTCATCGACTGGGCGATCCAGGCGCACGGCGCCGCCGGCGTCTCCAACGATTTCGGCCTGTCCTACGCCTATGCAAGGGCGCGTGCCATCCGGCTCGCTGACGGTCCGGACGAAGTGCACCAGAACCAGATCGCGCGGCTCGAACTGCGCAAATACCAGACCGAGGAGCGCTGATATGTCTGCACCCGAAACCATCGGATTCATCGGCTTGGGCCAGATGGGTGAGCCCATGGCCGCCTTCATCGCCAAGGGCGAGACGCCGCTGATCTGCTATGACCGCGTACCGGGCCGCGCACCCGAAGGTGCCACCGAGGCCGGCGACCTGGCCGAGGTCATCGACCGCTCTGACACAATTTTCCTGTCGCTGCCCGACGGCAAGATCGTCAACGCGGTCACCGCCGAGATTGCCGCGATGGACAATGTCTCTGGCAAGGTCGTTATCGACATGTCCACCATCGGCCCGGCCGCCGCGAAAGAGGCCGCCGCCACCATCCAGGGCGCGGGAATGACCTTTGTCGATGCGCCGGTCAGCGGTGGACGCCAGGGCGCGCTGAAGGCCGCGATCACCATCATCTGGTCCGGCCCCAAGTCACAGATGGAACGGCACCAGCCGATCCTTGATCTGTTCAGCAAGAACACCTTCCATGTTGGCGAAACGCCGGGGCAGGGGCAGGCGGTGAAACTTCTCAACAACTTCTTGTCCGCCACCGCCATGGCGGCGTCTTCCGAGGCGGTGCTCTTCGGTCTGGCGCATGGCGTTGAGATGAAGACCATCATTGACGTGGTGAAGGTCTCGACCGGCAACAACACGGCCATCGAGGATAAATTCCCCAATCGCATCCTGACGGGCACATATGACGCAGGCTTCTTCGCGGAACTGCTTAACAAGGACGTTCGCCTTTACAACGAGTTCGTCCAAGAGGCCGGAACCTCAAACCTGTTGGGCGAACGTGTGGCGGAGGTCTGGAACCTTGTCGAAGACAGCCTGCCGCCGCAATCGGACTTCACCCGGGTTTTCGAGGTCCTTGAAAAGAGGAAACGATCATGAGTTTCGAAATGCCGTATGAAGGGCTGAAGGTCGTCGATCTTTCGCAGGGGCTTGCCGGTCCCTATTGCGGGATGCTGATGGCCCAGCAGGGCGCGGATGTGATCAAGATCGAGCCGCAGGGCGGCGACTGGGCGCGCCTGATCGGCGGCGTCTACGGCGATCACACTGCCTATTCCATCGTCGCCAACTGCGGCAAGCGGGCGCTGGCGATGAACCTTAAGAGCGCGCCGAGCCGCGAGATCGTCGACAAGCTGATCGCCGAGGCCGATGTCTTCATCGAGGGCTACCGGCCCGGGGTGGCAGAACGGCTGGGTTATGGCTACGAGCGGCTGCGGGCATTTAATCCGGGGTTGATCTACGTTTCGGTTTCCGGCTTCGGCCAGTGCGGACCAATGCGTGACCGCCCCGCGATGGACCCGATGCTGCAGGCTTTCAGCGGCTTTGTCGCCGAGAACACCGGCATGGATGGCACGCCTCATCACACCCCGGTCAGCTATTTCGACATGTCGACCGGGCTCTATGCCCAACAGGCCCTCGCGGCGGCACTCTATGCGCGGCGAGATGCAGCCGAAGGCCGCAAGATCGAGGTCAGCCTGCTGGAAGCGGCGGCGAGCATTCAGGCGGTGCGGCTGCTTAGCGGTTTTCGCACCGGGCCGCGACGCGCCTCCACCGCGCCATCGGGCACCTTCAAGACCAGCGATGGCCATATCCAAATCAACATCGTCCGCGACCGCGAGTTCGAGACTTTCTGCAATCTGCTGAAGCTTGATGACCTGTGGGCCAACGAGAAGTACCGCACCATCGCCGGACGCCTGGAGGATATCAACTTTCTCTACGACTACGTGCGCCGGATCACCGAAGGCTGGAAGGCCCAGGACCTGTCGGACCTGCTTAGCGAGGCCGGGCTGCAGAACGAGGTTGTGCAGACCTACCGTGAATTCGTGAACCATCCGCAGGCCGAGGCAGTCGGGGTTTTTTCGTGGCTGCCGCAGGCCGGTGCCAACGACCCTTGGCCGGTGCCCAACATTCCCGGGCTGCCGTCCTTTGTCCCGGGCGATGATCTCGCACAATCCCCAACCGTCGGCCAGCACACCCGCCAGATCCTCGGAGAGCTGGGCTACAGCGAGGGCCAAATTGACACGCTATACGCCGAAGGTGTGGTCGCATGACCGGCCCGCTGGCGCAGTCCCAAGGAGCAAAACACATGAACAACGATCTTTTCGAACTCGGCCTCAAACAGCGCAAGGCGGTTGTCGGCGCGGAGTATGTCGAGAAAAACCTCGCCGCCGCGGATGATTTCACACTGCCTTTTCAGGAGGCGATGACCGCGTGGTGCTGGGGTTTCGGCTGGGGCGACGAGACCATCGACCTCAAGACCCGTTCAATGTTGAATCTCGTGATGCTGGCAGCACTCGGCAAGATGCACGAATGGGAAATCCATTGTAACGGCGCGATCAACAACGGCGTCAGCAAGGACGAGATCCGTTCGATCATCCACATCGTCGGCATCTATTGTGGTGTACCGCAGTCGCTGGAGTGTTTCCGCCATGCCCGCAAGGTGCTCGAGGAGCGCGGACTGCTGGATGCGGCCGACAAGTGAGCAAGAGACAGAACAGGAGGGCGGCGAAGTGACGACACTAGACAGGCATTACATCGACGGCGTTTGGACGGCCGGTCAAAGCGGACAGGTCTTTGCGATCATGAACCCGGCCACCGAAGCGCAAATCGGCACAGTCACTCTGGGTACTGCTGCGGATGTGGATCGTGCCGTCGCCGCCGCCAAGCGTGCTTTCGAGAGCTATTCGTGCAGCTCCAAGTCCGAGCGGCTGGGCTATCTGCGCGCGCTCAAGCAAGCGCTGGAAGACCGGACAGCAGATATGGGGCAGGCGATCAGTCAGGAGATGGGCGCGCCCATTACCCTGGCCCGCAACGCGCAGGCCGGATGCGGCCCGCGTCACGCCGACGCCTTCATCGCCGCACTTGAGGCGCATGAGGAAGAATACACGCTGCCGAACGGCGACATCATCCGCAAAGAGCCGATTGGTGTCTGCGGGCTGATTACCCCGTGGAACTGGCCGATCAACCAGATCGCTCAGAAGGTGATGCCGGCGCTTGCGGCGGGGGCGACCTGCGTTCTTAAACCATCCGAACACACGCCGCTTTCGGCTGCGATCTTTGCCGAATGCGTCCACGAGGCCGGCTTGCCGGCCGGGGTGTTCAACCTGGTTTTCGGGGACGGTGCTGGCGTGGGAAGCGCGATGTCGCGGCACCCGGACGTTGCGATGATGTCCTTCACCGGATCGACCCGGGCCGGGGCCATGGTCTCGCGCGATAGCGCCGAAAGCGTCAAACGCGTTGCGCTGGAACTGGGGGGCAAGTCGGCCAATCTGGTTTTTGCCGACGCCGATCTGGAAACCTGTGTGCCCGCTTCGGTCCAGCGCTGCTTTCTCAACACCGGTCAGGGTTGCAATGCGCCGACGCGAATGCTGGTCGAGCGCAGCTGCTACGACGCGGTGCTGGACCTTGCGCGCAAGACCGCTGAGACACAGGTTGTCGATGATCCGGCCAAGGAAGGCGGGCATATCGGGCCGCTTTTTGACAAGATGCAATTCGACCGGGTTCAGTCGATGATCCAGCTTGGCATAGACGAAGGCGCGCGGCTGCTGGCCGGTGGGCCGGGGCGACCGGAAGGCCTTGAAAAAGGCTGGTTCGTCAAACCGACGATTTTTGCCGACGTGAACAACGACATGCGCATCGCCCGCGAAGAGATCTTTGGCCCGGTGCTGTCGATCATCCCCTTTGACAGCGAGGAAGACGCGGTCCGAACCGCCAATGACAGCGATTACGGTCTTGCCGCCTATCTCCAGACCGGAAGCGCCGAACGGGCGCGGCGGGTCGCGGCGCAGTTGCGCGCCGGGGTCGTGGCGATCAACGGGCAGGGGGCCGCCTATGGCTCGCCCTTTGGCGGCTTCAAGCAGTCCGGCAATGGGCGCGAAGGAGGGGCCTTTGGACTTGAGGAATATCTTGAGGTCAAGGTGATGCCATCGATCGACGCAATGGCCGAGGCCGGCCGATTTACCGCCGCTTGAGCCGAAGCGAGGAGAAGACAATGCTGGACGCCTATATTTACGATGGATTGCGCAGCCCCTTTGGTCGGCATGGCGGAGCGCTTGCCGGGATACGTCCTGATGACCTCATGGCGCAGGTCATTGAAGCGCTGATGGCGCGCAGTGATCTGCCAGCCGACCAGATCGAGGACGTTGTTCTGGGCAATGTCTGCCAGTCCGGCGAAGACAGTCGCAACCTTGCGCGGTTTTCTGCCCTGCTTGCCGGTCTGCCGGAAGCGGTGGGTGCGCAGACGGTCAACCGGCTTTGCGGCTCCAGCATGTCGGCCGCGCTTGATGTGGCACGGGCGGTAACGGTGGGCGAAGGCGATCTGTTTGTCGCGGGCGGCGTGGAAAGCATGACCCGCGCGCCGTTTGTATTGGGCAAATCCGCGACCGCATGGTCGCGGCAGGGTGAAATCCACGACGCGACTGCCGGCAAACCCTTTCCCAACCCGCAATTTCAAAACGCCTTCGGCAGCGAAACCATGCCGCAAACCGCCGATAATCTGGCAGCTGAATTCGATCTGTCCCGCGACGCCTGCGATCTGTTCGCCGCGACGAGTCAGCATCGTTTTGAAACCGCACGTATCGGCGGGTACTTTGCGGATGAGATCACTTCGATCGAAATAGCGGGCCGCAAAGGCGCTGTTACGACGGTGGCGCACGACGAGCATCCTCGCCCGGATACGACATTGGGCAAGATGGCCGGGCTGCATCCGCTTGATCCCAAAGGCGTCGTCACCGCCGCCAATGCCTCAGGCATTAACGACGGCGCGGCGGCCTTGCTGATCGGCCGCAACGGGCTTGGCCCCGCGCCGCGCGGGCGCATACTTGCCGGGGCGGTTTCAGGTGTCGCGCCACGGGTGATGGGGATCGGCCCGGCCCATGCCATTCCGAAGGCGCTAGGCCGGGCGGGTCTGACCCTTGAGCAGATGGACGTTATCGAGATCAACGAAGCCTTCGCGTCTCAGGTGCTGGCCTGCTGCGCCGCGTTGGACATCGCGCCCGATGACGCAAGGCTCAATCCGAATGGCGGCGCGATTGCCGTCGGCCATCCGCTTGGTGCATCGGGCGCGCGGCTGATCCTGACCGGGCTACGTCAACTTGAGGCCAGCGGCGGGCGCTACGGTTGCCTGTCGATGTGCATCGGTTTTGGACAGGGCATTGCGGTGATCATCGAGCGTTTGGAATGAATGGCGAAGGGGCTGTAGCTATGAAAGACGAAACCAACGAAATCGCTGGGGTCGAGATCGAGGGCGATATCGGATTGATCCGACTTGCCAAACCACCCGTCAACGCGCTTGGTCTGGCGCTGCGCACCGCCGTTTACGAGGCCTTTCAGACATTGACGCGCGATCCTGCGATCCGTGCCATCGTGCTTTATGGTGAGGGGCGCTTCTTTTCAGCCGGCGCGGATATCAAGGATTTCGGCAAGGCGGACGTAGAGCCGACCCTACCGCAGGTACTGAAGGTGTTGAACGACAGCGAGAAGCCGGTAATTGCCGCTTTGCATGGTGTGGCCTTCGGCGGCGCGCTAGAACTGGCACTGGCCACGCATCTGCGGGTCGGCGTGACCGGCCTTCGGATCGGCTTGCCTGAAGTGAAGCTTGGCTTGCTTCCGGGCGCTGGCGGGGCACAGCGCCTGCCGCGGCTCTGCGGGCTGGCCAGCGCCATTGACATTATTTGCTCAGGGCGTGACGTGCCGGCGGAAGAAGCGCAAACCCTCGGCATCCTCGACCGGTTGGCCGACGGCCCGGCGCGAGAGGCCGGGATCGCTGTGGCACGCGATGTACTTGCGGGTGGTCTTGTCTCTCGGCGGACGGATGAACGCACGGTTGCAGAAGATCCGGCGGCAGTGGAAGTCGCCCGGAACCGACTGCAATCGAAGCGACCGACGCTCACGGCACCGCTCAAGGCTTTGGAGGCGGTCTGCGCCGCGACGCTGCCAATTGATCACGGACTTGAGAAGGAACGCGCGCTTTTCATGGAACTGATGGCGGGCGACGAACGCGCCGGGCTGGTCCATGCCTTCTTTGCCGAGCGGGCAACAGGTCGGATTCCGGAAAAACCGGCCAAGCCGCGTGAGGTAAACCGGGTGGCCGTTATCGGAGGCGGCACAATGGGGGTCGGCATTGCCACATCCCTGCTGATCGGCGGATATGATGTGGACCTGATCGAAGCGCAAAGCGCGCGTGTTGCTGACGCCCGTTCCGGCATTGAGCAGAACCTCGCAGGCGCATTGAAACGTGGCAAACTGACCGAAGAGTCTCACGAGGCCGCGCTCGGCAAGTTTGGTTGCACCGAGAATTTGGATGCTGCGAAGGATGCCGATCTGGTCATTGAGGCGATATTCGAAAACATGGAGGCCAAGAGCGGGCTTTTCGCCAAGCTGGATGCGACCTGCAAGCCTGGCACGATCCTGGCGACGAATACTTCTTATCTCGACGTGAACGAAATCGCCGCGGCCACCGCCCGACCCGGAGACGTGATCGGTCTGCACTTCTTCTCGCCCGCGCACATCATGCGGCTGATCGAAGTGGTCGTCGCCGACGAGACCGCACCGGAATGCGTGGCCACTGCTTTTGCACTGGCACGCAAGCTCGGCAAAGTGCCGGTGCGCGCCGGGGTCTGCGACGGGTTCATCGGCAACCGCATCCTGACACAGTACCGCCGCGCCGCCGACTACCTGCTGCTCGACGGGGCCGATTTCGCCGGGATCGATGCCGCGTTGGAGGACTTCGGGTTCGCAATGGGCCCCTTCGCGGTCAACGACCTTGCCGGGCTGGATATCGCCAAGGCCACACGTGACCGCAAGGCCGCCACGCGCCCACCGGAAGAGCGCTATTCACGGGTGGCCGATCAGATCTGCGATCAGGGCTGGTTCGGGCGGAAAACCGGGCAGGGCTATTATATCTACGAGGCAGGCAAAGCGCCTGTCGCCAATCAGGGCGCAGAGAAGATCGTCGAGGCCGAGCGCCGGGTGCTCAACCTCAGGCCGCGCGCGTTCAGCGGCGAAGAGATCGTCGCCCGCTGCCTGACGGCAATGATCGCCGAAGCGGTGCGCGTGCTGGAAGAGGGCATCGCCCTGCGCCCAGCGGATATCGATGCCGTCGAGCTGTTTGGCTACGGCTTTCCCCGCCATCGCGGCGGGCCGATGCACCAGGCCGACCTGATCGGCCCGGCAGAACTGATCCGGCGGATCGAACTCTATGCAGTCGAAGACCCGCATTTCTGGCGGGTCCCTGAGTTACTTCGCGAGATGCAGTGCAACGGCCGCAATTTTGCGGATTTGAACGGATGAGCCGGACCTGAAACACAAAAGGAAGAAAACCATGAGTGAGAACGGCGGACCGCCCCTCATCGATGTCAGCGCGGCGCTCAGTTTCGATGAGATCGCCCTGCAGTCCTATCTATCTGACCAGTTGCCGGGCTTCTCCGGCGATTTGCGCGTGCGGCAATTCAATGCCGGTCAGAGCAACCCGACCTATCAGCTGGTCGCGGGCGGCCGGAAATATGTCCTGCGCAAGAAGCCGCCCGGAACGCTGCTGCCGTCAGCACATGCAGTGGACCGGGAATATCGGGTGATGCATGCGCTGCGCGGCACGCCCGTGCCGGTGCCCGAAATGCTGCACCTGTGTATGGATCCTTCGGTGATCGGCACCGATTTCTACGTCATGGAGATGGTCGAAGGCCGGGTGTTCCACGATCCCAGCCTGCCCGGACTAAGCCCGCCGGAACGACGCGCCTTCTACGACAGCTTTATAAAGGCGCTGGCAGAGCTTCATGCGGTGAAGCCTGACGCCGTCGGTCTGGGCGATTTTGGCCGCCCGTTGGGCTATTTGTCCCGTCAGGTGGCGCGCTGGAGCAAGCAGTATAAGGCGACAGAAACCGAAACCATCGACGCGATGGACAAGCTGATGAATTGGTTGCCCGCCAACTTGCCAGAGGACGACGAGGCGGCCATCGTGCACGGTGATTTCCGCCCTGGTAATGCCATCGTGGGTAGCAGCACCCCCGAGGTGATCGCGTTGCTTGACTGGGAGCTTTGCACCCTGGGCCACCCTTTGGCCGATCTGGGCTATGTCTGCGCCAACTACCACGCCGACAGCCTGCCTACCGGACAGTTCAAGGGGCTGGATTTCCAAGGCTTGGGTATCCCGACCGAACAAGAATTCATTGACCTCTACTGCCACTATGCGGGTCGTGAGAAGATCGACAACCACCTGTTTTTTGTGGTATTTTCATTTTTTCGCAGTGCCGCGATCATCCAGGGGGTTTTCAAGCGCGGGCTCGAGGGCAATGCTTCGTCGCAAAAAGCTCTCAAGCTTGGCCATCTGGCGCGGGTCCGGGCCGAAAACGCCTGGCGCATCGTCGAGGAAAATCTCTGACACGCGCCCCGCACGGGTGTGAACGATGCCTGAACCGCGACTCCTATTGCCTTTGAGGGTAGGGGGACTGGTCCAGTTCTTCCCGCCTCTTCTCTCTGAAGACCTCCGCGGGCGTCTTCCACCCAAGGCATTTGCGGGGCGTGTTGTTTAGACGGTCGCAAATTACTTTTTTGTCGTAATCTGAGAGCTGCCGGATATCGCCCTTCCGCGGGGGCCATCGCCGGGCCCGCCGGTTTGTGGTCTCAACCGTGCCCTTTTGCCAAGCAGAAAAGGGGTCGCAAAACCATGTCTGCGTACCGATCTGTGCTTGCAGATGCGGCCAAGAGACAAATTCGGTGCCGCGGTCGAAAGTGATGGATTTTCGGGCAGCAAGAGGCAAGTCGCTGATTGATTTCATGAACTTGCCCATGACCGGTTTGGTGCGCTTGCCCGAGCGGTCTTGTCCGCCAGTGCAATGGCGGACAGCATACGGGGTTTACGCGCCAGCATCTGCTCCAGCCAGGAACGTCTCGGAGCGCCGTTCCGGACCGCCCATCGGACCTGCGTCATCGCGCCAATGATCAGCAACCGTCGGATATTGCGCTGGCCCATCTTTGATCTTCGACCCAGAACCTGTTTGCCTCCGGTGGATTTCTGTACCGGTACTGACTTGCCACTCATTTTTCATCCAACCAAGATTTGAGTCCGGTTGGCGTTTACGCCGGTCGACGCAGTTTGAGCAATCGCCCGACGCGCGGAGCTTTCCTCTCGCGCAGCGGGCCGGGTGATTGCGGCGGTCAGTGTCCGCGCATAGTCCGCAGGTGGCAGGTCACTAATTATCAAGGATCGTCCAAGGGCTGACCGGAGCTCAATAATCTGCTGGTGTGAGCGGCTTCACCCCGATAACATCACCTTGTGCCGTGTTGGCTCTGTGAGACAGCTAACAAAGCTTACCGCACTCTGCTTCACACGTACCTTGGGCTCATGCTTTCTTTCTCGACTGGTGGGCCAAACGCTGCGCCAGAGGCAGGCCGTATTCTTCTCTAAACAGTCTTAGTATACGCAAGTTTAACACACTCAAACGAGCCGTTCGCCGTGCGAATCTTTCCATCGGCCTTCAAGACACCAGAACTCTTCCATGGCGGAATAAAAACGCCGGAAGGCGATGTGTGCTCTGGAAAGGTATTTAATATCAACTAGTTGAGAAAAACCTTCCTGAGATGTATGGAAATATTGGATTTTGGATATTGTATCACTATAAAGCTTGCAGCTGCGTTTGGGAGAAGGAAGCATGGCTGGATTTGGCGAACACTTTGTGAGCTTCGGGTGAAATGCAGAGCGCCTGTCACGTTCAAGGTGCTTCGACAGTGGGCCGTAAATGGCAGTTGGTGTGCCCGGAAAAAAAACGCGGGAAATGAAGCCGGGCAGCCGGTTTGATAATTATCGCCTTCACAACATGGAGAACTAAGGAATGAAAAAGCTGTTGACAGCAGTGGCCGCCGGCACGATTGCATTGCAGTTTGCAACACCCGCCTTTGCCGAGGATATCAAGCTGCGCTTTGCAGGTGTGTTTCCGATCGACCACCAGGGCACAAAGATGATGGAGCAGGTCGCGGCTGACGTGAATGCGGCGGATGTTGGTCTGGAAATGACCGTCTTTCCGGCCAGCCAGCTGGGGTCAGGCGAAGCCCTGTTTGAGGATGTCGCCCGCGGGAACATCGATTTTGCCTCTGCCTTGATCTATTCCGACACGGATTCCCGGCTCGAGTTCCTGAATATGCCGTTCCTGGTAAGCAACTATGACGACATGGAACGTGTGCTGCTTGATATGGATTCCGACTATAATCGCATCCTTCAAGACATTACTGACGAATACGGTGTCCGAGTCATGGCAGCCAACCCGGAAGGCTTTGTGGGGATCGTTGCCAGCAAGGAACCCGATAACTGGAATAATTTCGACGACAAGGGTATGAACATCCGCGTTTGGTCCTCGAACGCGGTGAAAGCCACCGTGGAAACACTGGGCTACCGCGCCACCACCATGTCGTGGGGCGATATTTTTCCCGCGCTTCAGTCTGGCATCGTGGACGGTGCGATCTGCTGCACCAAGACCGCGACCTATTCGATTTTTGCCAAGTCAGACGTTGGCACGCACTTCATCGAATACAACTCCTTGCTGGAGCAGACTTTCTACTACGGTTCCGAGCGCACACTGGCCAAGCTGAACGACGAGCAGCGCGCTGTCGTCCAAGCCGCGATGGATAAGGCCTCGGCTGAATTCTTCCAGTATAACCGCGAAAATGACGCGGCCTTTGGCCAAAAACTGATCGACAGCGGCTATACCATCCTCAGGCTCAGCGATGAGGAGCGCAAAGCCATGGCTGACCATGTTCGTGCCACCGTTTGGCCGACCATTGAAGGTGCAGTTGGCAAGGACGTGATTGCTCAGGTACTGGCAGCGGTCCAGTAATCAATTTCAGCAGTGGCAGCACATGGTGTTGCCACTGTTTGCATTTGCAACAAGTGAGCGCGCTGGTGGACAGCATAGCGCCGGGTACGCTGGCACAATCGGGATTGCGCCATGCAGCACAGCTATCCTGGAATGCCGATTTTCGGAGCGCTCAACCGCCAAAAAGGGGGCGAGATGGCCCGAGTAACGGACGAATTGCCGCGCGTCATCGGGGTGCCGATGAACTGGGCTCTGTATCTAATGAAAGCGATCGTCATCATTGCCGGTGCGTTGATGGCTGTGACCTTTGGTCTGGTTGTCATTGTGCGCTACGGGCTAAGCGGTGATCTTTTCGCATATGAGGAGTGGCTGCTTGCGATCAGCATCGTCGGTTTCTTTGCCGGCGCCGTGCTGGCGTCAGAGCGCCGGCTGCACATCAATGCAGATATACTTGATGTGGTGATCACCAATCCGCGTTGGATCTGGTGGCGCGGCTTTTTGGTTCTCGCGATTGAGATGGCTGTCACGGTTTTCATCGTGTATGCCTGCTACGTCTCTCTGGTCGATGACTTCTCCTTTCCGCGGCTGCGGGCGACGCCGGCGCTGCGCATTCCCTTCGTCTCCTGGCGCATCGCGATCATGATTGCCTTTGGCTTCATGGCGATGTTTTCGGCCGCCTACCTTTACGTTCACATTCGAAAAGGCCTCGGCCTGCCGCTGAAATCTGATCTGAACAAGGAGGCGCAGTCATGATTATCGTCGGAAGTCTTGTCATTGTCTGCGCCATGCTTCTTTTGGGTGTCAGCGTTTTTGTGGCCTTTGGGGCAGTGCTGATGTTCATCGCTTTGGTGGGCGATCAGTCGATCACCGGCTATCTGCCGACCGGCTCCACCGGATTGCGGTCGCTGGTTCTGCTGGCCATTCCGTTGTTCATGATCGCGGGCGGCGTCATGGAGCGCGGCCGCATCGCGGCGCCGCTGGTGGCGATTGCGGAAATGTTCGTCGGCCACCTCAAGGGCGGCTTGAGCGCGGCGGCCGTGCTGGCCTGCGGGGTGTTCGGCTCCATTGCGGGCAGCGCCAATTCGACGCTGACCTGCATCGGCGGCATCATGCTGCCGCATCTGAAAAAAGCGAACTACCCTGAAGGAAAATCAGCGGCGCTGCTGGTTGCGGCAAGTCCGCTGGGGCTTTTGATCCCGCCAAGCTCCAACCATATTCTCTATGGCTGGGTGGCACAGCAGCATGTGCTCAAATGCTTTCTGTCGACGGTGATCCCCGCCTTCATCCTGATCACCCTGCTGATCATCACCAACCATTACATGCTGCGCAAACATGGCGACATCAAACTGTCCGAGCGGCCTTCGCCCTTCTTACCCGCGCTCAAAGCGCAGGGGCGTTTTGCGGGCCCCGCGCTGATGATGCCTGTCATCATCCTGGGCGGCATCTATGGCGGCATCATGACCCCGACCGAAGCGGCGGGCATTGCCGTGGTCTATGCGATCCCGATCGCGATCTACTTCTACCGCGGGCTGACGTGGCGGGGGCTGATGGGGACTATCGAGAAATCTGGTATCACCATTGGGGTGGTGATGATCATGATCTTCATGGTGCTGATCGTTTCCGACAATCTGATCGCCCAGGGCGCGCCGCAGATCGCACAGCAGATGGTTTATTCCGTGTCGGACAACCCGATCGTGATCCTGCTGATGATCAATGTCGTGATGATCCTGATCGGGATGCTGATGGATGATATTTCAGGTCTGCTGTTGTCGACGCCGATCCTGTTGCCGATTGCGCAGAGCGTGGGGATGGATCCGATCCATTTCGCCGCCGTGATTGGTGTCAACCTCGGCATGGCGAACATCACGCCGCCGACGGCGCCGCTGCTTTATCTCGGCGCGCAGGTGTCAGAAACCCCAGTTGCGAAGATGCTGTGGCCGACGCTGGTGTTTATCATCTTTGCCTGGCTGCCGACGCTGATGCTGACAACTTTCGTGCCCTCCGTGGCCCTGTGGCTGCCCGAACTCTTGCTGGGCTGAGCAGGTCTGTTTGCGTATTTCACGGAATTTGGGCGGTGATTTCACGCCATCTCGGACAGCCACTTCACGCCCATTGGCAGGCTGGCCGAGGATGGCGCCGGCGAAGGTTGGGCCGCCGATAACCTCCAGCCGGCCTGATGCGGGATGTGCCAGCAAGTTGTACCTCCCTCTCAGTGATAGTAAGTCCGGGGTCACGCCGGAGACGCGCATCTTTGACGAACTGGCGCACCTTCGGTGCGACGGATATTGGGAGGCTTCAGGGGCAGGTCTTCAGGATCGATCGGATGGAGGACACCGGCCGTGCCTTATTCGGGTGACCCCGCGCCTGCGTAGCTCCTTGCCGGTCAGCGGCCAGTCGGGAAGGGGGGCGGTCCGGGTCCGGCACGGTTGGGGACGCCGGGAAAAGCAGAAGCTCAAGGCTGCCGTCGCCCCGGCCCTTGGGCGGCGGCCCGCTCAGCCCCTGGGCAAACTTCAATTGCAATACGTCTCGTACACATGGAGTGCCAATGGTCGGAGAGACATTGGCGAACGCGGGAGATCGACAACCTGCTGATGCGGCCAAGCGCAGACACGGTGATCCGGATCGCCGCCGGGCCCAAGCACCTCGGTGCCCGGATCGGCATCACATCCGTCCTGCACATCTGGGGCTCGGCGTCGTGCTGAAAGCACGCCTCCGGCGTGACCCATCATCCGCATGTCCACATGATCGTAACCCCTCCCGGCAGATTGCTGCGCAATCACCTGCCGCAGGAACTTCTTCCTCTCCGTCCGGGTTCTGTCCCGCCTCTACCGGCGCCTCATCCTGGACGGGCTTGATCCGCCGCCGTCCCGAAGGACGCTGAACCCGCCCTGTCTCTGGCGGGCGGCGTCTCAGTTGGTGTCAGGCGATGAGTTCCTTTTCTGGTTCGAAGACAGTCCCGTCACGCCAGATGCACATCATGACGACAGCGAGTTTTCGTGACACCGCCACGGCAGCTTTCTTGAAGCTTTTCCGGTCTTGCAAATTCTTGGCCCAAGTGCGCAGTTGTGACGGCTTTCTGACCTGCGTGATCAAGCTGGCGGCAGCGGAGTAGAGCAGTCTGCGCAGGTCACGGTCGCCGCATTTTGATATCAGGCCGGGCCAGTCCATGTCGCCGGATTGGTGCCGCCTCAGCGTGAGGCCGTGGAAGGCACGGGCGTCTCGCGATCTCCGGAAGCAGTCTGCATTGTCGAGGGTTGCAATAAAGGACAGCGCCGCGACAGGCCCAACGCCCGGGACGGTCATGAGACGGCGGGCAAGGCCGCTTTCGCGCGCGATGAGCCTGAGATCTTCATCCCTCGCTTCCATAGCCGCGCACAGGGCCTGTGGATCGGGATGAACATGCCGGCCATCACGCCGAGTGCCGGGTTGGTCTGGCCTGCCTCAGCGAACTGATCGCGGAAGCCCTGCCGCAGGCTTGCACGGCCAACTGAACCCATATAGATCCCAAAAACCTTCATCACACCGCGAACATGCGCTTCCAGGTCCTTGCGTATCCGGATCAGGCACTCCCGAGCGCCGATGAGCACGCGAACCCGCTCCGACGCCTCGCTTCTGATGTGAACCCGGCTGAACCGGCCGGTGCGGGCCAGCTGCGCCAGCCCTTCGGCATCACCGGGATCGGACTTGTTGATCCGCCCCGACAGCGCCTTGTGCACTTTCCGGGCATCAATGCAGATGACCGGAAGGTCGCGCTTCTCCAGTTCGCGGGTGAGCCAGATGGCCAGGATGCCGCTCTCATGCACAAACCGCTCCGGCCCAGCGGCATGCACCGAAATGAATAATGCGATTACGTCCGGATCCGAACTGGTCCCACCACGCGCAAGCACCTTACGCTCCCTGTCAACAACACAGATCGACACGGATTTGACGGACACGTCCAGACCAACATAATGCAACATGGTCGTTCTCTTTAACGGCTGGTTTTACAGAGCCCGATCTTATCGGACCGCGTTCGCCCAGAGAGAGCGGCCGCCGCAAACACACCATGACATTCGCCGCAGATCCGAAGTTGGCGCAACGATTGGTCCCAGTAACCCGAAAGACAAGATCGGCATTACTCTTCAAGCAAGCCCGCCTTCGGTGCAGCCTGACCAGGGCTCCTGGAAATACGGTCGAGAAGCCATTCCTGAAAGCTGATCATGGCCGGTGTGGGAGGTTTATGAGCTGGGTGTGTCAGCCAGTAGCGCCCGGTTTCTATGTAAGCGGAAAATGGCGCGACCAAGCGCCTGGCTTCCAATCGCTCGCCGAACATTGCCGGGGAAAGCAGCGCAACTCCAGCTCCCGTTTCGGCAATATCCGCCATGGCGATGGAACTGTCAAAAATCGGCTCGCACAGGTTGGGGCAGGCTGCTCCGGCCTTATCAAACCAGGCTGGCCACTCATCTGCGCGGTAAGAGCGCAAGAGAACCTGGCCGTGCAGATCAGCAGGCTTTTTCAGATTTTCTGCAAGCCGCGGGGAGCAAAGCGGCGTCAACGGTGCTTCCATAAGCGGAACGGCCTCCATCCCGCTCCAGCGCCCTGCGCCGAAACGGATTGCCATATGCAAGCCTTCCTTGGAAATATCCACCCGGTTGTTGTTGGTCCAGATACGGAGGTCGACCCCCGGATGGGCGCTGCGGAAACGGGCTAGTTGCGGCATCAGCCAGCCGGCGGCAAAGGTCGTGACAACACCCACATGCAACGTCTCCTGATACCTCCCGTCAAGAAAGCCGTCGAGTACCCGCCCAACCCGGTCGAGGCTGTCGTTGATCACGGGGAACAGGGCCATAGCTTCGTCCGTCAGGAGCAGGCCCTTCGGCGTGCGGGTGAAAAGTTGCACCCCAAGCAGGTCTTCCAGCCCTTTGATCTGATGGCTCACAGCTGCCTGGCTGACCCGCAATTCAACAGCCGCCTGGGTGAAACTCCCCTGCCGCGCGGCGACCTCGAAAGCCCGCAGGGCGTTCAAAGGCAGGTTGGGACGGTCCATGCGCTGGTTTCCTACATTCCGGATTGATCGGGCTGGCCGCATCAGCTTCGCTTTTCCCATCTGTTCCTGCAAGATGAGAACCCGCCGGGCTCAACTGGCTGTTTGCGAAGGCTGGCTGCAGGAGAACGGAAGGAATGAACCCGGTGCGCCCTGCATCACCATGATCCAGCTGAGCTGATCCGCAACCTCCAGGTCGGCGTCATTTAAGGGGCAGGCCGATACCCGGGCCTGGCAGCCGCTTAAGATGAACGCCTTGTTCGAAGCCCGGAATCCCGTGCTGAGTTCTGGAAGCCCGGCATCGTAGCTGCTCCATGCCCTTTTGTAGATGCTGCATTTTTCGAGAGACCAGGCATCGAGCGCTTCAAGCGGGACCGCGCTAACCAATTGCAGGGCGAAGCCGAAGATCACTTTTTTCATTCACGGAAACTTTCAGTGCCGCCGCCGCCGCTTTGCAAGTGAACGGCGGCGCAGTTCACACTACTGCCGATCTGCGAGCACGCGCTGGATGAAGGCGTGAGTCGCCCGGATGCGGGCTTCGTTCGGGATGTTCCGGTTTGCCAGAACCGCCACCCCCAAGTCTTCGCCCGGAAGAAGGGCAACATATGTTCCAAACCCATTGGTCGATCCGGTTTTATTGAGGATGACATCCTCTTGCGGGGGCAACGGCGGATCGATTTCCTCGACCGGCTGCGGCTTCAGGATATAGGCGTAGCTGTTGCCTTTGATCATCTGCTCCACGCTGGCGGGCCAAGAATACTGCTCCCAGATCATGTTCTGAACGTAGGCGTCTGTCCGGGCCAGCCCCTGCCGGGTCCTTTCCAGAGCAATGCTGAGATCTTTCGGGGCATCGGCATGCCCCAGGTGGAGCTCCAGGAAACGAACCATGTCGCGCGCGCTGGACTTTACGCCATAGGCTTCGTCGTCCAGAACCCCGGGATTGACCCGGATCGGAAGATCCGTCTTGCGGTCGTAGCCATACGCGTAGCGCGCCATGGCCTCTTCAGGGACATTCACCCAGGTGCTTTGCAGGCCCATCTCATGAAACAGATCCTGCTCGACAGTATCCGCATAGCCCATACACAAGACATTGGAAGTGATATGCCCCAGCAAGCCGATGCTGATATTCGAGTAGCTTCGGGTGCCTGCTTCGCTTGGCTTCCAATCGGCCAGCCATTCCACGAGGCCTTCGGTGCTTGCTACAGTTTCAGGCACCTGCAGGGGCAGGCCGCCGGAGTTGTGCGTTGCAAGATCCATCAGCGACAGGTGTCCGAAAGCGGTGCCTTCAAGATCCGGCAATCGTTCGGAAACCTGCTCGTTCAGATCCATGTCACCGCGCGCTTCAGCCAGGGCGGCAAGGCTGACGTTGAATAGTTTGCTCACCGATCCTAGCTCAAAAAGCGTATCTGCGGACGCGGGGATATTGCCCGCGCGGGAGGCAAGGCCCGTTGCATAATAGTAGGACTGCCCTCGATGCGATACGCCGACAACGAGCCCCGGGACGTTGTATTCCTCGATAACGGAAGCAAAGCTGTTTTCAGCCAGCTCTTGCATTTGTGCTTCAGTCCAGGGCGCGGCGGCAAGCGCAGCTGGAAATGACAGCAGCGCGATCGCTGCGGCTGTAGGAAATTTCATGTCTGCCTCTTTGATTAAGCCCCCATATGGGTAGGAGCGGCTCTACAGACAGAGATCGCACCACTCAAACGAGAAATTGTTGCTCGCTCCATTAGAATTTCTAACCCCTCCAGGGCATTGCATTTGTGTCTGAGAAATCTTTTATGCAGCGTTGCATTGCCGCCAGCCTCCCGCGGTTGGAATGGTTCCCGGGAGCAGGAAATCTGCTCAGCTCCTCGTCCAAACTTCTATGTGTAGCCGCGTCCGCTCTAGGTGCATCCGGGCGAAAATCAGAAAGCAGTCATAGGCGAATGCGATGTGGATCCTGCCGGCCAAACCGGTAGTAATCTGCCCCGCGCCAGTCCGATGGATTTTTATAGCGCGGTTGAGTATATGAGCTGACCGAGAGATTGCGGTCAGGCCAAGCTGTTAATTTCCGGACCGGCATCATTTCAACTACGCAATCAGAGAAGGAGGCTTAACAACAATGTCACCCGGAAATACGCACCCAAAGCATTGGTCAAAGGTTGAGCTGCTGCACGAGACTGTCAAGAACCCCAATATTCACCTTCGCGGAACGCACAGCTATTACAGCGCAGCATGGACCGGCTCGTTTGAGGAAAGCGTCGTGCGCTACCACTACGGCGACGAATATAGCCTCAAGACATGGGAGCCGATGTGGCCCATCGACCAGCTCTACATCGGTGACTATGTATGTATCGGCGCGGAGGCGGTCATCCTGATGGGGGGAAACCATACCCACCGGACAGATTGGTTCAGCCTTTACCCTTTCCCCGAAGTCATCCTGGATGCCTATATTGGCAAGGGGGACACCAGAATTGGCGATGGCGTCTGGATCGGCATGCGGGCAATGATCATGCCGGGAATCACGATAGGCGAGGGAGCCGTGGTCGCTTCAGGGGCGATCGTCACCAAGGACGTTGCGCCCTACACAATCGTTGCAGGCAACCCCGCCAAGCCAATTCGCCAGCGCTTTCCCGAGGCTACTGTTGCGAGGCTGCTGGAGCTGGACCTGTACAATTGGGATGAAGCGAAATTTGCTGCTCTGAGAGAGCACATCGCAAGCCAGGATATCGGCGCCTTGTCGGCGGCGTCAGATGAATACGATCAAAAACATGGGTGATGCGGTTATCCTTCCAGAGGAAGGCGACGCTATCGGCATCGGCGCTGACCAAGCGTGGGTTCTAGATGGCGACCCAGTGAGTGTAGCAGCTTAGGTCGGCCAGGACTGCCTCGGGGCCGCCGAAGAGCGGTTTGACATAGACCACCCATTCGGATTTGCAGAACGGAGCTAGCCAGGCCGCGAAGGCATCCGCCTGCGCCGGCCGTTCGAAGCCGGCGAAGAAGGCAAGCTGCCAAGCATGATGCAAATCCATGAGACCGTCGAGAAACAGACGCCGGAACAGGCGCGACAGCACCCGCACGTGCAGAAAGAACCCGGGCTTGCAGGCCACCCATCTCCCGCCGTCCGGCGGCAAGCCGCCACCGGGCACGATCATGTGGATGTGGGGGGGCAGAGCAGAACTCCAGATGTGCAACACACTGGTCTCGCCCGCCCCCCAGTGCGCCCAGCCGTTGCCAGAAAGCCCGTGACAATCGCAAATGCGCTGTGCAAATCACGGCAGAAGCGGAACGTTCAGCGCGCATGGCAAATACAGGTGCTAGAATACCCTGAACCGGCACCAGAGCGGTTCTGCTTTCTAGCTGTATTTTGCTGAACCAGCATTGCCACAAATGTACTATCCCGGTTTAGCAACGGGGATAGCGCAGCAGGATAGAACCTGTTTGGGAGGAACTGGTGTCAGCCGGCCACACGCAGACTGCGGTCCAGGGAAACGCTGCGCAGCATGGTGGAGAAGCGTTTGCAGTTGCCGGTAGAGTAGCGGACCGCACCGGCTAACAATGGTGCAAAGCTTGCCAGGAAATAACCGCCGCCCTGCACTAATGAGGTAAAGTTGCCCGCGGTTGCGGGATCGCCAACATGGTCAATGGCCACGATGATCGAAAGCGGGAACCAGATGCCGATGCCAACGCCCATCAGGGCGATTGCCAGGAAGGACATGTCAACTGGCGTGGTGTACGGAACGCCAAAGCCCAGAGCGGTTACCCCGGCGGCCTTGACCCAGTCGTGGTTTTCAATCGCTGGCAGGATTTCATCCAGTTCAATCCGGTAACCGCGGAATTTGATCTGATTGTCGGCCTGGCCCTGGAATTGCAGCGTGCCGTCCGGGTTGCGCCGCATCAGGTCGCCAGTTTTATACAGCACCCTGCAGCTTGTTTTGGCAACGGGCAGGCCGGCCGGGATCATCTCTGGGCCGTTGGCAACGCCGCCGGGTCAACTGTAGGAGTGGTGGCGTTTATGGTGCATTAGGAGGGACCATAGAGATTCACCAGGCGGCCAGCTTGCGTGTCAGGGCCTCACCGCCGCTGTACAAGTTGGTGAGTATGGTTCAGCTTTCGAATTGCGGCAGATCCACCAGCGCCTGCAGCAGTGAGGGGACGCCCTGCGGCAGAGCAGGATCGCGCAGGCAATAGTTGTCTTCCCCTCCGGGTATCGCATCCAGGGCGCTCACGGGCACCCCGGCAGGATCATCTCCGCCAGGCGGCCGCGTAGTTTTTCCTGGGTGACAATCACACCAATACCGGCGTCGCGGATCATATATGTCAGACGGTACGCCGGGTAATCTGAGCCAAGCGGCCAATAGACACCGCTCGAAAACAGAATACCCCAAAGCCCGGCCATCATCTCTGCCGAGGATTCCGCGAACAGGCCCGCACGGCGTCCCGCGTTTCTTCCGGCCCTGTTGCCAATACCAGCAACTGCCCGGCTTCGGTCGGCTAGCGAGTGCCGAGCACTGGCTTGTCAATCAATGTAAGCCCCTTGCGGTCTGCCAAAGACTGCAGCCCGGGCAGGTCCGCAGGGCCGACCGTGCTCATCTGCAGCCAGTATAAGGGGACTCCGGTACGCTTTTCGCATCCGGCAGCGTGGACGGGACCTCTGCAATGGCGCAGGCGTCTTTCTGCATGGTTACAATGATATCGGCGCCACGGACCGCCTCGGCGGAATCCGCTGCAGGGGCAATATTATGTATTGCCAAGGGCAGAGCCTTTGCCAGGCGTGCGGTTCCAGACCGTAACACGGCATCCAGCCGCCGCGATGTTGCGGCTCATCGGCGCCCTCGTCAGCCCGGCTCCCAGAACCGCCACGCGCGGCGGGCAGTGCGTTGCAGATTTTGCTTCAATTGGCATGTTTAACCGCCGTTTGCCGGGTCCAGCCGACCGTCGCAGCGTACAGACCGCGTTGGTGGCCGGGGTGTGATGCCGTTACGGAATAATCCTTCCACAACCGTCAACAACCAAAAGGAGAACTTCATGCCGCCGTTACAGCGATTTGATTGCCGCTTCGACGATGCTTTCCAAGTAAGGTTGGCAGGAGGTCTCTAGGAGGCCTTTACTGACAACCCTAATTCCTTGAATTACAGCAACAATATACCGTGCCAGCATTCGGCAGTCCTGATCGGCCGGAATTTTTCCGGCTTTCTGCCCTCGCTTCAGAGGCCGCAGCAGCCCGGCCTCCAGTCGCTCGAAAGGTTGCGCCACCAACGCGCTGAGCTCCGGATCCCGGCCGGAAACCTCCAAGCTGCTGTTTGCAGCGAAACAACCAAAGCCCTCGCGGAGACTCAATTCGTCGGCAACGATCGATAGACGCAGTCTCCGGAGGCTGGTTCTCACGTCACCGGGCCGGGAGATCATCGCAATATTTTCGGTGGTCACTCGCCGGTACTCTTTAAGGGCCAGCGCAAAGAGCTTTTTGCCGCCAAAGGGGCTGTATATGGTACTGCCACACAGGCCGGTTGCTTCCATCCGATCATTCATGAAAGTTGCAGCATTGCTTTTTCGCCAAAAAAGACACAGAACCGCGTCAACAGCCGCACCTTCATAAAATTCTCTTGGCCTCATAGCACTTAACCATTCTGAGCCGAGTGTTTCAGAACAATGGCAGAACAAATGCTAATGCCATATCGTTGTGTAGTTGATTGAGAGCAGTGGAAAAAGCGGCATCAGAACCCGTGTTCAGATTACCGGCCGGATGGCAGGTGGAAACATCAAACGAACAGATGCCAGGACTAGATCGGAGCGGACTTGCCACGGAGGGGTGCCGCTTCTGTGACCGCGTGCCGTGCCGCAAAGGAGGACACAGATAGCAGCACGGCCGGCCGGAAAATTCCACGCCGAAGCAGTGGGTACAGCTGCTGAGCAAAGGGCTGCCCCGCTAGCAGATGGTCGTTGATTGCGGGGGCAGCTTCCCGACGTTGCCCCGTTGGATGCAGCAGAACCGGCGCAAGGCGCCGTCAGGATTGCTGCCGGTGCCGGGCAGCATGGCAACGTGTCAGGACCGAGCAATTCACCCGGAACAGATGGGCGCATGCTACGGGGTTGGGCGGGCGGCTCCTCAGGAATACGCAACCCGCTCCCTAGCCTGAGCGATTCTTGCTCCGGTATCGCGGGCGGCAACCGTAGATGCCCTTACATGCAGTTGCCAAGCGAGGCGGCCGGATAGATCTGCACCTGCCGGGGCTCGATCAGACCCAGCGCCGTGCGCAGGCCCGACGCAATTCGGCAAGCGATTGTCATATCTTTAAGAACTGCGCCGCACTCGGCCTCGATCCGGTCCGCCCACAGCACCATTTGCGACCGCGTGTCCGCGAGCTCCACCCTCAGCACTAGCCGCCCGCCAGATTGCGTGTAGCGCCCGGAGAGGACGGCATCGGCGGCAAGACGATCCCGGAGGTCCGCAGGGGTCGGATCCCGCTTGTGATGCGCGGTGGCGGCCAGTCGGGAAACCACGTTGAGCTCCTGCGATTGTGACAGGGTCGAGATGATATCGTCAGCCAGCATCTCCCCCAGAATGTCTTCTTGGTCCGTCGGCAGCACCCGGAACGGGATCACCGCGACCGACGGCCGGCAGCCCTCCGCCGCGCTGCGGAGGCCCCCAGCTACTGATGTGACCGGCGTAACCTGGAATACATGCACCATTTCCCCCCTAATGCACCGCTTACCCAAGTCCTCGAAGTTCCAGCTGGTACCGTCCTGAGCGGCCTCCCTGATGCCAGCCGTTGCCAGAACCTCTCCGGGAGCCGCCAGGCTGACGAGCCGACTGGCCCGGGGCTCTGCCAGCAGACTGGGCACTTCCTGGCCGCCGGGGGGCGCCGCATTGGCGATGTCGAGCGCGATGCGGCTCTCCGAATGTCCGCCCTGGCGGCGCATTTTTTCCGACAATTTCAGCGCCAAGCTGATAGCGGCCCCGGTTCCGGAAAGTTCAGCTACCAGCAGCTGGCGCCGGCTGGCCCGCTGATGAAACGCCAGCCCGCAGACAATTCCGGGGCCCAGCGAGCCAAGAATATCCGGTGTCAGCACGCCGCCTGCAGCCTCGAGTGCAAGTACCGTGTTTTGGCCTGCCGGGGCCGGATCATTCAACTGCTTCGAATCGAAACCGCCGGACGCCGTGAGAACATAGCCGCGTTTCGGCACAGTGCGCAGAATGGTCCGCTGTTTGTCACCCAGCGCACGGCGGATGTCCGCAATGCACTGGCACAGGCTGTCCTCTGTGACACTGATCTCTGGCCAGACCTCAGCAAAAAGCTCGGTCTTGCTTACGGTCCGGCCGATGCTGGCGGCCAGCAGGTCAAGCACTTGTGCGGATTGCGGGCGCAGACAGATTTCCTCTCCGTGCCTGCCAATCAGACGGGCCATCTTCTGAAAAAACCAGCACTCGCCTAATTTGACTGGCAGCTCTTGGGCGCGATCAGGTGACATGCGACTCCTGCCTGCGGTGTATTGGAAACACCTTCCGGCTTACACAACCTGTGATTGTTTCGCTTAAAAAAATGCCGGCAAATCTAAATTTTGATGTTTAGTCAAGGCTGTGGTCGATCAGACCCACGATGACTCGGCCTGGCTCTTTCATCCTTTTTTGCAGTTGTTTTCGAACGGCCTGAGGCCTTTCAGCGTCTTCAGGCGGCAGGCGTAGCTATAGGCCGCAATGAACGCATCAATGTTGTTTCCCAACTCGGCATGGGGCTTGTAGTGATACCGCTTGACTGTCGCCTCCTTGATCGTTCGGTTCATCCGCTCGACCTGACCATTTGTCCATGGATGATTGATCTTCGTCCGCCGGTGCCCGATGCCACTATCCGTGAGAACGGTGTGGATCGGGTAGGGCAGAGCCGCGATGAGATTGCATAAGAACTGGGCCGCAGCCATTTTTCCGGCCTTCCTATACAGCTCGACGCAGGCAAATTTCGATGTCCGGTCGATGGCGACGAACAGGTAGATCTTTCCTTCCCCAGAGCGAACTTCCGCAATACCGATACGGAAATATCAAATGGGATAGACCTTAAACTTCAGCTCCCGTTTCCGCCACTTCGCCACCGTCTTGACGTTGATCCCGGGTTCCCGGCGCTGCTGTGAAGAAATTGTCCCATAAAGCGTCCTTCTGATGGTCGCAAACCGGCAGACCACCACCCCCCGCGACTAAACACCCGGCCAACCTCCGAATCCCCGCGCAGCGTCCGGCATGCTGCAGTGCGTGCGGGGACACGGAGGAAACTTGTTCAGGCGGCAGCCAGCGCGCCGGATTTGGCCTTTCGCGGCCGCTTGTTCAGGAAATTTCAGATTTATTTCGGATCGAATTCAGGACTTCTCCCGCCGCTGCCGCCACGATCAACTCCGCCGGATCCGCCTCCGGATCTAAGCTCAACCCAATGCGCGTCAGGACCGGCGAACGCGCATGCGACAGCAGCGCCGCTTGGCGGCGTGCAAAGGAGAAACCATGCTCAATGATCTCACAAAGACCGTCCTCAACACCCCGTTGCCGTCGGACCAGGATCTTGCCAATGTGCTGCTCAATATCCAGGCCGCACAGGACCGGTCGTCTCCGGCGCTGATCCGCAGCTCCGCGGCGGATGGCATTGCCAGCGCGCAGGTCAATGCGGGGAGCCTGACATCCTTCACCGAACGGCTGTCGGGCCAGAGCAAGAGCGACGTCAAGAATTCCACACTGTTCGCTCAGCTCGCGTCGGACTACGCTTATGACCGCTATAGCCAGCCGATGGACTGGTACAAGAACTACGCAAACGTTCTGGGTCAGATCGGTTGGAACCAGCCCGCATTCGCCTTTGACACCTACACCTCGGGCGGTTCAACCGTGAAACTGGACGAGGCGGTTCTGAGCATCCTTTCCGCCATCGCCACGGGTGCCGAAGTTGCGATGGTGGCGGCAACGATGCAGGGTCTGAATGACCTTGGCGATGAATCCAAGCAGATGACGATCTGGGATTCCAACGGCAGCAACGGCAACAACGGCAACTTCCAGATCATGCCCGTCGACAAGTTGCCGAATGACGATGTCGTCATGGTTCTGACCGGCATGCAGTTCAACGCATCCACCAGCCATGGCCGGTTCCTGTGGTGGACCTGGTCCAGCACCTCGATCAAGATCCAGCGCGCTGCAAACCGGTTCGTGTTGAACGAGGATGTATACGCCCAGGTGCGCCAGGCCGTGATCGACAAGCTGGGCGATCGCGCCAGCCAGTTGGTTGCCGACATTCCGATCGGCTGAAGCAGAACCGCTGCCCGGCTCCCAAGGCTGGGCAGTCTTTTTGCTTACCAACCCGCATTTGCCTGCCGGCCGAAGCACCAGCCGTCAAACATGGGAGGTTCAATATGAACCGGAAGATGGAAATTCATGGCATTGATCTGCCGGGCATGGCGGTCGCTGCCTCGGCAAGCGCTATGCCGCTGAAACCCGCCTATGGCGCCAGCGACAGCGCCGAGGTCAATGCCAGCACCCTGCTGGCGCTCGACAGCGCGCTTGGCCTGCAGCACAAATCGGATGTGTCTGCCAGCTTGCTGTTTGCGCAACTCGCGGCCACCGCGGCATGCGATAAATTCACCGCGCCGCGCAGCTGGACCGGTAAGGTGCTGGAGGTTCTGTCGGTCGTGGGCTGGTCCGTGCGGGGCGACAAGACCTGCCCGCCTGACAGGCAGCCGATGCCGGTGGACTGGCCAGAAACGACACTGGTTTCCTTCGAGCGCCTTTATGGCATGCAGGCACCGCTGGTCCGGCGAACGATCCAATCCGCCACGGCGCTGCCTGGAACAAGCAGCGCCGCGGAACTGTGGAATGCCGGCACCTACGGCGGCGGACGGGGGCTTTACCTGACCGGCCTGGCGGAACAGGAGGGCGGCGGCGATCCGCGGTTGAGCCTGCTGCTGACCTCTTTCACGCTGAGTGCAGGTGCGCCGGGCATCCTCGATTGGGTGCCGGATGCCGAACTGGTTTCGGAATTCGCGGTGCTTTCGCTCAACCTCGATGTCTACAGCAAGGTGCGCCAGCAGATCCTCGAAAAGCTGGGCAGCCGTCTCACCACGGATGTCAAGCCGGTCAGCCTCGCAGGCTGACGCGCCCTCACCTGCAATTTGAACCCGACAGGAGAAAGAAGATGAACAAGCCATTCAAACCTGACTATCCGGCCGGCGGCCACGTCTTGGGCCAATCCGGCAACACCCGGAAAACTTCCGGCGTTCTGAAGAAACCAGGCTTTCCCCGACAGGGGGTCGAGATCGTAT
The DNA here is from genome assembly GCF_055902035.1 of Leisingera sp. SA215. Taxonomy (NCBI): domain Bacteria; kingdom Pseudomonadati; phylum Pseudomonadota; class Alphaproteobacteria; order Rhodobacterales; family Roseobacteraceae; genus Leisingera; species Leisingera sp. SA215. Next base: position 39,352 of record NZ_JBVVXU010000006.1, on the reverse strand, counting down.
TTCCCCCCGATGAGCGGACCCGGGTGGAGGTGACCACCAGCTACCCCTGGAACACGATCGGCCAGCTCATCATGCAATTCCCGAACGGGGAATTCTATACCGGGACGGCAACCCTGGTTGACGGAAAACACGTTCTGACTGCTGCGCACAATGTGTTCGGCAATGACATCGGCGGATTCGCGCGGAACGTCTGGTTTGTACCAGCGCGCAGCAACGATGACATGCCTTACGGAATCGCCGAAGCCGAAAAGGTCTTCATCACCGAGGAATACTACACGCTTTCTCCGGCAAATCCGAACCAGACACCGGACGGCCAGGTCGATGATATCACGCAATACACCGAGGACTATGCCATCGTGCGGCTGAAAGCGCGGCTCAATCTGCCGATTATGGGGCTCTACGCGGCAAGCGATACGGAGCTGTCCGGAGCCGCGGCACGGATTACGGGCTATCCGGGCGACAAGCCGAACGACTATATGTGGACCGCCGCCGGCCCGATTTCCGCGCCGGATGAAGAATTCATTTTTTACCGGATCGATACCTATAAGGGCGAAAGCGGCGCCGGCGTGATGTTCGACTTCAACTTGCCTGTCGGGCTGACGGTGTCGGGGGTTCACGTTGCGGGCGACGCCGATCTGGCCACAAATTTTGCCGTGCGCCTGAACAGCCAGAGAATTGGCCAAATTCTGAAATGGATGAATGCGTGACAAGGAACCGTTTTCCGGGCGCCTAACAAGCCCCGTTTACACATCGGGAGTAGAACCTTTTTGACAATAGCGGCTGGCGCTGCCTGTTTGAGACCTGCCGGATCAGCCCCGGCGCCATCGCTATTATGTGATCCCGAAGTCCCGCAAACCCTGCGTGCTGTTCATTGATGAAATTGACAGTTCCGGATCCCGCGCGACAACGGCGGCCACAAACAGGCCTATCGCCGACAGGTGATCAACGAGTTCCTGCGCCCGTGCCCTGCTGTAACCCTACAGCCACCCGCAGCGGCGCTCGTTCCGGATAACTCCCTGCCGGAAATAGTTTGCGGTCCAATGCCGTCCCCGAAGCAAACCTCCCGGCGCCCCGTGCGGCGCCGGACGACGTTGTCTGGAAGCTCCGCAAGAGGCCCTTCAGGTGCAGTTCGGAATTGCTGTTCATGAATCGGCCTGGCAGGAAAGAATTGCCTTCGCCAGCAGGCTTGCCGCGCGTGAAGGGCGTTTGCGCGGGTATACGATTTGAAACGTGTCATTGAACGTGACCCGGTCCTTGGCAAGGGTGCGCAAACGGCCGCGTTGCACTTCCGGACCCGCGTAATGATCAGGCAGAAATCCGATAAAGGCCCCGGACAGGATGAGAAGCAGCGTGCTTTCCATATGCGCGGCTACGGCGTGCCAATTGAAGCCGATGCCGCAGATCGGTCCTTGCGGCATATACGTGCGTCCGGCGAAATCCTGCCGGGCGAGAACCGCATCCGTCAGAGTATCTTCCTCCACTGAAAACAAGGGGTGCCGGCAGCTGCAATACAGGTTTTGGCGTTCTTCAAAGACATCGACAGCCTGCATCTGCCCCAACTGACGCTGTGACGGCATCAAAACGGCCTGATACCGGCCGTTCAATATGCCTTGCGACAGGACTTGCGGCGCTGCAATGTCGATCGACAGCCGCACCTGGGGAGCAAGTTTTGCAAATTCCTCGATGGCTCGGTCCAGTCTCAGGCTTCGGTTGGTGTGCATGGCATCAACCGTCCCGAAGCTCAGATCCCCGGACAATTCCCCCTGCGCTTCGCTGACTGCATTTTGAAACCGGTCGATGGAGCCGAAAAGGTCAAGCATCGCCGAATAGATTTGGCGGCCTTCCTCGGTCAGGTAAAACCCGCCGCGGCCGCGTTCGCACAGCCGCATGCCAAGCCGCTCCTCAAGATGCCGCATGTGCGCTGATATCGTTGCCTGCGTCATGCCGAGGTTTACCTGTGCGGCCGAAAACCCGTTGGCATTCACAATCTCAGCAAAGACCCTCAGCAGGCGCAAATCAACATCGGCAAGGCTGTGAGGCTGGGATGTTTGAGGCGCAATTTTTTCCATACATAGAGATTACCATAACTGAGCTTAGAAACATACGGATTTGAATGGGAATATATCGGTGCTTTGCTGATCCCGTCCAATTTGGAGGGGAGAATAGCATGTCCGATAATGCCTATGACCGGGGCCGCCTAAACTTGCCATTCGTTGGCATCAGTACCTTTGGAAAATACCCGTACACAGCAGACTGGGACCGCATTGACGCCGATGTCGCGATCCTCGGTGCGCCGTTCGACTTTGGTACGCAGTGGCGCGCCGGCGCGCGGTTCGGGCCACGGTCAATCCGCGAAGCTTCGACATTGTTTTCGTTCGGCCATGGCGGCGCCTATGACCATGAGGACGATGTCACTTACCTGCCGGCGGATAAGGTCCGGATAGTCGACATCGGCGACGCTGATATTATCCATACCGATACTGAAAGAAGCCACGCCAATATCGAATTTGGCGTCCGCAAGATCCTCCAAGCAGGCGCGCTGCCAGTGGTCCTGGGCGGCGATCATTCCGTCAACATCCCCTGCATCAATGCCTTCGAGGAGGACTGTGCCCGGAACGGCCCGATCCACGTCGTTCAGATTGATGCGCATCTCGACTTCGTCGATGAACGCCACGGCGTGCGCTGCGGCCACGGCAACCCGATGCGCCGCGCCGCCGAGAAGCACTATGTCAGCGGCCTGTCGCAACTTGGTATCCGCAATGTTTCCTCGACGGCGCGCGATGGTTATGAGGCCGCGCGTGCCATGGGCTCGGATATTCTCTCGGTCCGCCAGATCCGTTCGCTGGGTGCAGAGGCCGTGCTGGCCCGGATCCCCAAGGGCGAACGCTATTACGTGACAATCGACATCGACGGGTTCGACCCGTCGATCGCTCCAGGCACGGGCACGCCCTCGCATGGCGGCTTTATCTATTACGAGGTGCTGGAAATTCTCGCCGGCCTTGCCGAACGCGGCACGATTGCCGGGGTCGACCTTGTCGAGGTTGCGCCGGATTACGACCATACCGGCGGCACGGCAATCCTGGCGGCCCAAGTGCTGATGAACCTGATCGGCCGCATCATGCATGCGCGGGAGGTCTGAAAATGGGCAAGCTCTGCTATGATTTCACCGGCGAGCAGGTTCTGGTCACTGGCGCAAGCCGCGGTATCGGCTTTGCCGCCGCCAGAGCCTTTGCCATGGCCGGTGCCGAGGTGACGATCTTGTCTTCAGGCGCCGGCATCCATGCCGCCGCTGATGCCATTGCCACAGAAAGCGGGCGGCCTTGCCGGGCGCTCGAAGCTGACATCACCGACAGCGCCTCGGTAAAAGCGGCCCTGGCGCCGCTCGACCGGATTGACGTGCTGGTCAACAATGCCGGGCTGGAGCGCATCACCCCTCTGCTCGACCCCGACGCCGCGGTCGAGGAAACTTTCCGCCGCATCACAGACATCAACGTGAACGGCACCTTTTACGTCACCCGCCACGCCGTGCCGAAAATGCGCGATGGCGGCAGTATTATCGTCACCGCTTCGATCTGGAGCCGCACCGCGGTGCCGGAATTTGCAGCCTACGTCGGCTCGAAGCACGCCAACTTGGGTTTCACCCGTGTGATGGCAAAGGAACTCGGGCCGCGCGGGATCCGGGTAAATGCGGTTTGCCCGGGATGGGTCCGGACCGAGGCAGCGATGCTGTCGCTGACAGAGATGTCGCAGCGCACCGGCCGCAGCGAAGAGGATCTGTTGTCCGAGATCACTGCCGCGCAGATCCTGCCGGGGTTGCTGGAACCTGACAATATTTCTGCGGCCTACCTGTATCTCGCCTCTGATGGGGCGCGGGATATCACCGGTCAGGCGGTCATGGTTGACCGCGGCGAGGTGATGGCATGACGGCGCGTGTCCTTATCACCGGCGCTCAGCGCGGTATCGGCGCGGCTGCGGCCCTGGCCTTTGCAGGGCAGGGCGCGCGTTTGGCGCTTGCCGATCTCAGCGCCCCGGGCGCCACTGCTGAAGCGGCCGGTTCGCATGGCGCGGCCGAGGTCCATGCGCATGCCTGCGATGTCTCCGATGCCGCGGCGGTGGCTGCGCTGGCTGACACCGTTCAATTTGCTTGGGGCGGGCTTGATGTGCTGGTCCACTGCGCCGGAATCATTCACGAGGCTCCCCTTCTGGACACGCCCGTGGCGGACTTCGACCGGGTGATTGCCGTAAATCTTCGCGGCAGCTTTTTGGTTGGCCAGGCTGCAATCGGCCTGATGACCCCCGATGCGGCCGATCCGCCCCGCGTTATCCTGATCGCGTCCGACATGGCCTATTACGGGCGCGAGACTTTTTCACCTTATGTCGCCTCCAAACACGGTGTGCTGGGGCTCGTGCGCAGTTGGGCCAAGGAATTTGCCCCCGGCATTCTGGTCAACGCCATCTGCCCCGGGCCGATCGATACCGAAATGCTGGGCGCAGCGCATATGAGTGCTGAATGGCGGGCAAAGGAACTTGCCATTCCGCTCGGCCGCTTTGGCACCCCCGCGGAGATTGCCTCGGTGGCGGCCTTCCTCGCCGGCCCCGGCGGCCAGTATTTCACCGGCCAAGGGATTGGCCCCAACGGCGGGAGCATCATGCCATGATCAGCAACCCTATCCCCTGGCCGGGCGGTGCGAAATGCGCGGCCTGCATCACTTTCGACATGGACGCTGACAGCCTGATCCATCTGGCGCACCCAAACGACGGCCACAGCCGAACTGCAGCGATTTCCATGCTCCGCTACGGGCCGGAAATTGCCATTCCGCGCATTGTTGAAAGCTACCGGCAGCTCGGCATCCGCCAGACCTTCTTCATCCCGGCCTGGTGCATCGAACAATACCCCCGGGCGGTCGAAGCGATCCTGGAGGGCGGGCATGAGATCGCCCATCACGGTTACCTGCACGAGCATCCGCGTGAACTGTCCGCAGAGGAGGAGGCCCATTGGCTTGACCGGGGCATCGACGTCATCGTCAAGGCAACCGGCAAACGCCCGCGCGGCTGGCGTGCGCCGCTTTACAATTTCTCGCACCGGTCGGCGGATCTTCTGGCAGAGCGGGGCTTTGTCTATGACGCCTCGCTGATGGGTGACGACCAGCCCTATATGCTTGAATCCGCGGCGGGGCAGCTGGTGGAACTGCCTTCGCATTGGGGATTGGACGACTGGCCGCAATACGTTCAGTCGATGGATCTCGACTACATGATGCCGATCCGCGCGCCGCAAGAAGGTTTCAAGATCTTCTCGCAGGAATATGACGCGGCATGGCGCCACGGCGGGCTTTGGGTTCCCGTTGTGCACCCCTTTGCCACCGGACGCCTGGCGCGGTGGGAAATCATGCACCGGTTTATTGAAGAGGCTTTGGACCGCGGTGGTGTGTGGTTCGCACCGATGGAGGAAATCGCGGCCCATGTCCAGGAAGTGGTGCAAAGCGGAGCCTGGAGGCCGCGCATAGACAGGCTGCCGCATTACACGGAACCCGTCCAGGCCCGGAAAACCTAATGGATACGTAGGGAGCGTAACCGCAGGCCGAATTGGCCTGCCACCAAGGGAGGTAGAAATGAACGAACATACTGAAGAATGGCTCGCCGAGATTGACCGGCGCGCCGCAGTCTATGACCAAATCGGGGAAGGCGGCAAAGGCCGCATGACCGCGATCGACTATCTCGGGATAGCCGCACTGACATTGGCGCTGGCCGCCGTTTTCTGGATGTGGGGGACCTGAGATGACAATGGAAACAACATCAGAAAATTTTGGCGCGGATCCCGCTGCCGGTGAATCCAACGGCTATGCTGCGGCAGCCGAACGGGGCGATGCGCCGCTGCTGCCTTCGGAACGGCTGTGGGGGTTCAAGGAATTCACCTTTGCCAATTCGGCGCTGGCAATTGCCACCTGGGCCTTCCTGATCGGCGGTGCGGTTGGTTTGTTTGTCGGTCCCAAGGAAGGGATCGCGGCGATCGTGATCGGCAATATATTCGGTGTGGTTCTGACGGCACTGGCCACCACAGTCATGACCGGTCGCTACGGTGTCGAACAGTTCACCGCCCTGCGCAGCCAGTTCGGCTACAACGGCAGCCGCCTTGTCTATCTGCTGGCCGTCATCGTGCTGACCATGGGCTGGCTGGCGGTGCTGGCAATGATGTTCGGCCGTTCGATTGACGGGCTGACCGCACTGGCCAGCGGCGGCACGGCTTCGCCTATCGGCATCAAGACGGCCATCGCCGCAGTCGGCGCGATCCTGCTGACCTGGTACATCGTCGCCCGCGGGCCGACCTCGATCAAAGTCTTCAACATGATCGTTTCGCCTGCGCTGGTGCTCCTGATGGTGGGTATGCTGTGGCTGATCTTCCGCCAGCACTCCTTTGCCGAACTGATGGCCATGGAGGCGCTCGACCCGCCGTTCGAAGACAGCAACCTGAACTTCATCATTGCGATTGAGGTCAATATGGCGGCCGGCTTCTCCTGGTGGCCCTACATCGGCAACCTGGCGCGGCTGACACGCAATGAGCGGACGGCCTTCTGGCCCAACCTTGTCGGCATTTTCGGCGCCGCCGTTCTGGGCGAGATCGTGGGCCTGCTGGCAGCGGTTTCTCTGGGCGACAGCGATCCGACGATCTGGATGACAACGATTGCCGGCGTTGGCGTCGGTGTGGCGGCCCTCGGCTTCATCGCCTTTGCCAACATCACCTCAATGGCCAATATCCTCTATGCTGCAAATGTCGGGCTGCGGCAGGTCGGCACTGCCGGCGTGCGCCGGATCGGTTGGGGCACGCTGCTGTTCGGATTCTGCATTGTGCCGCTGCTGCTGGCCGTGGTCTTTCCGCAGATCTATGACGGGTTCTTCATTTTCCTGGTCTGGACGTCGGCGCTCAATTCGGCGCTCGCAGGGATCGGCATCGCCGACTACTTCTTTCTGCGCCGCCAGCGGCTTGACCTGCGGGCGCTGCATGGCAAACAGAAAAATGGCGCCTACCAGTTCCTGGGCGGGTTCAACCCGATTGGGCTCTTTGCGCTGCTGGTGGGTTTTGTCACCTATGTGTGGCTCTTCAACCCGCAAACGCTCGATAACGTCGAGGCCTTCCGCTACCTCACGGCATCGCTGCCGTCCTGCGCGATGGCCGGGCTGGTCCACTACGTGCTGACCCGCTTGCTGGCCAACCGGCCGGGCTGGGGAGAGTACCCCAAGAACTGACCAATATCCGGCAGGTGAAGCTTCGTTTGCCTGCCGGCCGCCGCAAGGCTGCAATCTACTTACAAGAACGGAAGGTGTCCCATGGCTCAGTCCTACGACTATATCATCATTGGCGCAGGCTCGGCTGGATGCGTGCTGGCGAACCGGTTGAGCGAAGATCCCAAAACGCGCGTTCTGGTGCTGGAATTCGGCGGATCGGACAAGTCCATCTTCATTCAGATGCCAACCGCGCTGTCCATCCCGATGAATGGCACCAAGCACAACTGGCGCTATTACACACTGCCCGAACCGGGTCTGGACGGGCGCCAGGTGCATTGTCCGCGCGGCAAGGTGCTGGGCGGGTCATCTTCGATTAACGGTATGGTTTACATGCGCGGCCATGCGCGCGACTTCGATGAATGGGAAGAACTTGGCGCCAAGGGCTGGGGTTACGCCAACTGCCTGCCCTATTTCCAGCGCGCCGAAAGCTGGAAAGGCGGTGGCGACGAATGGCGCGGGGACACCGGCCCGCTTGCCACAAATGCGGGAAATGAAATGGAAAACCCCCTGTACCGCGCTTTCGTCGCGGCAGGGCGCGACGCGGGTTATGTCACAACTGAGGATCCGAACGGCCACCTGCAGGAAGGGTTCGGCCCGATGCACATGACCGTGAAGAACGGCCGCCGCTGGTCCACTGCCAATGCCTATCTGAAACCGGCGATGCCCCGGCCGAACCTGACCGTCGTGACTCATGCCATGACGCGGCAGGTGATCCTGGAGGGCAAGCGCGCGGTAGGCGTAGAATATGAACGCGGCGGTCAGCGCCACGTTGAATACGCCTCGCGCGAGGTGCTGATATCCTCCGGCCCGATTGGCACGCCGCATCTGCTGCAGCGGTCGGGAATCGGCCCGGCAGAGGTGCTGCGCAAGGCCGGGGTCGATGTGCAGCACGATCTGCCCGGCGTCGGGGAAAACCTGCAGGATCACTCCGAAGTCTACATCCAATACGCCTGCAGGGAACCGATTACGCTGAATGGCAAGATGGGGCTCTGGAGCAAGTTCCTGATCGGCGCGGAATGGATATTGTTCAAGCGCGGCCTGTCGGCCACCAACCATTTCGAAAGCGGCGGTTTCATCCGTTCGGATGCCTCCCTGGAATGGCCCGACATTCAGTTCCATTTCCTGCCTGCGGCGATGCGCTATGATGGCAAAGAACCGCTGAAAGAGCATGGTTTCATGGTGCTGACCGGGCCCAATAAACCCAAAAGCCGGGGCCATGTGCGGCTGCGGTCCACCGACCCCTACGAGCAGCCCGATATCCTGTTCAATTACCTCGACCGCGAGGAGGACCGGGAAGGGTTCCGCAGGTGCCTGCGGCTGACGCGGGAAATCATTGCCCAGCCGGCCTTTGACAGATACCGCGGCGAGGAGATGGCGCCGGGCAAGGACGTCCAGACGGATGATGAGATCGATGCCTGGGTGCGGGAAACGATGGAAAGCACCTATCATCCCTGCGGCACCTGCCGCATGGGTGAGGATGGAATGGCTGTGGTGGACAGCGAGCTTAAGGTACACGGAATAGACGGGCTGCGCGTGATCGACAGTTCGGTTTTCCCAAGCGAGCCCAACGCCAACCTGAACGCGCCGACGATCATGCTGGCGGAACGCGCGGCGGACATGGTGCGGCAGCGCCCGCTTCTGCCGCCATCGAATGCTGCGGTTGGCTCTGCCCCAGGTGTAGGCCAGAGCCAGCGCAGCAGGGAGCCATTGCGCAAGATCTGACAGGAGGGTTGGCCTTGCACAGTCCCAATGCCAACCGCCAGCGATTATAGGCGACCGCAAATGCATACAGTTTGGAGGCGAAAACGCATAGGATCGGCAGCGGCGGCCGGAGCGTGATGTAACGGCGCATGCGGTTCCGCAGCCGGCCACGCAAGCTCCCCGTGGTGTTCAGCGCCGAGGAAGTAGCGGCACTGCTGCGGGTCGCGCCAGCTCCACCCCGCCTTCAGTTCGGCCAAGCAATAAGCCGCTGTCCGCGTTTGGTCCGGGAACAATGGCAAATGCGGAGGGCAAGAAGCCGGGCAGCACGCTGCACCGTTTCCAACGGTTACAAAGCATTCAGCGGGCCATAGGCAGGGGTGCGTCGCGCCAAGGTAAGCCGTTGCGGTTGATGAAGATAATCCCGCTCAGCATACGCCGATCATCGACGCGAGGCTTGCCATGGGGCTTGGGAAAGAAAGGTTCCAAACGCGCCATCTGCGCGTTGCTCAACCAGAAAGGATCAGACATGTTCAGCGCTCGATTTTCGAACCGTGAATCACGCAGACCGACGGAAATCAAAGGGTCCTGATCCTAAGAGGTCAGACGTATTTGGTTGTTGCCCGGTGCCCGGGCCAATCAAGCTTGGTCACCGGAGCTGTTTCGTATTCCGAAGTGTTGGAGGCAGACAGTAGATTTCTCATGTGCCGTCAGGCGCGCAGGTGCCGAAGGGGATTGAATTCCTGCTCACTACGTTGCCCTCCTTTAAAGTGACTTCATTTCCGGCAGCGAATAGATTGGACCGCAAACTGGTCTGAAATGGAGGCGTGTATGGGGAGACGTGTCAAAACCGTCTTGGTTGATCTTCGTCAGGCCATCGACAAGCTCGCACCCGTGACCGGGGATCGATTGCCGCCAGAGCGTGAATTGCGGGGCATTCTGGGGTGTAGCCGGGAAACCCTTCGAGCTTGTTATGCGACCCTCGAACAAGAGGGCGAAATCTGGCGTCACGTCGGACAGGGGACATATCGAGGCCATCGTCCGGTCCATATGCCTCTGCGCGATACGCTGCTAGTCGAGGGGGCTACGCCACCGGACCTCATGCAGGCGCGCTTGTTGCTTGAGCCGCAAGTGGCCGCTGTGGCGGCTTTGCGCGCGGATGAATCAGATGTTGCTCATTTGCGTGCAAAGGTTGGTGATGGCCGCGGCGCGCGGGACAGCGCAGCGTGCGAACAGGCTGATAATGCGTTCCACTGCGCCGTCGCCGAGACGTCGCGCAATCCGGTGCTGACCGGGTTTCTGATTTACGTGTCAGGCGCGCGCCGCCGTGTTACATGGCAACGGGAATGGGACCGCACCTACCGCAGCATCGCCCCTGACGAGTTTCAGACGATCCACAGTGATCAGCATGACCGGGTTGTCGACGCAATCGCGGCAGCGGACCCAAGCGCTGCGGCAACTGCGATGACAGACCATTTGAAGACCATCGAGGCCGCCATGCTGGACAAGGATTGAAAATGCGGGGCAGCTCAATACCCAGAGGCCACGCGAGATGACAGTCCCCGGCGACCTTTCATTTCTAGTTTTTGCCGGGCTGATTGGCGGGCTTGTCAATGTCGTGGCCGGTGGATCCAAGCTGTTTGTATTCCCGATGCTGTTGGCAGCCGGTCTGCCGCCTCTTGTCGCTAATGCGACCGCGACGGTAGGGCTGTGGCCTGCCCAATTTCCCGGTGTTTGGGTGTTCCGCAGATCTCTTGCCGCTGACCGGAACGGGCATGTTCTGGACACCATCATTGCCGCCGCTGGCGCAGTTACCGGTGCAGTGCTGCTCTATGCCTTGGGTGAGGCCGCTTTTCTGTCAATTGTTCCGGGGTTCCTTCTTCTAGCTGCCGTCGCGATCCTCTTAGGAGACCAGTTGTCAAAGCTGGGGCTGCGTTTGGCAGGCAGGAACAGAACCGTGGCGCGCGTGATGTTTCTGTGCACAGGCGTCTATGCCGGATACTTCGGCGCGGGATATGGGTTCCTGATCGTGGCTGCAGTGTTCCTGACGGGCGAGGGTTCCATTCACGTCGCGACAGCCCGCAAGAATTTCATATCGCTGGGAGCGAATACAGCTGCGGTCGTTCCGTTATCCCTGACTGGTCTAGTTGCCTGGGATGCAGCGATTACAGTGCTGATCAGCGGCCTTGCTGGCGGTGCGATTGGCGGTAGAGTAATCACATACTTGCCTCAAAAGCTTTTGAAGCGGATCATCGCCGCGTGCGGAATCTTTCTGGCTGTGAGTTTTTTGTTCCGGTCCTAGAATGACACCACGACGAAGACTTGTGCCACGGACCGTTGACGAAACCGGCATTGCCTGAAGTCCCTTTTCGGCCGCGGTCACAGAAGATGAGGTTCATGCCGTATCAGTACCGAAGGTCACCGGCGTTGTGCTCGCTTACCTTCACCATGGCTGGTTGCCTATTGCGCTTTGCCATCCACAGGCGGGTTCACGGGCCGCTTGCCGCTTTCAGCCCCGCTGATGAAATAGGCAGGGCAAGCTGCGCTTTGCAACGGCGCAGCCTGCATGGTTTGTGCAGTTTGAACGGCTACTTCAGCATGCCGCGGGCAATGATTGTGCGCTGGATTTCCGAGGACCCTTCGTAGATCCGGAAGATCCGCAAATCGCGCAGGTAGCGTTCCAGCGGGAAATCGCGGGTGTAGCCGTAACCGCCGTGGATCTGCAGCGCCCGGTCGGCAATACGCCAGGCGGCTTCACTTGCATAAAGCTTGGCAAAGGCCGAGTCCGAGGAATACCGCTCGCCGGTGCCCCGCTTGCGGGCGGCTTGCAGTCCCAGTGCCCGTGCTGCCGCCAGTTCGGTGGCGCTGTCGGCCAGCATCCATTGCAGCCCCTGGAAGTTGCCGATCGGCTGGCCGCCGACCTCGCGTTCCTTGGCATAGGACACCGCCGCATCCAGCGCCGCACGGGCGATACCGGTTGCCTGCGCGGCCACCTCGATGCGGCCATTGTCCAGCACTTTCATTGCGGTGCGGAATCCGGTGCCTTTCGCACCTATCCGGTTTTCGGCAGGGACATGGCAGTCAAAGCTGACCGGGAACACATGGCCGCCGCGCAGCCCCATGGTTTCCTCATGCCTGCCAATCTCCACCCCATCCGTTTTGCCCGGTTCGACCGCAAAGGCGCTGACCCCGCGGGCGCCCGCGGCGCTGTCGGTCTTGGCATAGACCACGATGAAATCCGCCGCGCCCGCATTCGAGATGAAGCATTTTGAGCCTTTCAACCGGTAGCCTTCGCCCTCGCGGGTGGCGGTGCTGCGCATGTCAGCCGGATTGGAACCAGCCTGCGGCTCGGTCAGCGCAAAGGCGCCAAGCGCCTCCCCTGCCGCCGCTGCCGGCAGCAGGTGCTGTTTCAGCGCCTCATCCGCGCCCAGCAGCAGCGAATCCGTGGCCAGGAAATGCGCCGTCAGCATCGACGCGGTCGAGCCGCAGGCCCCGGCGATGGCCTCCACCGCGCAATAGAGTGCAGGCCCGGACAGGCCAATGCCGCCATAGGCTTCGGGCAGGTTCATGCCCATGATGCCCATCGCCGCCATTGCCGGACGGTGCAGGGTGGCAAACTGCCCCTTTGCGTCGATCGCGGCCGCGGCAGGTGCCAGAACCTCGTTCGAAAACCGTTCGATCTGGCCGATGACGGCCTGCTCATCACTGTTCAGATCACTGTTCATTTGGTCTCTCCTTCCTGCAGCTGTTGCAGAATTTCATCCGTATGCGCCCCCAGTTCCGGGGCTGCCTGCCGCCCGCCGCGCGGCGCGCCGCTGAAATGCACTGGCTGTTCCGGCACGCTGAGAGCGCCGAGCGAGGGATGGGTGACCGGCGTTGCCAGGTCCCGCGCCTGGGCCTGCGGCGATGTCCAGGCCTCGGGCACCGAACACAGCGCCGCTGCCGGTATGCCCTCTTCCGACAGTACCGCAACCACGCTCTGCACCTCACGGTCGGCGGCCCAGTTTTCGATAGGCTGGGCCAGCGCCGGTTCATTCTGCCGCCGCAAGCTGTCGCTGGCGAAACGCGGATCAGCCGCCAGTTCCGGCGCCCCGATGGCCGCTGCGAATTTCGCAAACAGCCGGTCGTTCAACACCGCGACGGTGAAACTGCCGTTCTTGGCGGGATAGGTGCCAAACGGTGCCGACAGCGCGTGCTTGCTGCCCGTCCGCTTCGGTGTCTCTCCGGCCATCAGCGCCCGGCAGGCCAGTACCGGCATCATCGACACCAGCGAGTCGTAAAGCGCCAGGTCGACATGCCGCCCCCTGCCGCTGCGGGCGCGGTCGAACAGCGCCACCATCGCCCCGAAGGCCGCGAACATGCCGCCCGCCACATCGGCAAAGGCATCCCCGGCCATCATCGGCGGGCCGTCCTCGGCGCCGGTCACATCCATCAGCCCGCTCATCGCCTGGATGATGATGTCATAGGCCGGCAGCATGCGGTTCGGACCAGTCTGGCCGAACCCGGACACCGAGACATAAACCAGTTCCGGACAGGCTGCGCACAGGTCTTCCGCGCCCAGCCCGAAACGGTCCATCACGCCGGGGCGGAAGTTTTCAATCAATACATCGCTTTCGGCTGCCAGCGCCCGGGCCGCCGCGGCGCCTTGTGCCGATTTCAGGTCCAGAACGATGGATTTCTTGCCGCGGTTCACCGACTGGAACAGCAGGCTTTCGCCCGCCCTGAACGGGCCGATGTGGCGGTAGTCATCACCCGAAGGCGGCTCCACCTTGATCACTTCCGCGCCCAGGTCGGCCATCAGCGCGGTGCAGTAGGGACCGGCCAGAACGCGGGAAAAATCCAGCACCCGGATCCCCTCCAGCGGTCTGCGGCCTGCGGTCTTGTCATTGTCGGACATGCATCCCCCATCAATTGCTTGCTGCAGGATAGCGTCCGCTAGGTTATATCAGGAAATAGATGATTCATATAAAGGGTATTCCAATTTGAATATACCATTGACCTTCCGCCAGGTCGAAATCCTGCTGGCGGTGGCCGACACCGGCAGCACCGCGGGGGCAAGCCGCGCGCTGAACACCTCGCAGCCCTCGGTGTCGCTGGCCATCGCCCGCTGCGAGGAGGTGTTCGGCCAGAAGCTCTTTGTCCGCATCCCCGGCCGCGGGATGGAGCTGACACCGTTCGGGCAGCACAAGATTGCGCAACTGCACGAACTGGAGAAACAGGCGCGCTGGGTGCTGAGCGGCGGCGAAGGGACGCCGGAGTTCCTGAACCTCGGGGTGTTCTCCACCCTCGGCCCCCGCTATGCGCCGCAGCTGGTGCGCCGCTTCATGGAGACCCGTCCCGACGCCGAGATCCGCATCCTCGAAGGCGACCTGCAAACGCTGTTCGACTGGCTTAGCGAAGGCCGGATCGACCTCGCGCTGCTCTATGTTTTCGGGGTCCCGTCCGATTTTGCGATCACCCCGCTGATGGCCGCAGAACCCTATGCGCTGCTGCCTGAGGGGCACCGGCTGGCAGGGCAGCCCCGCGTCAGCGCCGAAGATCTGGCGCAGGAGCCGATCATCCTGATGAACCTGCCGCACAGCCGCGGCTATTTCCTGTCGCTGCTGCAGAATGCCAGAACCCCGGTGCGGGTGGCCCATGAGACCGGCTCGATCGAGATGCTGCGGTCGATGGTGGCCAACGGGTTCGGCGCCGGCCTGCTGGCCACCGACCTGCCGGACGGGATGTGCTATGACGGCAATCGGGTTGTCCGGGTGCCGCTCTCCGGCCATCCTCCGCTGCACCAGATCGCCCTCGCCCACCGCGGCGCCGCGCTGAAACGGCCTGTCATCCAGGCGTTTACCGGTTTTGCCAGGGCCTTCTTCAACCGGGCGGGCTGAGCGCAGGCAGCCCCGCGCCCGACCGGCGACCACACTTGACGCACAGATTGCATGCGGCAAGACCGCTTGCTGTTAGCCTGTAATCGGAGCGGCGCCGCCGGACACGATCAGAAAGAAAAGGATGACCCCCTCAGTGCGTTAAAAAATGCGGTTGTTTCTCGATGTGAAACCTGCAGTGGGGTCCGGCGCGATGCTAAATAAAAAACGAACCTTTTAATCAGGCGGGCGGATACATCCGAGATTCCCAGGGAAACTCGAGCGCATATGGCCATGGCCGCGCCGCTGCATGGCCCTTTCGCAAGTAGACCTGGGGGGGAGGCTTGACTTCCATATGACTGGTGACCATTTTACCCGCATGATTATCCGCGAGTCATATGCACGGTTTCTTCTTCTGAACCGCCCGTTTCCTCGGGCGGCCTGAAACGCGCGTTTTCGCGGCCTCCCGAGGTTTCTTCACCCTAAAACCTGGATAGCGGGCATTTCCCGCTTGCGACGGGCAACGCCCGTTTGTGGAGAGCGATCGTGCTTACTTGTGAAAAAACCGGCTGCCTGGCCGGACCGCGGGTATTCTTCCCGAACATTGAACCTCATGACTATGCGCTGACCGACAGCGATGCAGACAGGCTTGAGCAGCTATTGGCCTCGGAGGCCTTGTCGTCGGAGGCAGCAGCAATTCTGCATACCAAATACAACGGCGCAAGACGCATATCCGGACCAGTCCCCAATGACTTGGTAGTGTCCGGCCGCCGCATTGAATTCATGATCAGCGGGGGCGGCGCCCAGCGGGGCACCCTTGCGATCGGCGCGGTGCCAGCGCAGCGCCCGATCATGGTTGCTTCGGTCCTGGGCGCGACGCTTTTGGGGATGCGGATCCTGCAAAAGGCGCCATTGCCTTGCGACGACGGCAACCCTGCCACGCTAGTTGTTCTAAAGGTCTTCAGCCCGTCCTGAACGATACCCGTTTCAGCGGGTCAGCCACCGTGAAAACCAAGGAAGCGAACCACCGGTTATCCGGTGCTTAAAGAAGGATAAACTCATGATCACGCCGAACACCGCCACCCGCGCACCGCGGCGCCAACCCAAAGTCGTACTTGCCCGCGAGACGCTGGACAGACTTGAAGCACTGGCTGAGGGTGCCCTGACCCGTACTCCTGAATTGGCTGACCGGCTGCTGGAGGAAATCGAACGTGCCAAAATCGTGTCCACCAGCAAACTGCGCGGTGATGTCGTGGCGATAGGGCGCGCAGTCACCTATCGCGACGAAACTACCGGCCAGTCCAATACGGTGACACCGGCGTTCCCCGAGGATGCCGATATTTCCGAAGGCCGGATTTCACTGATGACGCCGGTCGGCGTGGCGCTTATCGGCCTGTCCGAAGGCGCGTCTTTCCGCTGGACGGCACGTGATGGCGAAGAGCGATCCTTGACGGTGCTAAAAGTCGAGCCGGAAGCACAGCATGGCAACGCCCTTTAGCAGGGAAGCGCCCCTTAAGCCGTGATGGGAACAGCCTGCAGAGCACGGCGCTACCCAGACGCTTTGATTCCGCCCCGGCCCCGGGGAGCCGCACACTCCGTGCGAACCCTGGGGCAAGCCATCCTCTGAACTCTGATGTTTGCGAAAATAGGGTATCGATATGTCTCAAGTCAGACTCCCGGAAAACTGTTCGAGCTGCGGCGCAAGTGTGCCGCGCTCCGCTGCGGGGCGTTGCCCCCATTGCCTGACCCGGTTCCGGGACCGAGCCCCGTGCTAAGCTTGCTTTCGCGCCCAGAAGCCGGTCAGAAACAGGTGCGGAACCTTGGCACATTTCCGGCACGGACGAGAGTGTGCCAATACTTGGGATCCGACGCAGCAAAGACCAGGGTGCCATTGCGCTGAGGCAGGCAAAAGCGGAACTCACGGTTTGCGGGTTTTATTGCTAGATGGGAGATCGGACCCTCGCCTTAACGCTGGAAAAAACCCATGTCTGGGATGCGCCGCCGCGTGCGGTTTCCTGCCGGGCATGATGCGGGTAGGGGGGCTGCAGTCCGGCCCGCCACTCAAGTAATTGCAATTGTGCCCGTCGGCAAACTAGATAAGCCGCACAAGGCCCCGATGGGGGTGGATGAAAGACAAATAGATGAATGACAGTTGCCTGTTTTGCCGGATCGCGTCCGGAGATTTGCCCGCTCATCGCGTGTATGAGGACGATCACATCCTGGCCTTTCTGGACCTGCATCCGATCCGGGCGGGCCATGTTCTTGTCATCCCCAAAGCACATCATGTCTGGTTCGAGGATCTGCCTGAGGATTTGGCAACGCGGATCACCGGTTGCGCACAACGCCTGGCGCGGCGAATGAAGCGGTTGTATGAGGTCGAGCGCGTAGCGATGTTTTATACTGGCATTCATGTGGCTCATGCGCACGCTCATGTGGTGCCTATGCACCATGTGCATGACGTGACCTCACAGGCCTACCTCTCGGCAGGCCATGACGCATTCACCATGCCAGCGCAACTTCCTGACTCCGAAATGGAAGAAATTGCCCGGAAACTCCGCAAGGGATAACGGCCCATCCGCTGCAATAGCGGCCGGACTATCGAGGTTTCCGCCGCCGAAGCCCTGGACCACCCCGGGAACATAAGCCCTGACAACAGGCAATAGGTCTGGATGATACCGTGAGCGATGAGTTGAAATGCTAACAGAGTAATTTCAGACAGAAGCTTGCAGGTGGTAGACACCGGATTCCGCACACCGTCAGCTGCTCACTAAATGAACATGCGCCCAGGTGAAAGGTTAGTGGGTCTCCCTCTGTCAAGCGGTCAGAGAGGATGGGGTGTCGTTGATTTAAAACTCTCAGGACACCGCGACGCGGCTGCGGCTGCCACGTTCTTTGCCCGCAAAATCCAGAGCAACGGCTGGCCGGGCAGGGCGGTGATCGGCAGGAGCCGCGCGACCTTGGCCAGCCTGGCGCGGATGAACTTCCTTCTGATACTCAAGCACTGGTGCTGGCTGGTCGAAATGCTGCAGGTCCAATACCTTAACAATACCGCGGTGTAATATCACCGCTTTATTATGAGACTGACATAGCGGCTGCTGGCCTTCAGATCATTCGATGCCACGCGGCAGCCCTATCCCAAAAGCGGAGACGTAAGCCGGTCCAGGGATAGGGGCCTCGGCGGTCAGCGGATTGGTGCAATGGAGCCCATGCTGCGCTTCAGGATCTGGTCAAATAATAACGGCAGGTCTCGGCGTCAAATCCGTCAACCTTGTATCCTTCTGCGAAGGCCGAGGTCATTTCTTCCCGCACTCGCATCCGCTCTGAGATTGCCGTGTCAAGATCCGACGCCAGAAGCCTGTCCAGATCTTCGGGGATAACGACAGACATGGAGCCTTCCGCATCGTCGGGACCAAAGGTTCTCCCCCCCTCCGCCAATGCCTCAACACGGGGAGAGGTGAGGTTCCAGTCGACCAGCAGGCGGTCTGAGGGAACACCAGCATTGATGCCCGCCATTTTGCCGTAATAATCTTCGTAATAGGTCTTGGCCGTACCGCCCAGGCGGGCGATATTCAGCCCTGCGTTGATGCGGCGCAGCGGGTCGTAAGTCCAGCGGACCAGGGTGATGCCGCGCTTCAGGCACCAGTCACGCTGAAACCATTTCAATTTCAATCCCAACCCCAAGCCGCGGCTGTCGGGGTGCACGGCCAGCCGGTGAGAATGCTGGATATGCGGCTGGCTGGTTGGAAATCCAAACAGGAAGCCAAGCATCCGCCCGTCCTTGAAGGCACCCGCCACAAGACCGCCTTCATGCTGGATCGCCAGCATCAGATCGGAATTGTCCGGCGGGTCGTTTTCGCCCCAGACCTCTTTCTGGAAGGACTCCGAGTGTTTGAGTTCGGCCACGCCGTCCAGTTCGCGCAAAACCAGTCCCGTGTTCAACGTGTTCATGCGGAAATTTCCTCGGCGTGATCGGTAACAGAAGCGAGGTAGTCCCGATCGAGGGTCACTCCGATGCCCGGCCCATTTGCGGGAACCGGCATTTCACCATTGGAGGCTTCGAGCGGTTCGTTGGTGATGTCTCGCGCGAAATAGCGGCTGGCGCTTGAGGTGTCACCGGGCTTGGTGAAATTGGCAAGTGTTGCGAGGTGGATGTTGTGCGCCCGGCCGATGCCGCTTTCCAGCATGCCGCCGCACCAGACCGGCACCCCAAAGGCGGCGCAGGTGTCGTGGATGGCGCGCGCTTCGGCAAAGCCGCCGACCCGGCCGACCTTGATGTTGATGACCCGCGCGGCGCCGGTTTCCAGCGCCTTGCGCGCGTCGCTGGCGCTGCGGATGCTTTCGTCGAGGCAGACTGCGGTCTTCAGCTCACGCTGCACCTTGGCGTGATCGTGGATGTCGTCATGGGCGAGCGGCTGCTCGATGTAATCCAGCGCAAAGGAATCCAGCGCCTGCAGGACCGGCAGATCCGCCAGCCCGTAGTCGGTGTTGGCGTCGACGGTCAGCTTGATATCGGGAAATTCGGCCCGCACTGCCTCGATGATGCGGACATCATGGCCCTGCGCAATCTTCAACTTGGTGCGCTTGTAGCCCTGTTCGACTGCGGCGCTGACCCGCTCCAGCGTGGTGTCGGCCGGCGCGATGCCAAGGCTCACCCCCACGTCGACATGATCGCCGGTGCCGCCCAGGGCCGCTTGCAGCGGCAGGCCGAGACTCCTGGACCACAGATCCCAGAATGCCATCTCCACCACCGCCTTGGCCATGCGGTTGCCACGCCAGGGTGACAGGATCGGCTGCAGCTCATAGGGCGAGGCAAAACGCTTACCGACGATTTGCGGCAGCAGCACTTCGCGCAGGAAGGCCATGGCACCGGAAATGGTTTCCTCCAGGTAGTCCGGAGCTGGGTCCATTACCGCTTCGGCCACGCCCTCAATGCCTTCGCCCTTGAGCACCAGCAGCGGAAAGGTCTTGGCAGTCATGGTGCCGGAGGAAATCACGAAGGGGGTGAGCAGCGGCAGGCTCACAATACGCAGCTCGGCGCTTTCGATGCGGATGCCGGAGCGCGGGGGGACGGGAGTCATGGGGACATTACTGGACATTTCTAAAACCTGCGTAGGGGCCGGGGTCACATCGCCTTGGCGATGAAACGGCGGAATTCTTCTGTTTTGGGGTTGGTGAACATCTCTTCGGGGGGGCCCTGTTCGGCGATGCGGCCTTCGTGCAGGAAGACCACCTCCGAGGACACTTCGCGGGCAAACCCCATCTCGTGGGTCACGACGATCATCGTGCGCCCCTCGGCGGCAAGGTCCTGCATCACCTTCAGCACCTCGCCGACCAGTTCGGGGTCGAGGGCTGAAGTGGGCTCGTCAAAGAGGATCGCATCCGGCTCCATTGCCAGGGCGCGGGCAATCGCCACGCGCTGCTGCTGGCCGCCGGACAGCTGCGCGGGATACATCTGCATCCGGTCTTCCAGCCCGACCCGCTTCAAAAGGGTTTCCGCACGCTCACGGGCCTCGGCCCTAGCTTCGCGTTTGACCTGGATCGGGCCTTCCATCACATTTTCCAACACAGTGCGGTGGGTCCAGAGGTTGAACTGCTGGAATACCATGCCCAGCCGCGCGCGGATGGCCTCGATGTGGCGCGCATTCTGCGGCCTGCCGTTCTTTACCAGGATTTCTTCGCCGTGCACGGTCACTTTGCCCGAGGACGGCGTTTCAAGAAAGTTGAGGCAGCGCAGGAAAGTCGATTTGCCCGAGCCCGATGAGCCCAGGATTGAGATCACGTCATGGTTCCGCGCCTCGAGCGTGATGCCCTTGAGCACCTCGACATTGCCGAAGGATTTGTGAATGTCTTCGGCTTTCAGAATGATATCCGGTTGGGTCATGCCCGCGTTTCCTTAAAATGTTGGCCGGTGCTTTGGGTCTTGTGCCGGGCGTCAATATGGCGGCTGAGACGGCGCTCAGCCTGCCGCCAGAGCAGGACAAAAACCGCCGTGATGCAGAGATAGATCAATGCTGCCCAGAGATAGACCGAGAAGTCGAAGGTCTTGGAGAAGATCTGCCGGGTGCGGCCCATCACATCAAAGACGGTGACCACGCTGGCCAGCGCACTGGCCTTCATCAGCAGGATCACCTCGTTGCCGAGTGCAGGCCAGGCGATACGGTAAGCATGCGGAAACACGACCCGGCTCAGGGTCCTGATCCGGCTCATTCCGATGGCCTTGGCGGCTTCGATTTCGCCGCGCGGAACCCCCAGGATGCCGCCCCGCAGGATCTCGGTCTGATAGGCGGTGGAGTTGAGGGCAAAGGCCAAAAGCGCACAATTAAACGGGTCGCGGAAAAAGGCCCACAGCCCCCATTCCTGAAGAAAGGGCCGGAACTGGCCCGAACCGTAGAAGATCAGAAAGAGCTGCGCCAGGATCGGCGTGCCGCGCATGAATGAGACATAAAGGCGGAGCGGTGCTTGTGCCCTCGGTGACGCATGGACGCGGATCAGCGCAAAGGCCGGTGACACCAATGCGGCGATAAGCGCGCCCAGCAGCGTCAGCTTGATGGTCATCAGGGTGCCGTCAAGCAGCCGGGGCCAGTATTGCGCGAGTACTTCGAGCGGGTTCATCTCATGCCCTCCGAATGCCGCGATTGGCGCGGCGTTCCATCTGCGCCAGTACCAGTTCTGACAGAACGCACATGGCCCAGTAGATCAGGCAGGCCAGCAGATAGAAGGTGAAGGGTTGCTTGGTCACCCCGACGGCAACCTTGGTCATGCGCATCAGGTCATCCAGCGCAATGACCGAAACCAGCGCTGTATCCTTCAGCATGTTGATCCAAAGGTTGCCCAGCCCGGGCAGCGCAAAGCGCCAGACTTGCGGCAGCTGAATGCGCAGGAAGATCTGGCGGCCGGTCATGCCGATCGCTCGCCCGGCCTCTGCCTGGCCCATGTCGAGCGACTGGAACGCGCCGCGCAGCACTTCGCCGGCAAATGCGCCGAACACCATTCCAAGAGCCACCACCCCAGCCGCGAAGGGACTGAAGTCAGTGGGAGAGGCATCCGGCGCCCACCACTGCACCGCCGCATTCAGCATAAGGCCAGCACCGTTATAGACCACAAACAGGGTCAGAATTTCGGGAAGGCCGCGCATGATAGTGGTGTAGCCAACCCCCAGAAACCGCAGCGGCAACAGTCTGGACATTGAAGCGAAGGCGGCCAGGAAGCCGAGGAACAACCCGACAGGGAGAGTGGCGATCGCCAGTTGCACTGTGATCGCCAGCCCCCGCAAGATTTCGTCCCCCCAGCCGGCATCGCCATATGAGAACAGTTCAAACATGGATTATCTTTTCAGGCTGGAGGGACATTCCGGTCACTTCATCGTGTAGACATCGATGTCGAAATACTTGTCGTTGATCACCTTGTAAGTACCGTCAGCGCGGATCTCCGCCAATGCAGCGTTCAGCTTTTCGCGCAACGCGTCATCCTCCTGGCGCACGGCAATGCCGACACCGTCGCCGACGAAGGCCGGATCGGTGATCGGTTCGCCTGCCAGTTCGCAGCAGCTGCCGTCATCGGACTTGGTGGTCCAATCAAGCATCGGCAGCATGTCCCCGACCTGCAGATCGATCCGGCCCGACGCCATGTCGAGGTTGACTTCGTCCTGGGTCGGATAAAGGCGGATGTCGGCATCCGGATAGGCCGCTTCGATGTAATCGGCCTGGGTGGTGCCGGACTGCGCCCCGATCACCTTGTCAGCCAGCGCCTCAGGGTTGAAATCGCTGATGTCCGAACCTTTAGGAACAACATGGGTCATGGCGGCCAAATAGTAGGGATCGGTGAAATCGACCTGCTTCTTGCGCTCTTCGGTGATGAACATAGAGGCGATGATGAAATCGTATTTGTTGGCCAGGAGACCCGGAATGATACCGTCCCAATCCTGCGCCACCACTTCGCAGTCCTCACCGATGCGCTTGCACAATTCCAGTCCGATCTCCACGTCGAAGCCTGCAATCTTGCCGTCGGATTCGATGTAGTTGAACGGAGGGTAGGCGCCTTCAGTGCCCAGCCGCAGCCCGTCTGCCGAGGCTGCGCTGGCGGCAATCGAACCGGTGGCCAAAGCGAGGGCCAGTGTGGTCTTCAATGTCATGGGGTTTCCTCCTGTCGTTCCCAAGATTTGGTTATTTCTCTATGGCGGCGACCGGGTCGCCGACGTGGCCGGTGAAGCGGCCGTAAAGTTCTGCTATCCGGTTCAGGCGTTTTTCGACCTGCGGGCCCAGTTCCATAAACACGCCATTGATCATGAGATTTGCCAGACTTGCCATCTGTGCCGTGGAATCCCAGAACTGATTGAATTGGGTCGGCACGGCAAAAACCTCGTCGGCGGATTCGTGGCCCCAGTCGCAGAAAACGTCCGTGATCAGGGTCACTGGAATGCCGGCCTTCTTGGCCTCGCGTGCCAGAAGCTTGGCCAACCGGGAATAGCGGCGGGCCTCAAAGATCACCAGGCAGGCCTCCCCGTCTGCGGCCAGCACTTCGGCGAAATTGCCGCCCGCCAGGTCGAGCAGGGTCACCTGGTCGCGCAGGTATTGCATCTGGTTGGCAAAATACTGAGCGATCCCGCGTTCGGTCTGGAAACCGGCCACATAGACATGTTGCGTCCGGGCCAGTCTGGCGACAGAAGTCCGCCATTCGGGGGTGCGGGCATGTTCGTAGATCCGCACGACTGCTGCGATTTCAAGTTCCATGCCCTGGGAAAGGTGGCTTTCATCATCGCGGGCGGTTTTCCGCAAATCATTCAGCCGGTCGCTGACCAGCCAGGGATGGTCGCCCAAGTCGCCCTTCAAATGCTCTTTCAGATCCTTGAAACTCGCGTATCCGTTGCTGCGGCAGAAGCGCCCGACGGTGGCCTCGCTCACCCCGACTTTTGCGGCGAGGCTGGCCGCTGTTTCGAACGGAACCTGCTCCAAGGCGCTCAGCATGTAATTGGCAATAGTCCGCTCGGCTTTCGAACCGGTTTCAAGGGCATGGGCTAGTTTGGAGCGGACGGGAGAAGGCAATCTGGTGGACCTTGCGATGATGGTGGATCGTTGAGCCAGAATGCAAGAAAACTTTCATCTGGTCAATAAAATTCATAAAACTATCATTCCTCCTCACGATTTTCCGGACAAGACGCTGAAATGATTGTGAATCCTGTCAAGCCGGCTGCCGGCTTCGATTGGCAGATGCCTGAACGCTGATTTCCGCAGGCCTTCACCCGACTCCGGTATGCGCTCTGGCGGACGTGATGAGCATCCCTTCAGGTCAGCGGCACGGAACCGTGCCTCTTGAAATCAGCCAATAGGGGGTTCCGTTGCGGGTGGCCCTTTCAAGTTTGCGAACGCAGGCCGGCGCGCCGTCTGTGAGCAGCATTTTCAAGTCCATCTGCGCTTTGGGCCTGTCAAAAGTGTAAGTATGGTTCCCGCACACTCTTCTGTCCCGGACATAAGATGCATCCACGGTCTCAAGCCCACCGAGAACGATCAGATCCGGTCCGCCTTGACCGGCACGGGGCTGGTCGTTGTTGAACCTGTGCGCTGACGCTTTCAGCGGGCAATCCTTCCGGTGTGCGTAAAGCGTGACCGGGTGATTATGTCCCGAATGCGCAATCATGTCGGAGAATGCATTTCCGGACACGTCAGGGGCCACAAAGACCGCACGCTCAAGGCTGTCGGCCGTTGGTCCCGCGAATTGGTACACGATTTCAACACCCAGCCGCCCGCCCATGCTATGGGCCGCCAGAACCATCGTCATACCGTCAGTGGCTTGCGTCAGATCCCTCAGAAACCCTTCCAGCCTGCGGCGGCTGTCGTTGATGTGCTGGGCATCTGCCAGATACGCAGAACGCTCCCCCCAGGATGGCCAGCTCCACAAAAGCACCGGGCCCTGCCAACCAACATCTTCAGCCACTGCAATGACGCGCTTCACGGCTGTTTCAAAAGAGTTGCTGTACCCGTGAATGAAGAGCAGGACCCGCTGTGACTTCAGTGGCCCGGCCAGATCGGAGATACACCCGTTGTCTGCACTGAGGCGTCCGGCAAGGGAGATGCTGCCAGCATAAAGATTGTCGCTGTCGCGGCGCTTATTCTTCTGCCACTCTACCCTGCCGCAGTGGTAGCGCGCCTCCGTGATTTGCTCGACCCCGAATTCAGTGGCGAGGTCTCCTGTGTAGTCGCGTTCCCGGTCGGTCGCGAAGTAAATCAAAGGCTTGCTCTCCGGCACCAGCCCCCCCTCGTCCTCGGGATTTGGTGCCGGCTGCGGTTCAGCGGCTTCCGCCAGGGCCGTTTCAAACAGTTCAAGGGCAAAAACACGGTTCTCTCCCCGCTCAGCCCAGGCTAAAGCCATCCGCTGCCGCCCCTCCTCGCCCGCTACTTCGGCGAAAGGAATTGCCTTCACTCCCAGTTCGGAAAGCTGCGCCTGCAATGCCGCGATGTCGCTCTCTGCGTTCACGAAACTCTGTTCTTCAATTTGCAAAAGCGCAGCGCGGATGTGGCGCCGTTGGCGCTCGGAAAATGCGCCCCAGGTTTCTGGCCGCACCTGAGCAGCCAGAACCAGCGAAGAATAACCGGTGAGAACACTTTGCAGCTTCTGTTCCGACGCGAGACTTGTAACGTTTTCACTCCAAAGAGTTTCTGCGATTTCGATGCTTCTGTCCTGTAAAGCTTTTCCCATGTCCTGAATTTGACCGCGCTGCAGGCTTGCTCCAAGGGCGTCGAGCCCGGTGCCATCTGGCTCAAACTCTGTCGCCTTTAGGCCCTCAATCTCCGCGGCTGTATTGAGATCCAAGGACGAAATGAGACTGCTGGCCCCGAGGCTGGCAAAGGACAGGGTAAAGAAGCCCATTTGCCCCAGATCCATGAGTGCGGCATCCCTGAACCCGGTTTCCAGAAGTCTTGCAGTGCCGCCGGAACCAAGTCCGCCAAATGGCTGGTGCAGGATACTCGCCACCCCCAACTGGCGTTCGTCAGGATCCGAGGCCAGCCACAATGGGACAAATCCCAAGTCGGCCTCTCCCTCCTGCAGCAGCTCTTTCACGGGACGGTCCGTGCGCAGCAATACTACCTTGCTGTCAAGTTGCTGCCAGGCTTCCGCTTCAATAACCAGTTCCGCCATTTCCCGCGGCAATTGCCCGCTGCTCACAGGCATCGCAATACGCAACTCAGCAATCTCCTGAGCCGCCGCTGGAAATGCGAGGGTTGCCACCAAAGCACACAGCCATCCGCGCCACATGAGCAGTAATCCTTTAGTTGAGCTGGACTTAACGTATCACACTTAAAGCGATTTTTAAAGTTTGACACAGCTGGCCGACCTGGATCGCAGGAAGCGAGAGCATCTCCGACTGTCAACCCGGCGTCGATCGGCGCTGGACGCGCGACGAATTTTCATGAATGCCGGACACGACAATCAGCTGCGAGATGTTCCGGCGCCGGCGGCGCTGGAGCCGCGTGACAAAATTCTCTTGCGCAATGCGTTCCGGGTCGACCCGGCCAAGCGCGGAGAATTCACCAGACCGCGGCCCTTCGAGATCCGCGAAGTTGCGCCGCGCGACCCGCTGGAGCCGGAAGAAACCACCGATATCAATCATATGTGGATCAGAATGGAAGCGGCCAAAGGGGCCGGACCTGAGCTGCAGCATATCCTGATGGCTTATGCCTCGGACTTTGGCTTGCTCGGATCATCGATGCGGCCGCATGGGCTGACGTTTCACAAACCCGCCGCCATGACCGCCAGCCTGGATCATGCAATGTGGTTCCACGCAGCAGTCCATTTTGAGAACTGGCATCATTACACAATGGACGCACCGTTCACAGGCAACGGCCGTGGTTTCAATCGCGGGTCAATATACACAGAGGACGGTCACCTGATTGCCAGCGTTGCCCAAGAGGGTTTGCTGCGCCCGGTAAGTAATTGAAAAATGGAAGTTTTCTGCAGATCCAGATTGATTCAGAATCATCTGATTTTACATAATCAAGTTTATAAGACCTTGATATGTAGCCGCAAAGCTAAACTGTCACCCTTTAGCAATTCAGGAATGTCACTCTTTCCTGCCATGAGAACAGGCAGCGGGAGCAGACATGGGATGGGTAACGATGAGCGAGCGCGAACTGAACCGCGTGGAGGTTTTGGCGCAGATCGATGATGGTCGGCTGACGGTAGACAACGCGGCGAACCTGTTGGATCTGACGCGGCGCCAGGTATTCAGGCTGCTGAAGCGATACCGTCAGGACGGTGCCGTTGCGATCCGGCACAAGGCGCGCGGCAAGCCTCCGAACAATCGGATTCACAGGGCCAGGCGCGAGTATGCACTGAGCCTGATCAAAGAGAACTACCCGGATTTTGGGCCGACACTGGCCGCTGAGATGCTGGCCGCGCATCACGGGTTCAAAGTCTCACGCGAGACGTTGCGCAAATGGATGGCCGAGGACGGTCTTTGGCTTTCGCGCAAGCAGCGGCGCCAGTTCCACCAGCCGCGCCTGCGCCGGGAATGCTTTGGCGAGCTGATCCAGATCGACGGCTCGGATCACCGTTGGTTTGAGGATCGCGCGCCGCCCTGCACTCTTCTTGTGTTCATTCCCGAAGCCGAGAGGTTTCACAGAAGCTCCCGGACGGATTGGTTCCTGGCGTTTCTCGAGAAGTACCCGTCCCCTCACATGATCTCGGCCATGAGCCGGCAGGCTTTCATCGCCGATGCTTGGCAAGTTGTTGGCCGCAAGGTAGCCAAAGAACGCCTGCTTTCCGACATTTACACGACTGCTGCGGGTTCAGTCGGGCTTCCTGTCGGCCCGGATTCCGACGCCGTGCGTATGTTCCGCCTCGTTCTCGCCGAAGGCCGCAGCCTGATCCGGCAGCGCGATGAGATTGAGGTCAGATCCGTCGAGCTCCTGTCCGGTCTGCCTGACTATCAGCTGCTGACGACCATTCCCGGCATCGGCCCGATCAATGCCATGACCATCCTGGCTGAAGCGGGTGATCTGCGCCGCTTCCGGCATCACCGCCAGTTCCTTAAGTTCTGCGGCATGGATCTCGCCGCCGTGCAATCCGGGATGTTCCGCGGACAAAGCAAGATCTCCAAGTATGACAATGCCCGGCTCCGGCGCACGCTCTGGATGGCGGGTCAGACGGCCGCGCTGAAGCGGACCAACAGCTTCCGCGACAAGTTCGAGCGTTAAATCTCAAAGGAGCGGCACAATGCTCACCTGCGCCGCAAGGCCTATACCGCGATTGCTGCCAAGATGGCGCGCACCGTTCACGCCGTGGTCAAACACGGTGAACCCTATCGCCCCTTCTTCGAGGGGTGAGCCCAGGCGGAAGGACCTCTCTCTGTAACGGCCGTGGAGGCAGTTCGCTGACCTCGTAGATAATGTTCGGGCTTTCTGCTTGGGATTTGGGATCTCGTATTAAGGACGGTGAGGGCCGCCAGAGCGCGTACCCTGTGTTTGCTATGGAAGAGATCATTTCTTGACGGCAGAGCCCGTCTGGGCAAACCTGTCAGGGCGTCCGGGACTCCGGATGCCCCATGACCTGCTGACCTAAGCAGCCGGAATTTCCCGACATAGGCCGTTATCGACTCTGATCGTCTTGGGGTAGCCGATCTGCCCGCAGACCCGTTCGAGCGTCTGCACAACATCTTCGCCCTGATAGGTGAAGCGCGGATCGGCCGCAGGGCAGAGCCGGGAATGCGTGTCGACAACGGTCAGGATATGCAACCTCCTACCCAGGGCGAGCTGGTCGTGGACGAAGTCCCTTCCGGCAGATTGCGCTTGCGCAATCGCCTTTCGGGCAAGGCATCGCCCAGACTTCGTTCGGCCCGGCGGCTTCCTGACGGTCTTCCCGCAGCTTGGCCTTCACCCGGCGCTTGGGGTGCTTGTTCCTGAGCTGCAGGCCCAACTCGTTGTAAATCCTGCGTGTCTTCTTCATGTTGATCACCCAGCCCTCCCGTCTCAGAAGCACGTTGACGCGCCTGTAGCCATAGCGCACACGCGTCTCTGCGATTTCCTTGATCCGCCGTTCGACGGCAGCCTGATCCGTCCGCCGGGACTTGTAGTGGTAGGTGGATGTGTCGAAGCAGATGGCCCCACAAGCCTTCCGGATCGACACCCCCCAATCGACGCACATCCCGGTGACAATCTCGCGCAAACGGCCAGGATTCAGAGCTTTCGCCGAATGACGTCCTGAAGCATCTCCCGGTCCAGCGTCAGGTCGGCCACGATCTTCTTCAGCCGCGTGTTCTCGTCTTCGAGTGCCTTCAACCGGCGCATCTCGTCCGGTAGCAAACCGCCATACTTTTTCTTCCAGTTGAAATAAGTCGCCTGGATGATCCCGGCCTTCCGGCAGATCTCCGCCACCGGTGTGCGTTGCCCGCCCTGCTTCAGGATGAACGCTTTCTGCGCCTCCGTGAACTTCGATGCCTTCATGCGTTTTCGCTCCTCTTCCCAGCCAGGAGAGATTAGCCGAAAACTCCAGCTTCAAACGATCCAGATTTCAGGGGCCAGAGCAGCAGCTACTTTTATTGAAGCATCCTCCGGGAACCCGGTGGCTGCTTATCTGGGCTTTTCGTTTCCTGACCTCTCGGGAAAGGACGCCACATTTTCCACGCGAACCCGCATCTTTGCGGCGTAGGAAACTCTCAACGCGCATCTACTCCCCACCAGCGCATTGTCTGACGGCAATGGTGGTCAATTGCCTTCCCCACTTGTTCCGCGTCGTGCGCGCGCAGGGCCGCGATGATGGCGAGGTGCTCCTCCATGGCGCTGACAATGCGGTCAACCAGAAAGGCGCGGGCGGTCTGAATTACAGAAAGACGGTTCCGGTTGGCGTCATAGACGCTGCGCAGGAAGGGATTGTCCAGCCCGCTCGCCAGCAGGTCATGCAAGCTGAGGTCGGTCTTGAGCGCCTGGGCAGGCAGATCTGCGCCGCTGCCGGATTGTGCCAGCTGCAGCATCGCTTCATGCGCTCCCCGAAGACTGTTGAGCGGCAACGGCACACCGGCCCGGATCAGACGGCAGGCCCCCTCTTTGTCCAGCAAGGCCCGCATGTCCAGGCAGGCGCGCGTCAGTTCCGGGCTCGCGTCCATCACCACGATGCCGCGCTTGGGCAGGATGCTGACAAGGGATTGTGTCTCTGCCCGCTTGACGGCCTCGCGGGTGGCGGCAATCGGAAAGCCGATCAATTCGCCAAGTTTAGGCATGGAAATGAACTCATTGGCCCTAAGCGTGCCTTGCCGCAAGGCCGCGAGCAGCGCCTCAAAAGCCTGGCCCGCCTGCAGCTCTTGTCCTGATCCGGTCGCGTCTTTCATCCTCAACCCTTTGAATATTAAATGAATCAGGAAGTCCTTCAAGAAATCCGGATAGATGCTTTTCGGAATCCCTGATTGTCACAACTATAATATAGCACCTAACATTTTACAGAAGATGTCAACAGGCATTTGAGAGTGGCGGCAAGGGAGGAATACATGTCAGCACAGCATCAGGAAATGGAAGCGGAACTTCAGGAGGAGGGAATCCGAATGCCGCATATCTATGTGATCCTATTCGTATTCACGGCGCTGGCCGCGCTGGCGACTCATTTTGTGCCGGCCGGGCTCTACGACCGGGTGACACTGCCCAACGGACGCAGTGCCGTCGATCCCGACTCTTTCCGCTATGTCGAGGCCAGCCCGATCGGCTGGGAACAATTCATGCTGGCCGTGCCGAACGGCCTAGTGAATGCCTCGACGGTGGTGTTCTTCACCTTCATCATCGGCGGCATGTTCATGGTGATCCGCCGCACCGGCGTCATCGACGTGGTAGTGGACAAGCTGACCCGGCGCTTCGCGGCGCGCAGCGTGCTGATGATTCCCGCGCTGATGGTGATCTTTGCGGTGGTGGCGACGCTGATCGGCACTCAGGAACTGGCACTGGTCTATGTGCCGGTGATCCTGCCGCTGATGATCGCGCTGCGGTTCGACTCGATCACCGCGGTTGCCACCGCGCTGCTGGCGACCACCGCGGGCTTTACCGCTGGGGTGCTGAACCCGATCAACACCGGACTGGGCCAGACCATCGCCGAGCTGCCGCTCTACTCCGGCGCCGGCCTGCGGGCGCTGCTGTTCATGTGCCTTCTGGGGGCCGGGATTGCCTATCTGATGCGCTATGCCCTGCGGGTGCAGAAATCCCCGGAGGCAAGCCTGCTGGCCGACGACCCCAAGGAAGCGGCCAAGCGCGAAGCCTATGTGCATGACCTGGAGGCGCCGGCAATGCGCTTTACCACCCGACAGGGCTGGGCCGGAGTTGCCGCGCTCATGTTCTTTGGCCTGATGGTCTGGGGCGTGCTGACACGCGGCTGGTTCATGATGGAAATGGCGGGGCTGTTCGTGCTGATGGGCGCAACTGTCGGGCTGATTGCCGGGTTGACCCCGGACAAAATCTGCGAGGCCTTCAACGAAGGCTTCCGCGACGTGCTGATGGGAGCGATCATCGTCGGCCTGGCCCGTGCGGTCGCGGTGATGCTGGAGCAGGGTCAGGTGATGGACACGCTGGTGCATGGCCTGGGCAGCCTGGTCGGCGACTTGCCCGGCTCGGTGTCAGCGGTCGGCATGTTCGTCTCGCAGCTCGGCTTCAACTTCGTGGTGCCGTCGGGCAGCGGCCAGGCACTCGTCACCATGCCAATCATGGCGCCGGTTTCGGACCTGATCGGCGTTACCCGACAGAACGCGGTACTGGCCTATCAGCTCGGCGATGGTCTCTCGAACATCTTCTACCCGACTTCAGGCTACTTCATGGCAACGCTGGCGCTGGCCGGAGTGTCCTGGGACCGCTGGGTCCGGTTTTTCCTGCCGCTGTTCGGTCTTTGGATCGGGATCGCAACTGTATTCCTTATTTACGCGCAAGCAGTGAACTGGACCGGCTGAGGCGAAGACGAGGAACTAAGCGGGACATACGGCGGCCGCTTGTCGGCCGCCGTGTTGTGTTTTCCAGTGTTGCGCAAGGTGCTGAGCAGCATGCCGATCACAGCCCAAAGCGGCCCTAGCCGAAGGTTGCAGCCCCAAGGATGCTGCAAGTGCGAAGCCTTCTGCCCATCTCTGTGAAAACGAACATTCAACAACCCTGGCTTACAACCTTGAATGCTGCGGTCGGCAGCAGGTGCAGCGAAGCGCAGGAAGCGCCCTTTGCAACCTCGGCCGTTTGACGCAACCAGCCGAAGTTTTGTGCTGCGGCGCAGCCCACCGTTTCAGCCGTTCGCTGCGGCTGCGAAGCTTTAAAACTGGTGAACTCACGCAGTGCGGAACAAGGCTGCCTTTCAGATTTAACAGACTTCGCGACAGATATCGGTTTTGTGCCCTGATCAATCGCGGTAGCCATTTCGGGTCAGACAGATGGCGTTGACCTAAGATCTTGCGCAAAGAGCTTCTCCACAATGGCGCAAAGGCTAAGGACGCCTTTGTCGTCCAGGTGGCGTCCCATGATCTGCAGTCCGATCGGTCGGCCATCCTGGGTAAAACCAATGGGCACCGAGGCGGCAGGCAACCCGGTGAAATTGGCGAGCGCGGAGAACGGAACCCATGACGACGGTGGCAGCATCTGCCCTGCAATCTTGTCAGGGCCGTAGGTATCAATCGGAAAGGCGGCGCTTGCGGTTGCGGGGGTCAGCAGAAAATCGAAATCACGCATGAAGTCCGCAGTGAGATTTGCGATGCGCTTGCGTTCCATGATGGCAGCTGTGAACTGGTCGCCGGTCCAGGTTCGTTCAAGGATGCTTCCGATCCAGCCATCCAACTCGATACCCTGTTCCGCAGTCATGGCTTTCAGGCCGACTCGGTCCGTCTCAAGCGCAACAAGCGTGTCGAGTAATCCTTCGGTGTTGCCAACCGCCGGGTAAGCACACTCGACCTGGCTGATTGCCGTTCTCAGACGCTCGACAGCCTGTTCAAAAACAGAGCGAACTTCCGGATCCACGATCGCAAACCCGAGGTCGCCCGTAAATGCGATGCGGATGTTTGCCATTGCGTCCAAACTACTCAGAACCCAGTCACCGCTCTCAGACGGAACAGAATGACGGTCGTAGGCTGAGGGGCCGGATATTA
The DNA here is from genome assembly GCF_055902035.1 of Leisingera sp. SA215. Taxonomy (NCBI): domain Bacteria; kingdom Pseudomonadati; phylum Pseudomonadota; class Alphaproteobacteria; order Rhodobacterales; family Roseobacteraceae; genus Leisingera; species Leisingera sp. SA215. Next base: position 6,436 of record NZ_JBVVXU010000006.1, on the reverse strand, counting down.
CGGAAAGCGCAAGTGCTGCATCGGTTGCATTTCGGGTCAAGGGGCCGATGTGTTCAAGGCTCTCCCAACCGGACTGTCCGGGGTAGTGTGGATCGCGACAGCTTGGATATAGAGGCACCCGTCCCCATGATGGCTTCATACCGAAAACGCCGCAAAGTGATGCCGGAATGCGTATCGAGCCGCCGCCATCGCTGCCCAGGGCCAATGGAACCATGCCGGTGGAAACGGCTACTGCCGAACCGGCGCTCGACCCACCCGGCGTCAGAGCCACATTCCAGGGATTGCGGGTTGTGGGGAAAACGTGATTGTGGCCAACGCCGCCATAGCCGAATTCAGACGTGTTTGTCTTACCGATGATTGTCGCACCAGCTTTTCTCAGGCGTTCGACAACTATATCATCTTGCCCAGGCACAAAATCCGCATAGAGGCGTGATCCAAAAGTTGTTCGCATCCCTCGGGTGCAAATCAGGTCTTTCACGGCAACCGGAACGCCCGCCAGTGGTCCCACGGGCAAACCGGCGGAAAGGCGACGGTCGGTTTCATCGGCCTGCTCCAAGGCCGTATCGTCCAATGTGCAAAAGGCATGCAGGCCGTGGTCAAGCTCCTCGATCCGAGACAGCGATGCTTCCGCAATCTCGCGAGCGGTCCACTGACGCTGGGTGATTGCGTGGGTCAACTCAAGCAGGTTCAGACTTAATGGCGTGTTCTTTGACAACCGATCAAGTTCCCTATTCTGGGGCAGCGCCATGCGTTTCTCCATCTTCTTTCGGCCAGACTATGCGAGAAGTGGATGAACTGCAGCCCCGAACGTGAATGTCCGCAATGGGCTGAGGGTGTGTGGAAACTCGCCTGGTTTCTCGACGATGAGGATGTTTCAGTCGATTTTGTGGAGGCAGCCGAATTTTGGGTCACTTTAGCGCCTTATACGCCGGAGAGGGCTGAATCCGCGCTCTTGTGGCGTTTTTTGCGGTACAATTTGAGCTGAGCGCCGCCCATCACGCCGGAATGGCAGTCAGAAGCCCACGTACCCCGATCAGGGCTATCATCCGCTTGATGTTGTAGGCGAGGACATGGAAGGCGATCTCGGTGCGGACGTTCTTGAGCGTTCGCATCTGGAAGTGCGTCGCTCCCATCCAGCTCTTGATTGTGCCGAACGGGTGCTCGACGGTTGAGCGGCGGAGGCCCATCAAGGCCGGGTCGCGGCTCAAACGGCCACGCATCCCGTCGACCAGATGCTCGTGTTCCCATCGGGTGATACGACGTTCCCTGCCGGTCGTGCAGCGCGCCTTGACAGGGCAGGCCTGACAGACGTTGGTCCAGTATCGCCGTACCACCAGGCCGCCTTCTTCGGTCGTGCAGCAGTATGTCAGCGTCTCACCTGCCGGGCATCGGTAGATAAGCATTTCGCCTGCCTTGCCGGAAGAATAGTCGCTGGGCGCGAGATAGCACGGCCGTTACTGAACTGTCGGGGAAAGTTTCCGCATAGAAGCGGGCTGCAGCCTCCGCTTCTTTGTCATACCAGAGGCAAACCGTGTTCTTTGCAATGGCCATTCCTTGTTCTCCTTCAAGGCTGTCTTCGGGCTTTTGCAGCTCGGATTGGTGAAATTCCTGGATCCGGCTGGACCGCAGAGCTTGGCAACGCCCGGTTCGGTCCAGCTGGGCGTCAAGCCAGGCCAGCGGCGGCGCGCGCGGCATCCGCCGCCTGCCAATGGGCCATATGGTCTGCCATTGCCTTGCTGAAGGCGGGCCGGGCGGTGGCCCGCTCCGCATAAGCCGTGAGCGCCGGGTAACCTTCCAAGGCGCCTTCGGCCTCCGGCACGCGCAGCACTTCGACCATCGCGATATCGGCAATACTGAATGCACCGGCTAGCCACTCCCGTCCTGCAACCGCCTGTTCCAGCGCCGCCAGCTTCGTATCCAGCTCCCGCCTGGCATGGGCGGTGATCTCCGCAGACGGCGCCGGTCCGAAAAACTCCGGGCTCCGCTCCGCAAGCACCATTGTCACCCAGCGGATGACGGCAACTTCGATGGTGTTCAGCGCGGCGAAGAGCCATTGCGTCACTTCCGCACGCCGCGGACCGGGCAGCAACGGGGTGCCTTCCCCCAGATACATCAGGATTGCGCCGCTTTCGAATAGGGTCAGCTTCCCGTCGCGGATTACAGGCACCTGCGCAAAGGGCTGCATTTCCAGGTGCGCCGCGCTCTTGGGGTGAGCGGGGACGGTCTCAACCTGATAGGGGCGGCCGAGTTCCTCCAGCATCCACCGCACGCGCATGTCGCGCACGAAACTGCGGGGGAACTCGGGCAGCCAATCATAGGTGATGAGCGTGAGCGTCATGCTTTCGCTCCGGAGTCGAAGAGCGGCTCGAAACCGGCCCACATCATCCGCATGCCGTCAAAGGGCATCGCGGACATATCCATATTGCCCATTTCCGCCTCCATCGCCTTGGCGGCGGCATCGCAGGTGGCGCGGTCAGGCCAGGCGGACCAGCTGAACACCGGCACTTCATCCTCTTTGGCCTTGGTGGCGCGGTAGAAATCTGTCTTTTTACCGTGCAGCACGTCCTCGCCCCAATTCTCGATCAGCCCGAGCGCGCCGCCCTTGCTGAACATCTGCCAGCCCTCCTCCGCCATCTCCTCATAGGCCGCCTTGTTCTTTTCCGGCACCGCAAGCAGGAAGCCCTGATAGTACCTCGCGCCGGTGTGGTCGCCCCGCTCAAAAACCGGTGAAAAACCGCCAAAGATCATGCGGCTGCCGTCGAAGGGCATTTCCGGCAGCTCCTTCATCGCGGGATCGCCTTCCATCTTTTGCCACGCCTCATCCGCCGTTGCCCTGTCGGGCCAAGCGATCCACGAAAACACGATGGCTTCGCCCTCCCGCGCGTTCACGGCGCCGTAGAAGTCGGTGACCTTTCCTCTTGGAACATCAACGCCCCAAGTTTCGACCATGCGGGTTGCGCCATAGGATGCAAACAGGGGCCAGGCAGCCTCCGCATGCTCCGCATATTTCGTCTTGTTCGCAGCCGGGACCGCTGCGACTGAGCCGGTATAGTAGGTCATCTCAAATATCCTTGTGCTGCGGAGCGAATCCTGCTCCTGCGTCAATCGTGCCAATTGAAGTAGCAAAAAACAACTGTTAGTACTTTAAAATGACTAAAGTTGGCAAATCCCCGCGTATCCGCTATGACGAAGGCTGCCTGGCAGCGCATGCACTGAACCTGGTCGGCGACCGCTGGGCGCTGCTTGTCGTGCGCGAGCTGATGTTCACCCCTAAGCGGTTCCAGATGATCCGCAAAGGGCTGCCGGGCATCACTGCCAGTGTGCTGACCGGGCGGCTGGAACAGCTGACGGCGGCGTGTGTGGTGGACCATGAGGAGCGGCTGGGCATCTACGCGCTGACAGATGCCGGCCGCGGCCTGCTGCCGGTACTGGAGGCGCTGTGCCGCTGGGCCCTGACAGTGCCGGGCCATGACCCCTCCCGCTTCATCAGCCCATCAGCGCTGATGATTTCAATGGGAGTGAACTTGATGCAGGACAGTGCCGGGGGCCGCGAGGCACTGGCTGGGTTCGATTTCGGCACCGAGGCATTTGAGATGAGACTGTCCAGGGGCCAACTGCAAACCACCGCAGTCACCTCCCCGGAGGCGCCCTTCGTGCTGTCAGGCACCGGCAATACGCTGGCAGCCGCGGTCTACAGCAACAGCCCTTTGGCGGATCTTGTGTCCGTGGGTACAGTCCGCACTACAGGCGACATCAAAGCAGCCGAAGATTTTCTCTCCCTATTCAGCCTCAGCCGCCAAACGTGAACCTTACGGTAGAGCATACCCGCGTTTTCCGGCAGACCGGAATGCAATGCAAACGATATGGGGCAGCAAAAAGTGGTATTCTAACGCATTTGGCGGTTATCTGGCGCAAAAGTGCTTTGCGCGCCCGGTGATGCCGCGGCGTCAATACGTCCACGCAGGCAATGGTAGGAACAGAAACAGGAGGGACTGCAAGCAATGGCAATGATTACTGAGCCCGATGATTTCTTCACCAAGGGTTGCGGCCGGTGCGGCAGGTTTGCCACACCTGATTGCTCAGCCAGGCAATGGACCGAAGGCCTTGATCAGCTGCGCCGTATCTGCCTCGGCATGGGGCTGCAGGAGACAGTGAAATGGGCCCATCCCAACTACATGTTCGCAGGCCGCAATATCGCGCTTATCACCGCCTTCCGGGACGATTTCCGGCTGACGTTCATGAATACGGGCCTGCTGGAGGACACCGAGTGCGTTCTTGAGCGGCAAGGGCCGAACAGCCGGACACCGGGAGTAATCCGTTTCACAAGCGCCGGAAAGGTTGCCGGGATGAAGCCTGTGATCCGGGCCTATCTGCAACAATTGATGGGCCATGCCGACGCCGGCACCAAGCCGCCAAAAATCCACGCCGAGATCCCTATGCCGGACGAACTGGGCGATGCATTGGACGCGGACCCGGATCTGTCCGAGGCATTTTACGCCCTGACCCCCGGCCGGCAGAGAAGCTACATGTTCAACCTCAGCCAGGCCAAGAAACCTGCAACCCGCATCGCCCGGATCGAAAAGTTCCGGGACAAGATCTTCGCTGGTAAGGGCGCAATAGAACGCTAGGCCATTCACCTCTCGGTTAATGCGGCAATCAGGTTGAAGCTAACGTTCAACCCAATAGATCTAAGGGGCGATCTGGAAAACCTGTTCATCCTGCCCAGCATTCCCAAACCGACAGCGCCGAAATCTACGATGAACGTCAAGGGTCGGGCAACGCATATGAGTCAACGACCGCTTTTGCGAGGACCTGCGTTTGGTCGGGGTCAGGAACTTTCGACCAGCGCAGCCAACTTCGAGAGTGTCTGCCCGCCAAGCTCCACTGCACCAAAACCGACAACGATCTTGCGACGCTCCGGTGTCGGATGAATCTGTCGGATCGTGACGACAGTTTTGCCATCGTCCTGCACATCGAAGATCACGAGCAAGCGGAATCGATCTGGGTCGTCAGCATCCTTTCCGTGGATTGCCTCGATCACCCGGGGGGCTTCAACCCGCACAAAATCCATTCTATTCGAGAAGCATGCGCCATCGGGAGCGTGCATGTCGAACCGCCAGACGCCGCCTGTCCGAATGTCGATTTCGTGGGTCTTGCACTCGAAGCCGTCAGGCCCAAACCACTTCACGATCTGGTCATGATCCGTCCAAGCCTGAAAGACGGTTCGGCGATCTGCGTTGACGACACGGGACACGACGATTTCCCGGTCCAGCGGCGATGCCGACCAGTCAGCGACGGTGCTTTTGATTTGTTCATTCATTGGGCTTGTCTTTCCGTTGCTGTTTCAGGTGTGCCTCAAGACGGTCAAGGCGCTCTTCAGCTTGGTGGCGGTACGCAGCAAGCCAACCCTCAGCCATGCGTAGTGCATCCAAGTTCAGAGAACAGATACGCGTCCGTCCCTGCCGTTCGGATGAGATAAGCCCGGCATCTTCCAGAACACCCAAGTGCTGCGTGAAAGATGGCAAGGCCATATCGAAGGGTTGTGCGAGCTGGGAGACTGCTGCTGGGCCGCCGCAGAGGGCCTGCACGACAGCACGTCGCGTTGGATCAGCGAGCGCACTGAAAGTCGTTTCGATGAGAGAATCATTGTAAGGCACGAGCCTAACTTAGGCACATACCTTACTTATGACAATACCTAATCATAAGCTGCCCCGCGATCAGAAGCCGTCATTCGAACAGAGCGCAGCATGGGTAGGAATGGTGAAGGTTTTCTGATGCGGGCCGCGGTGTGAGGGTGCGGCTTGGCGCGGCATCGGTCCGGGTTGGAAAACCTCCCAAGGTGGAAGCCGCGGGGCTCTTGGGGCTGTCTATGGGGAAAGAGCGCTGACGGTGCAATGCGCGGCTGGTGCCAGCGAATATGCCGGTTGAATAATGATGCCGGGGCGGATGCCTGCGTTGCGGACGGTGGGCCAAATCGAGCATAGGCAGCGACGTTGCTGCGTGGTCCCCGGCTCCGGGTAGAGAGCCGGCAAACAGGGTTCCCGCCGGGCTTGTCGGGATGCCCGGTGTTCACAATTCCGGAAGGACGGGTGTTTCGTCATGCGGCTTGGTCCCGCGGTGGCGCGCGGGACCGGGGTTTTTGCCCGCGCCGGAAGATCTCGATGATGTGCATTGTCCCGCCACAGCACGGGCATGGCTCACGCAGGGTGCCCGCGCCGGCGCTGACGAGGCGGCGGTTCGAGATGGCCACCCTGCGGGTGTACCGGCTCAGATAGGCGAGCACGGCTTCCGGGCCTCCAAAGGGCGGTTTGGCATAGACCACCCATTCGGACTTGCGCAAAGGAGCCAGCCACTCTGCGAAGGCACCGGCCTGCGCCAGCGGTTCCAGGCCGCCGAAGAAGGCCAGCTCCCCGGCGCGGAGAAGCGCCATCAGCCC